>NZ_DLNJ01000037.1:0-68497 GCF_002478345.1 Microbacterium sp. UBA7513
CACCACCCCGCGGGACTCCAGGTGACCCCCAGGCGTCCAGATGGCTCCCGCGAGACCGATTTCCGCGTGATTTCGGGCCGCAGATCATGCAGAGCGTGTCACGAGATGCATGGTTTGCATGGTTCTGGTCCCCTTCTGGTCCCCCTCGTCGCGCGCCTCGAAGAGCCACTGAGCCGCCCACTGGCCACCCCTATGAGGGCGCCTCCATCGTCCACATGCTTGACCGCGTCAAGGGGTCTGAGCGCCTGCCGTCGTTGATCCGCGACGCTGGTCCCTGATGGTGATGGAACGCGGTTCGTGATAGCCAATAACGTGCGGAGCTCGATCGTCGCGGACATGCTCCGGCACCGCCCTCAGTGATTGACGTCGAGTGCGTCCGCGACAGGGGCGAGAAGGGCCCGCTCGTTGCGTTCGATCCGCTGCTTCGCCTCGTGCTCGGTCACGCCCCATACATCCGCGATCGAGCGGAGAGCTAGAGCGATGTCCCACGGGTTCAGTCCCTGACGCCGCACCTGTGCGAACGGTCCATCAGTCTCAAGCACAATCTTGTCGTTGGGCATGAGCGCAACCAGGTCTCTGCCTTTCGTTCCAGCCAGCATCGCGGGTCCGACGCTGAACCAACATCCGCGCCCTGTCGCACGTTCCATCTGTGAGCGTGAGCCCGAGAACCAGTGGAGCACCGGGGTCTTGATCTGCGCGTACCGGTCAAGCTGGTCAAGTACATCTTTAGCCGCTCTACGGCTGTGGATCGAAATGACCTTCTCGTCGCTGGTGCTACATGCTTGAAGCACGTGGTCGAAGACTTCCAACTGGTCTTCCCAGAAGGTGCGACACTCGGGTGACCCATCTAGGCCCACTTCACCAACGAAGGGTGTGCTCGCCAAGTAGCTGTCGAAAAGAGCTAGTTCATGCTTCCGCTGCCCTGCGAGTTGAGGGTGCAAACCAATCGCAGTGCGGATCGCAGGACGTCCCTCAGCGAGTCTCGCGGTGCCGTTCCACGCGGAAGGCGTTGTGGTGACCGAGAGCAGACCGACACCGCGGCGCTGGCTTTCGTCGGCCACGGCAGATGGCGATTGGTAGAGATCAAGGTGGCAGTGGAAGTCGATCACACTAGGCCGTACCTCTCATGGACTCTCCGCAGTTCGCCGAAACCACGCTGGAGCATGTCTCGAAGTTCGAGCCGGTTATGGATTAGCGGAGAGCTGAGAGTCGGTCCGAGCCAACGGTCGAAGCCGTCCTGTTCGATGGTGAGCAGCGCGACGGCTACCGAGCGCACGTCGTCAAACGCTGCATGGTCTTCGTCTTGGATAGCCAAGTCGTCGTACACGTACTCAGTCGGATCTGGGCATCCCCACGCCTCGAACGAGGCACGTCGAATCTGGCATGGGACGCATCGACCGCAATGCCTGTAGTTGAAGCGTTGGAATCGACCACAGCTTGTCGATAGCGGCGCCTCGGTCGAGAGCAGGTCTTGGTCAAGACAGTCGCGAAGCATCTCGCCCTTGGTCTTCTCCGCGTAGGGGTTCTTGATCTGGACGTTGAGCCCTACCGCATCGAAGATGCTTTGCATCCGTCCTAGGAACTCGGGATGCGCGGTTCGAGTGCTGAGGCTTCCCACGCGAGCCGCCGTCAACGGCGGGTTGATCGCGATGAATCCGTTCTCGCTCACGTAGAGAGGTACCGGCTGGCCATAGGCGTAGCGACGAGTAGCGGTTGCCGCCAGCACGGCGAATGCCAGAAAGATCAGAGATCGAGACCGTTGTGAGGTCTCCTTCTGACCACGAGGAGTACTGGCGTTGTGATTGAGTTGAAGGTGATCGATACCGCCGCCAATCCGCTGAGCAAACCGGTCCTGCTTTGCCGCATCTCCACGCACCGTTTGGCTGACTGCGAGCAGCGTCGTCCCTGCCGCAGTGAGGTCAATCGCACCAATCAAAGAATCGAGGCCGCCGGATAGGAGCGCAACAGCGTCACTCGTCGGGTATCGAGGCTTCTTAGGCGGGGTCGGAATTGCTCCGCCGTCTCGAAACGATATTGTCCAAAGATCGGTGGTGAGGAACTTCAACGCCGTAGCGATTGCGTCGGCGTGCGGGTTCCATCGATCCGGATCACTCAACGCGATCTCAAGTTCGATCTGCCGGGTCCATCCGTCTGGGCTCGCGCTTCGCAATGTCGCCCCGTCGGCGACAACAACTGATAGGGCGATAGCGAGCAAGTCCCAGGCTGCGGCATCTGGCATCAGCTTCTGTCGGCGAACCTTCTCCGCAGCAGACCACCCCGCCGTGAGTACGTCGCTGGTGTCGCCATGTCCGAACAACACGATCGGAGTTTGCTCCCCGCTTCGATCGCTGGCCGTCAACTTGGGAACGCTGAGGTATTTCATGAGGTGTACTCCTCGAAAACTGCCAGCGTCTCGCGGAGCGCCGCACGGGTAAGTTGAGCAATGCTCCTGGTCGTCGGGGCCGCACTATCGTCTCGGATCTTGCGAAACGAGGCCGAGACTTGCTCTGAGATAAACTCGCGGATGTATCTCAGTCGGCGCATCCCGGTGACTGCATCTGGGGCCTTGTCCAGCACAGTCTTCTGCAAGTCAAGGCAGAACCGCGCATACACGTCGAGGGCTGCATAGCGCTCGATCACGTAGTTCCTCTGTGCTTCAGTCAGCGCAAACAGGTCCGCATCGGGGAACCGCACTAGTAAATCGGATAGCGCATTGCGGATCGAGAGGCGTGATACTTCTTTGTCCTGCGTTCCGTCCGCGGGACTAGCGGCGTCAACGATCGCGTCGAGTACAGCATTCGCGTCGCTCCCATTAGCCAGAGCTGCGTCACGGAGCGATGTCCCGTCCGGCGTTCGGCCAGACTGGAACATCGTTCCCAGACGCCCGGCTGTCGCGGCCGTTCCGCCGAGCCGACGCGTCATGGTCGCGGTGCCACCGTAGCCGCTTCCTACATAGTGGCCGAGCGCCCGGTGCAGGTCTCGGCTGTCACCGTTTCGGGCATAGCTTCCGAGACTTCGGCGTGTGTCCCTGAACCGTGCGGGTGGTGCTTCCTGCGGCCGGTCTTGATCGGGCTCGTTGGAGGTGTCGTCGGCGTCGGCCTTGGATGGGTCGTCCGCGGGCACGTCGTCGGCCCACGGTGGGACGAGATCGACTCCGGCACCTGGTCCGGTGCTACTTTGCGACGTTCCCACTCTTGACCCTCCCCTCAATGACCCTCTTTACTGGACCCTCGACATCCACGGCGCTGGTCCAGTGCTTGAATACATCGGCGGCCCAGGGCTCCGACTCGATCTTTGGCACGATACTTGCCTGAATCTGTTTGCCGGGTCGCTCGATGAGGAAACCTGCGAGGCTTCGTCCTTGGTTTGGGTCAGCGGCAGCTAGAGCAATGCAGGCATCCAGGATTGGCGGAGCCCCCCACTCTTGGACCTGTCGAGCGCGCGCAAGAACGCGATCCATCAAGATTGACAACTCGGTTCGAGGCAGCGCCGCGAGTTGAGTAACGAGGGCGTGCGACTCCTGGGGGTCCTCAACAAGTGCTTGAAGCAGGTCGGCCGCAGCAGACGAGAGACGATCCGATGCGGTGACCAACGGAGCATGCTCACGTCCTACGTAGAGCGCGCCACGAAGGTCTGTCTGGCCGAGGGCTGGCGGAAGCGCCAACCATTCGCGAACGAACGGTTCGTCCCATGCCTCGTCGGGCTCGAACTCCTCCTCCTTCGTGGCCGCGTCTTCCCAAGGAGTCAAGATCTGAGGCATTCCGTCCGGGTCGACGTTCACTGCCGCAGTCAACGCGGCGTACGCCGCTGGCGACGCCAAGCGTTCGAACAGAAGCAGCTTCGCCAAGACCGCTTCGTCCACGCCGACGCCTTGTGCAGTCGAGATGGTCATACGAATCGAAAGCGCATTGAGGAACCGCTTGATCAGCCTGGGGTTTCCCGCGATCCGCTCGGAAGTTGTCATCAACGGCGCCAACCGCTCCGCAGTCTCAAGCCGAGCAAGCAGCGCGGGCTTAAGGTCAACTCCGCAATTACTCACGAATGACCGATCAACGCGCTTGCCCTTCCAAGACTCTCGGAGTTGACCGGCGATCGACGTCCGAAGGTGGTCCTTCTGCGTCTGGTCAAGGTCGCTGTTCTCGATGAACAGCATCATGAGATAGGCGCGAACCTCTTGCGTTCCGAGAGCCGGCACGCGAATAGGTATCTGTACCAGCTTGTCGAAGTAGTTGGTGATTAGTTCGTCATTCTCGAGTCCACCGAAATGCTTCTTGACGGCGTACTTGATCATGTTGTCATCAGCGGCGATGACGAAGGCCGTGTGATCAAGGAACAAGAAGAGTCGAATAGCTTCCAAGGTCGATATCGTCGTGCCTGGCATACACCGATCCAGGTCATCGATAAGCACCACGAGCGTGATATCAAGTGCTTTGACCGCGTTCTCGAAAGAGTTGCGAAGGGCCTGGATTTCCTTTGGCGGCGAGACCGCCTCCTTCGGCTTTATCAGGGCCGCGGCAGCGCCAGCCGTAGCTGACGCCTGCTCTCCCAGCGACTCCAGTTCCTCACCACTTAGATTTCCGGAGGCCGCGTCTTTGAAAGCATCCGAAATCTCGCCTGCGAGTCCTACTGGCGGAAGTCCCAGCGCCATCGATGCAGTGGGCAATGCGATCAGCTTGGCGAGCCGGAACCACCGCACCCGCGAGAGAAAGTCCTTGGCTTTGTCGACCCCCGTGCTGCGGGCTTTTGCCTCGGCCTCAAGCTTGTGGGCGATGACCTCAAGGAGCGCTGCGCGGGCGTCGTCATAGCCCTGATACAGCCATGCGTTGAACTCCACGAAGACGAACTTTTCCGGCTTCTGCTTGGGCTGATGCTTGGCAAGCGACGTCTTGGTCAGCTTGATCATCGAGGACTTGCCGACGCCCCAAGCACCGGAGACCCCGATCGATACGGGCCGTCCATCAGCGCTGACGATGACTTCCGCAATGGTGTCTGCCACGCCCTCAAAGTTGAGGAAGTCGCGGTCGGTCTCGTTGTCGGTCCACATGCTCGGCCGCCTCCTCGCGTTCCTCGCTCCGATCGGCGACCTGAGCCTGACTGTCCTGTTGATTCTCCCACGTTCGTCCCGTTGGCGGTCGGATTCGCGAGCGGTGTTCCGACGCGGGTCTAGGCGTTGACCGCTCCCTTCGGCTACTCGACAGGTGAGGGTGCGATGCCCCGGTCTACGCGCACCTGGGGCTTCAGTCACTCCTCCCAGTTCAGGCGTTGCGGCTTTCCTTGAGACGCACCCTCGCCATCTCGCTTTGGGCGTGCCGGCCGCAGCCTCCTCTCGTCCGCCAGGGCGTGGGCTAGCTGGACGAGGCTGACGGGTCCGATCCAGAGGAACTTGAAGGCGTTCCAGACGAACAGCAGGACCGGCAGGTAGAGCCAGCCGGGACCGTCGTCGTTGATGATCGTGGTGCAGATCGCGGCGGCGTAGAAGTAGGGCACAGTCAGGAGCATCGCGGGGATGCCCCACTTGAGGCCACGGCGAGTGCGGATCGCGATGAGCAACAGGTTGGTGGGTGCGTAACGGAGCACGCCATAGCCTCGTGCGCTGAGTGCCACGGATGCGCGGATCATCGCGGGGTTTCTCTTTCCTCGTCATAGCACGACGGTGTTCCGTCGTGGAGGCGGCTATGAACCGAGTGCCCGCGAGGGGCCGTCCCGAAGGACCCGCGTAGTTTGCTGAACCTGCCTCGTCCCAAATTCTACGACTGACGTGTGACGGACGGAACCCCTCGCTGAGCGCAAGAGCGTGTACCTCGTCGGTGACCTTGGAGCGAGAGGACACCGATTATGGCGACATTGGCGGAGCAGGTGCCGGGAGAGCGGCAGGCGCGAGTCGTGCTGTCGATGGTCGCCGAACCGAACGACCCGACCACCGGGTACGTCCTTGACCGTCACGGCGGGGTCGAGACGCTGAGGCTGATCGAGTCCGACGACGAAGTGCCCGGCCTGGCACGCGCCGACGTGCTGATGTGGCGCGAACGGCTGGCGGCGCGGGTCACACCCGCAGTGCCGGATCAGATCGCTCAGGCGGAACGGCGCGGGTTCGGCACGCTCATCCCGTCTGACAAGGAATGGCCCGCCGGGCTGAACGACCTGGGCGAGCGTGCCCCGTACCTGCTGTGGACACGCGGCGCGGCCTCGTTCCTGACGACACCGCTGAGCGATCGGGCCACGATCACAGGCGCACGCGCCGCGACCTCCTACGGCGAGCACGTCGCCGGCGAGCTGGCGACAGGTCTTGCCGATGAGGAACGGGTCGTCGTCTCCGGTGGCGCTTACGGCATCGAAGGTGCCGCGCACAAGAGCGTGCTCGCCGCGAGCGGACACACGATCGCCGTCTTGGCCGGCGGGCTGGACAGTCCCTACCCTGCCGGGCACAGCGAACTGCTGGGTCGCATCGGAGATGTCGGGCTGCTGGTGAGCGAGCTGCCGCCGGGCGCCGCGCCGACCAGACACAGGTTCCTGGCTCGCAACCGCCTGCTGGCGGCACTCTCGGGTGCGACCGTGATCCCCGAGGCCGGTCCCCGATCCGGGTCGATGACCACCGTCATCGCCGCGCACGAACTCGGCCGGGGCGTCGGCGCGGTGCCCGGTCCGGTGACCAGCGCAACCAGTAGTGGCCCCAACCAGCTCATCCGGCAAGGCTTCGCCCAACTCATCACGGAGCCCAGCGAGCTACTTGTCCTACTTGACGCCGACGAGGTGACAAGTCGAGCGGCGACGGGGCCGGGGGTTCGACAGCAGTTCGACCGCCGCCCTCAGCGGGGAAGACCGGGCCGCTCGCTCTGATCATCTTCGATCGACACCGCAACCAGCGTGTACTAGACGGCTTCGATGTCGTCGGTCGATGTCGAGACCGCCTCAGTGCGGGGTACCAGCTCACTGTCTGAGCGTGTCACTACTGTTTCGGGCTTCAGGAAATGGGATGGCCCGTACATCGAGAGCATCCAGCGGCCCGGTTCCCACTCTGTCGCGGTACTTCCTGCTTCATCGACGCGAACCCATCGGAGATCGGTTCGGTAGGTGACGCCATTCACGAGGAGTTCTACATCGACGTGTGCGACGGCGGCCGCAACGTGCCGGATGCCGAGGATCGTCCATGCCGTGAGGTCTAGTGTCTGGTAGAGGTCCTTGGCCTCGACGGCGAGCTTGCCGACGGAAGATCGCGAGCTGCCGAGCTCCATGAAGTGGGCGCCTGCGGGAGCCCATTGCTTCTTCTGCCACCTCAGTAAGAAGTCCGCGCACGTCGTAGCGACCTCGGACGGATTGTCGGTGGATGCGCCTGGTTCGTACTGATGAGGGTGCCATTCTTCGAGTTTGGCCTTCTGGTCTTGGACCGTCTTCCAGCGGGTCAAGGACGCGCGCAGCGTTGGCGTCGGTTCGACAGGCTTTGCCTGAC
Source organism: Microbacterium sp. UBA7513 (assembly GCF_002478345.1). Classification (NCBI taxonomy): domain Bacteria; kingdom Bacillati; phylum Actinomycetota; class Actinomycetes; order Micrococcales; family Microbacteriaceae; genus Microbacterium; species Microbacterium sp. UBA7513. Next base: position 7,448 of record NZ_DLNJ01000037.1, read on the forward strand.
GTTCCCGGGCGTCTGCCCAGTCGCTTACCGCGAAGAGCCGATTCCACGCTTTGGCGGCGACGACCTCGTTATCGAAGTTGACCAGGGTGCCGTGCATGATGCCGTTGCGGTATAGCTCGGTTACTTCGGTCGTATCGGTCTTGTAGAAGCCCTTGACGAACGACTGGTGCGCATGGCTCAGGCCAAGATGGTGTCCGGCCACGCTGTCCCACGCCACCATGTCTTCTACGGGACGGGCATGCAGTCCTTGCCGTGACGCCGTGTCGAGGTCGTTGACGAAGCCGTCCATCACTGACAGCAACACAAGGACTGTGCTGTAGTACCGGCCTGCCTCGTAGTCGATCAGCGCCTTCTTCAGTAGCGGGATGCGCGGACGCATCGCGTCGAAGCGATGGAGGCGACGGAGCGGGAACGCGATCCGATCGGCTGACTTGTAGTACTCGACGAGCCGCGCCTCAGCGATCGACGCATCCTCGGCGCAGACGACGTGCTCGATAGCAGGCAGATTGAAGTCACCGGTAAACACCCAGTTTCGTTCACCAAGAAGGCCGTAGAAGGTGTCAACAATCCCAATGATGCGCCCGTGCTCGCTCTGCAAGTCCTTGAGCTGCTTCCGTTGTGCCTTCGGCAGCAGCAAGCCAAGCAGCTTGAACGCCGCGATCTGCTGCTCCATCTCCTTGACGGACGGAAGATCGCGCGCCGAGCCGTAGGGGCTCACTTTGTCCGTGTCGCTCATGTCTCGACCGTATCTGCGAGCACCGACACTCACGGCATGTTGTGGCTCGGTCCGTGCAACTCCGCTCGTCATAGGCTCCGAGCGGGCCGAGCCGCCGCGGTCCGTCGTACCTGCTGCGCCGGCTGCTCGTCGTTGGTGATGGCGTGGGCGCGGTTGAGGGCGGCGTGGGCGCGGATGGCGTCGATCTTCTGGCTGGTGCTCTCCGGCGGCGCCCCGAGTGGGGTTCGGTCGTCGGTGATGCTGTAGCGGTCGCGGTAGGCGGCGATGGTGTGGGCGGCGCGCCACCATGCCGCCTTCTGCTTCTCGCCTCTCGGTGCCGTGCCGAGGTCGGCCGTCCACGGTTCCTCATCGGTGAGAGCGCCACGGAGCACGGCGTCGGCGCGGGCCTCGATCAGCTCGCGGCGCTCGTCCAGTGCTTGCCGCATGTCCTCGGCCATCTGCCCGCCGGCGTGCGGGATGAGCCCGGCGATCAGTCTCGGGGGTTTGCGGGTGCGGCCTGATCCGGCGGGCCGAGCGGTGGCGCGCGCGACGCGGGCGTGGAGGACGGAGGCGATGTCATCGGCATCCTCCAGGCTCCGCGCGGCGACCAGACGCGGGAGCAGCGCGTCGAGGTCGTGGTGGTTGGCTTCGGCGTGACGTAGCTCGGCCGACAGCGCGCCGTAGGCGTCGGAGGCGAGCACGTCTTCGATCTGCTCGCCGGTGAGCCCGGAGGCTTGCAGGACGGTGGCCCAGCGGTCGTGCTGGGCGGCTTGCGCGATGGTGTCGTACTCGGCCGCGAGCTGGGCGATCGAGCCCCAGCGGTCTTGCTCGGCGGTGATCGTCTCGTGCACGGACAGCTCGGCGCCGATGTGCTGCAGGACGCCGTAGAGGATCGAGCGGGCGGTGACGTTCGGGTTGTCGCCGGGATGCGGCACCGCGTGTTCGGCGTCCTCTCGGTCGACGGCGACGTAGGCGTGATTGCTGTGGGCGCCGCGGGTCATGGAGACGTAGAAGTTCTCCCGCGTCGTGGTGGCGGTCACGACCGCGTGCGCGGTGTCGGTGGTCACGCCCTGGGCACGGTGCGCGGTGACCGCGTAGCCGAGTTCCAGGTGCTCCGCCACATAGTCGGCCGGCAGGACGATCCCGCCGCCGAACCTGCGCCCGGCCGGGCGGATGCTCACCGACCCGTCCTCCCGAACCCCGGTGACGATCCACCGGGAGCCGTTACGGACCCACGTTCGGCCGTTGCGAAGCCGCCTGTCGTTCTCACGGGTGATGACCAGATCACCCTCGGAGACCGCGGTGCCGTCGCGCAGGGCAAGTTCGCGGGTGGGGTTCACGGTGCCGTCAATGATCCGATCCGCCCGCGCTCTGGCGTTCAGCTCGGTGACGGTCGCCTGGGTCTCGGTGACCAGGATCGACGCGCGCCCGGCGGCAAGATCGCCCCGCCATGCGGTGTAGGCGGCGTCGATCATCGCTTCCTCATCGCCCCCGGTGATCCGGCCGTGCTCGATCAGGGTGTCGATCGCCTCGGCGCGGCCGTGGCGGAGCTGGAGCGAGGTGTTCTTCTCCCACTCGTTGGTGAAGCGGTGCAGATCGGTCAGCTCGGGAGCGTCGTCGCGGGCGTGCACGAGCATGGCGAAACTGCCGCCGGCGCCCGGTGATTGGAGCTGGCCCCAATCGCCGACCAGGAGGACTTTCGCGCCTGCCTTCTCAGCTTCACGGGTGAGCCGATCCAACGACATCGTGCCGGCCAGCGAGGCTTCGTCGATGATGACGAGCTGCCCGGCCGTGAACGTGGCCCCGTACATGATGTGGTTCTGCCACCACTTCGCCGTGTTCTCCGTGGCGATGCCGAGGTCATCGGCGAGGACCTGCGCGGCGACCGCCGAGGGGGCGAGCCCGATCACCGACCCGGTGCCGTGCTCCTTCTCCCACGCCCGCCGGAGCCCGTTCATCGCCGTCGTCTTCCCAGCCCCGGCCGGACCGACCAGCACGTCCACGACCCGGCCGGAGACCGCGATCGCGGCGAGGGCCGCGGCCTGATCCTCGCCGAGCACCCGGCCGCGTGCGTCGGGCTTGCGGGCGATCCTCTCGACCGTCTCCAACGGCACGGTCGGTCCCGTCGTGGCCGCGGCGCGGGCCAGGAGTCGGTCTTCGGCGGACAGCAGGACTTCGGATGAGAACAGGGTCGAGGCGTGTGGGCGGAACTGGGAGGTGCCGTCCACGCGGCGGAACTGCAACGGGCTGGACGCCAGCTCCGGTGGCGTCAGCCGCAGCGAAGCGTGCTCGGCGGCATCGACCACGAGCCCGGTGATCGCCTCCCGGTCCTGGATGCTGGCGAACCGCCAGCCCATCAACTGCCGGGATGCTTCGGCGTGCAGGTTCCAGCGGGCCCAGGTCGAACGCTTCTCACCAACCGTCTCCATCACGGTCTGCCCGACCTCGCGCACCACATCCAGCGGCACATCGTCGGCGCGCAGCACCCCCCGCGGCGCCTGCGGGGTGGATGCGGTGAGCGTGCGCGCCCAGTCGTTCGCGTCACGTCGCAGTACTCGGCTGGCGCGCTGGCGCCACTCGCGGGTGAGGTCGGCCAGCGACCGGACCTGCTTCTCCGGCCTCGTGGCGAGCGTGGCCTGTGCCCGGAGTTTCAGCACCGTTCGGGCGGAGGGCTGCCGGCCGTGCTTGACGACGTACTCGGCGATGAGGCGGTCCTTCTCGGCCTCGATGTGCCGGGAGCGGGTGGAGAACTCGGTCACCAGCTCGTCGGGCACGCCGTCGATTTCCCATGCCGGGTTCCGATCCTTGCCGCGCTCGCGCGCCTCCCACTCCACGCCGAGAACGCGAGTGAGCTGGTCGGCCAGGGCGGCGTTGTAGAGCTCGGAGACGGCGACGACCACCGCGTGCATCGGCCGGCCGGCAAGGGTCCGCCAGCGGCCGTCCTGCACGGTCAGAACCTTGTTGCTGATGACGACGTGCGTGTGCAACTGCGGGTCGCTGGCACGGCTGTCGTAGTGATCGAACGCCGCCGCCACGACGCCGGCGACATCGACGTGCGCAACCGCGCCGTCCGGACCGGTTGCACCGACGCGGGTTGCTGCAACCTCGCGTTCGAGGAACGCAACCAGCTCTGCAACCGCCGCATGATGCGCCTCCGCGATCAGGGCTTGCGTGCCGGCGTCCGCGACGGCCCAGATCGTGGAGACCGACTTCGGCACGGAGAACGTGAAGTCATAGCCCGCGACCGCGCGACGGGTGCCGCGCTCGGCTTCCTCCGCCTCGATCGCGACCACTTCCTGCGCTCGAGCGGACGGCCCCAGCTCGGGCTCGAGGGCGTCGACGCGCTGCTTGATCCGTTCCGTGATCGAGGCGAACCGTTGGTAGGCGCGGCCCAGCGGATCGCCGGTGATCGGGTCATGGCCCATCCCGATCAACAGCGCGAGCTGGGCTTCTGAGACCTGCGCTCCCTCGACCAGCTCGCCGTGCCCGAGCCGGCCCAGGCCCGAGCCCATCCAGAAGCCCGGCGGTGTTCCTGCCTCGGCGTAGTAGCGGGTCAGCGGCGTGCTCAGGCTCCGGTCGCCGTCGCCTGCGGCTACGGATTTCAACAGGTACTTGTAGCCATCGCCTGCGCTCATCACGCGCATCGAAACCGTCACCTGGCCCGCTCCTTCCGCTGCTGTACGGAGGGCAGGTGAGCCCGCGAGCCCGGTCGCATCTGATGCGACTCGGGACCCTTGCGCCTCGTCTGAAAGACGTGTGATGGCTCCGAGAGCTGCGGAGTGCGCGAGCTGTTGGTTCGCACGGCGCGGGTGGTCGGACGACGCGATAGAGGCGGTGCGCCTGGGAATGCGCGAAGCAGACAGCAGACGCGCTGGCGGTGGATCGGGTGGCCGAGCACCTGGTCGCTGACCAGCCCGGCGGCGAGTGCCTGTGAGGAATCCGACCGGGGATCGCCCGTCAGCGCCGGAGTCCTCATGCTCGACCTCAACAACCGCGGTCGCCCGCTCAGCGTCGGCTCGCTGTTCAGCGGCTACGGCGGGCTCGACCTCGCCGTCGAATACGCCCTCGACGCCGAGACCGTTTGGTTCTCCGAGAACAACCAGCGCGTCGCTCGCATCTTCGCCCATCACTGGCCCGACGCTCCCAACCTGGGCGACATCACCACCATCGACTGGAACGACGTGCCCCCGGTCGATGTGCTCTGCGGCGGATTCCCCTGTCAGGACGTTTCCACGGTTGGCAAGCGGGCCGGCCTCGCCCCGGCACTCGCTCCGGGCTTTGGTCGCACATGGCCGAAGCGATCGAGGCGCTACAACCCCGTCTCGTGGTCATCGAGAACGTCCGCGGCCTGCTGTCCTCACCGGCTGTCCGCGCACCCCTGGAAGGAGAAGACGATGCGCAACGCAACCCCGACCATGCAACCCCCGGCGATGCAACCCTTCGCAGTATGGAACCCGACCCGTGGGGTCTGGGAGACATCGCAGCTCGACCTCTCCGGGCAGCCGGCGCCGTACTCGGCGATCTGGCCGACCTGCGGTACGACGCACAATGGATCGGCCTACCAGCATCCCTTGTCGGCGCTCCTCACCCCAGACTTCGCATCTTCATCCTCGCTCACCGCCAAGGCGCTGTTCAGGACCCCGCTTGCCACCGACTCGGCCCGCGGCGGGGAATCGCTGGAACAGGTACGAGCGAGACGAGGGACAATCGCACTGTCCCACCAGATCATCGACCTGGCACTGAACGGACCCACTGGCTTGCGGAACAGGAGCAGCGAACCGGAGATGCTGTGGTCGCTGATCGAGGACATCTTCGCCGCTGCGGACGATACGCCGACGCCATCGCCCAATGGGAGCACATCACCGGACGACCTGCACCGGCTCCCGCGCTCCTGAACGACGCCAAGGGGCCAAGACCGGCACCGGAGTTCGTGGAGTGGCTCATGGGCCTGCCCGCTCGGTGGGTCACCGACCCGGCACACCAGCTCACTCAGAACCAGCAGATCACGGCGCTCGGCAATGGAGTGTTGCCGCTACAGGCGACCCAGGCGATCCACGCAGCGACGAGACCCGCCTACCTCGACGCTCAGGGCGGCGACATCAGGAAGCGCAAGCACAACCAGTAGTTGTAGGAGCCTGACGAAATGGTTGTTTGACCGTGGAACAGCAGTGCTGATGAGATCAGTAGACAACGATTAGTTGTGGGCTTGGCCGCGCCGTGGAAGGGGTTCGGGAACCGTGCTCGGAGCACCGAGGCCGAGGCTATCCGGACAAAGGAGTTCTGATGAACAACGCACGGCCACCCTTCGATCCCGAGCTGGAAGCCGTTGTTGAGGCGATCACGAGTTCAGCTCCCGCGACCTTGACAGCCGACATGATTCCCGAGCTACGGCAAGTTGCAATGCCTGGTTCATCTCGGAGCGCCGTCGAAGACAGGGGCCTCGTCGCGCGCGATGTAGCGGTGACGAGCTACGACGGAACCGAGATTGTGCTTAGCGTGATCCAGCGCCCGGAACGTACCGGCGCCGGCCCATGCATCTATTACATCCATGGAGGCGGCATGGTCATGGGCGACCGATGGAACGGCGTGCTGGGTCTGGCCGAGTGGACGCAACGCCTCAACGCGGTGATCGTCACGGTCGAGTATCGGCTTGCGCCCGAGTATCCAGACCCGATACCCGTCGAGGACTGCTATGCCGGCCTCGTCTGGACGGCCGACCACTCTGAGGAACTTGGCATCGACCCAGGACGCCTCATGGTCGCAGGGGCAAGCGCCGGCGGAGGACTCGCAGCGGGGACCGCGCTCCTTGCTCGGGACAGGCAGGGCCCGGCGCTGTGCGCTCAACTATTGATGTGCCCGATGCTTGACGATCGAGACAGCACTGTTTCGACGGTCCAGTTCGATGGGGCTGGGACGTGGAGCCGAGGAAGCAATGCCACTGGCTGGACTGCACTGCTTGGCGAGCGCCGAGGCTCCGAGAACGTGTCCATCTATGCCGCGCCCGCCAGAGCCGCGGACGTGGCCGGGCTTCCTCCGACGTACATCGATTGCGGCAGCGCCGAGGTGTTCCGTGACGAGGATGTCGCCTACGCGACATCCATTTGGAGCGCGGGTGGTCAGGCGGAGTTGCACGTATGGGCGGGAGGCTTCCACGGGTTCGACGTGTTCGCGCCCGATTCGCGGGTCTCGTCACAAGCGGTTGCTACGAGAAACAACTGGATTGCGCGAGTCCTGGGTGCTTAGGAGCTCAGGTCTTTGTTCCCCTGGGCAGCCAAACGTCCCGACTATCCGCCTCGCGCTGGACTGTCGCATCCAAGTAGGACCGCAGGGCGGCGAGGCCCGGATGCGGGTTCGATTTGAGCCACAGCAGCGAGTAGGGGTACATCGGCGTCGGGGATCGCAACGGGATGCGGCGAAGGTCGTATTGCGCCGGCCAGAGATAGCGGTCTCGATCGCCAACGAATGTCGCAAGGTCTGCGGATTCGGCGAGTTGATCCATGAGTGCTTCATCGCCGAAGTGAGGGCCGAGCGCGTCGATCGTGAGGTCGAAGGCGCCGGCGAAGTCCTCGTAGTAGGCAGCCCATTCGGTGCCGTCCACGATTCCGGGAATCCATATCCGGTGTCCGGCGAGCTGTTTCGGGGATAAGTGCTTCCTGTTCGCCAGCGGGTGATGAGGCCCGACTAGCAACTCAAGTGATGAGTTGACTGCCGGAGTTGCCACGATGCCTTTCGGAAGGCGATTCCAGGGGGATGTCAGTGCACGAAAGGATGCGTCGATCACGCCATCGCAGATCGCTTTGATTGCTGTCTCGATGTTTCCATTCGCCAGCGTCACGACATCAAGCCCCACATCGGGGTGACCGTTGTAGAAGTCTTGAAGAACGACCGCCGGAGCAATGCGGCGATGAATGACGTCGACCCGCAATGCCCGCTTCTCAGGCTGCACCGACTCTGCTGCTCGAACCGCGATCCTCAGCAGATCGCGGGCATGAGGCAGGAACGCTTGGCCGTCAACGGTGAGCTGCGTGCCGCGCGGAGTTCGGGTGAACAGTGTGACGCCGAGCTCTCGTTCCAACGCGGCGATGCGCTTGGACACCGCCTGCTGGGTCACTCCAAGGTCGGCTGCGGCCTCCTGAAACTGCCCTAGATCGGCGGCCGCGACGAACGTCCGCACTCCCTCTACATCCACGGGATCAGCCTACCACCACAACGAAAGGTTGTGGCTCGCCGACGATCTAGTTGTTTGTCACGCGATGGGATGGCTTGGTTCGATCGAAAGAGTCAACGTCTTGTTGTGGATCGGAGTTCGAGATGCATGTGGTCACCGCCTGGGCGGAGCAAGGACGGTGCCGATGACATCGCCTGGATCGTTCGTCCACCTGCACGTTCACAGTGAGTATTCGATGCTCGACGGTGCAGCCCGACTGAGCCCTCTGATTGCCGCGGCGATCGAGCAGGATATGCCTGCCATCGCGATGACCGATCATGGCAACGTCTTTGGTGCCTTCGAGTTCTGGCGTGCGGCCACGGACGCGGGCATCAAACCGATTATCGGCACCGAAGCGTATCTAACTCCGGGGACTGCCCGTCAGGATCGCACGCGTGTCCGCTGGGGAAACGGCACGGACTCTGGCGACGATGTGTCAGGCAGCGGCGCCTACACGCACATGACGCTGCTGGCGGAGACCACGCCCGGAATGCACAACCTGTTCCGGCTCTCGTCGCTCGCGTCGATCGAGGGCTACTACTTCAAGCCTCGGATGGATCGCGAGCTGCTGAGCCAGTACGGGGCGGGGCTGATCGCGACGACTGGATGCCCCAGCGGGGAGGTACAGACCCGACTTCGCCTGGGGCAGTACGAGGAAGCCCGTCAGGCGGCATCCGACTTCCGGGACATCTTCGGGACGGACAACTACTTCTGCGAGGTCATGGATCACGGTCTCGGTATCGAGCGTCGCGTGATGACCGATCTGATCCGACTCTCGAAGGAACTCTCACTACCGCTGGTGGCGACGAACGATCTGCACTACGTCAACGCTGGGGATGCCACCAGCCATGCCGCATTGCTCTGTGTTCAGTCCGGCAGCACCCTGGACGATCCGAAGCGATTCAAGTTCGACGCGGACGAGTTCTATCTGAAATCCGCCGCGCAGATGCGCGATCTGTTCCGCGACTATCCGGAATCCTGCGACAATACCCTGCTCATCGCTGAGCGGTGCAATGTCGAGTTCGACACCAAGGCGAACTACATGCCACGATTCCCGGTTCCCGATGGAGAGACCGAGGAAAGCTGGCTGGTCAAGGAGATCGACCGGGGACTGGCCGAGCGGTACCCGGAAGGAGTGAGCACCGAGGTCCGTGAACGAGCGGACTACGAGACACGCATCATCCTGCAGATGGGATTCGCCGGCTACTTCCTCGTCGTCGCTGACTTCATCAACTGGGCCAAGGATCACGGCATCCGTGTCGGACCAGGACGCGGCTCCGGCGCGGGCTCGATGGTCGCCTATGCCTTGAAGATCACCGGCCTCGACCCCCTCGTCCACGACCTGATCTTCGAGCGGTTCTTGAATCCCGATCGCGTGTCCATGCCCGACTTCGATGTGGACTTCGATGATCGCCGTCGAGGTGAGGTCATCCGCTACGTCACCGACAAGTACGGCGACGACCGAGTGGCTCAGATCGTCACCTACGGCACCATCAAGTCAAAGCAAGCCCTGAAAGACAGCTCCCGCGTCCTGGGGTTCCCGTTCAGCACGGGCGAGAAGTTGACCAAAGCTATGCCCCCAACTGTCTCGGGAAAGGACATCCCCCTCGCGGGCATCTTCGACCCGACTCATCCCCGCCACATTGAAGCAGCCGAAATCCGCACCCTGATCGAGACTGACGCAGAGGCAAAGTCCGTCTACGACACAGCGGTCGGCCTGGAAGGGTTGAAGCGACAGTGGGGTGTCCACGCCGCCGGTGTCATCATGTCCAGCGCCCCGCTGCTGGACGTGATACCGCTCATGAAGCGGGAACAAGACGGCCAGATCGTCACCCAGTTCGACTACCCCGCCTGCGAGTCGCTGGGGCTCATCAAGATGGACTTCCTGGGGCTTCGCAACCTCACGATCCTCAGCGATGCCGTGGACAACGTGCGTAGCAACCGAGGCGAGGACATCGAGCTCGACGACCTCCCGCTTGACGATCCTGCGGTGTTCGAGCTGTTCCGGCGCGGCGACACATTGGGCGTCATCCAGTTCGACGGCGATGCCATGCGTTCCCTGCTGAGACTCGCCCAACCGGATCACTTCGAGGACATCACCGCGGTCGGCGCGCTCTACCGGCCCGGCCCGATGGGCGCCAATTCCCACATCAACTACGCGCTCCGCAAGACCGGGCAACAGGAAATCACCCCGATCCACCCCGAACTGGCCGAGCCGCTATCGGACGTGCTTGGCAAGACCTACGGCTTGATCGTCTACCAGGAGCAGGTCATGACGATCGCTCAGGTGCTCGCTGGCTTCTCTCTCGGGCAAGCAGACTTGCTGCGGCGCGCGATGGGCAAGAAGAAGAAGGCCGAGCTCGACAAGCAGTTCGAGGCGTTCTCCGCCGGGATGAAGGCCAACGGCTACGGCCAGGACGCGGTGCAGACGTTGTGGGACATCCTGCTGCCCTTCTCCGACTACGCATTCAACAAGGCTCATTCCGCCGCTTACGGACTGCTGAGCTACTGGACCGCCTATCTCAAAGCGCACTACCCGGCGGAGTACATGGCCGCTCTGCTGACGAGCGTCGGAGAGTCGAAAGACAAGATGGCGTTGTACCTGAACGAGACCCGCCGGATGGGGATTAAGGTCCTGCCCCCCGACGTGAACGAGTCAGGCCGCTACTTTGCCGCTGCGGGCGACGACATTCGATTCGGCCTCGAAGCTATCCGCAACGTCGGCGCCAACGTGGTCGACCAGATCACGAGGGCGCGCGACGAACGCGGCCGGTTCGAGAGCTTCCACGACTTTCTGCGCAAGGTGCCGCTGGAAGTGGCGAACAAGCGCACGATCGAGTCTCTAGCCAAAGCCGGCGCGTTCGACTCCTTCACCCACACTCGTCGCGCACTAGTCACGATTCACCAGGAAGCTGTTGAAGCAGCCGCCGGGCTGAAACGCCAGGAGGCCCGAGGGCAGTTCGACCTGTTCGCCGGACTCGGCGACGACGCGGAGGGCTCGTTCGACACGGAGATCCCGGAACTGCCCGAGTACGATAGGAAGGACAAGCTGGCGCTCGAACGGGAGATGCTCGGCCTCTACGTCTCCGATCACCCCTTGCGGGGACTGGAACAGGTTCTTACCCAGCGCGCCGACACGCAGATCGCGAGCCTGATCGGTGATGCCACCCCGCGAGACGGAAAGTCAGTGAACCTCGCCGGGCTGATTACGAGCGTCCAGCATCGCGTAGCCAAGGTATCCGGCAATCCCTACGCCATCGTCCGCGTGGAGGACCTTGGTGGAGAAGTCGCCGTGATGTTCACAGGAAAGACGTATCAGGCGTATTCAACGTCGCTTCAAGCCGATTCCGTCATGCGTATCAGCGGCCGAGTGAGTGTCCGCGACGATGGTGTGACGATCCACGCGGACGGCGCCGAGGAAATCGAGTCTGCCGATTACATGGCGAACAAGCCATTCGTGATCGTCATGCAGGAAACGACTGCAACTGAGCCAGTCATCAAAGAGCTTCGCGACATCCTGGACCGTCACAGGGGCAGCACCGAGGCTCGAATCAGGCTACTCAAGCCGCAGAGCTCGATGCTCTTCTCGCTCCCGCCTCATCCGGTCAACGTCACGGCTGATCTGTACTCCGAGGTCAAGGCGCTCCTCGGGGCAGGCTGCGTGGAGTCCTGAGGTGACTCGCCATGGCGGGCTCGTCCTACAGCGCCGGGAGTGGGGCGGCTGAGTTCGGTCCGATCCGGGCGCTCGCGATGACGATGCATCGGCCTGTTGCCCCTGCCGCTTTCGATTGGATCAGGCTCATCTTCGTCCGCGACGGTTCGGCCATTCTCCTGAGTGAGTTCGGCGAGAAGCCGGTGCGGATCGGTGACGCGGTCCTGCTCGCGGCAAACGTGCTCTGCGGAATTGAGCCGGAGGATCACGTCACAGTGACCGTCGTCTATGCCGACACCGACTATGTGATTGACCAGGTGTTCTGGCAATACGTCGGTTTCCTGCACGATCGGCTTGATGCACAGGACTTCGCGGCGACCATCTACACCGAGCCAGCGCAGATACTACGTCTCGGGGAGCAGCGTGCCGGCATGACGATGCCTTGGCTCGACGAGTTGGTCGCGTTGAGTATCCAAGACCAGCCCGTGGCGAACTTCCATCGGATGCAAGCACTCTGGTTCTCGATCGCCCATGTCGTCGCGCCGTTCATCAACACGTCGCCTGTACGCACCTCTCCGACGCAGCGTGCGACCAGTTGGCCGACCTCACCTCGTCATCGCCGGTTCGCGCCGCTGCGAAGGGAAGCGCGTAAGGCGGCAGAGCTACTGCGTGCTGACCCGGAACGTCGTTGGTCGGTCACGGACCTTGCGAACGAGGTGCATCTTTCCAAGTCCCAGGTCGGCCGTGTGTTCGTAGAGGCGTATGGGAAGTCGCCGATCGCCTATCTGACGATGCTGCGCACGGAGCGGATGGCTGGTCTTCTGCGCACCACGGACACGCCGATCGCGGTGATCGCCCATGAGGTGGGATGGGGCGATCCTGACTTCGCGGCCCGGCAGTTCCGCCGTAGCGTCGGAATGACGCCGAGTCGCTACCGTGCGATGAGTCGCGACCGGTTCGCCAGCGCGTCCGGGTGATGCGCGCAACTCAGCCGGGTGATGAGCGCGGTTTGGCGGCTTCCGACTCCTGTACGCGCCCTGATCCGGTAGTCCGGTAGAGACTCGTCGGGTTCATCGCGGAGCCTGACGGTCCGAAGCATCGTTCCGTCGTCCGTCTCGTCTTCCTGATCCTCCCGGCGTACCTCGCGGTCGCACGGTCGCTCCCTCTCAGAGTGGCCCTGGCGGAGGGAGGTCAGACGATGGCTGCGAACGAGGACAAGCAGGCGGCGCGGCAAGCGACGCTCGACGCGCTGGAAGAACGCATCGTGCGCTCGGTCGAGGCACTGGTGTCGGGCGATGACTGGCGGCGGGCGATCGAGTTCGCCGCGAGGTTCCGTACCCGCTCGTTCAACAACACGCTGTTGATTTGGGCGCAGCATCTCGAAGCCTACGAACAGGGCAGGGTGCCGACGCCTACGCCGACCTGGGTGGCGGGGTTCAAGGACTGGCGGAAGATGGGCCGCTGGCCGGAGAAGGACGGCGGCTATCGGATTCGCGGTCCGGTCAAGGCGAGGTTCGCGTCGGCGACCCCGCGTGATCCGGCGTCGTGGCGGCGGCTGGGGTCGTGGGAGAAGCCGCGCTCGGGCGAGGTCGTGCGTCGCCGGATCGTCAGTGTCGTCCCGGCCTACGTGTGGGACGTGTCGAGGACGCACGGAAACCCGCTTCCCGAGCTGCCGCGTCCGAGGCTGCTGGAAGGCGAAGCCCCGGCCGGGCTGTGGGAGGGCCTGGCCGAGCAGGCGGAGTCGCTGGGGTTCGAGGTGCTGCGGATGCCGCGCGACCGCATCGAGCGGGGCGCGAACGGCTGCACGGACTTCGAGACCCGTCAGGTGATGGTCTGCGCGGACATGGACCCGGCCGCGCAGGTCAAGACCCTCGCGCACGAGCTGGCGCACGTCCGGCTCGATGGCCCGAACCAGCAGGACGACGCCCGCGAGCATCGCGGGATCAGCGAGGTACGGGCCGAGTCGGTGGCGCTGATGATCGCCGCCGCGCACGGCATGGACACCAGCGACTACACGATCCCGTATGTCGCCGGGTGGGCGGCCAACGTGGACGGGAAAGACCCGGTGGCGGTCGTGCGCGCCACGGGCGAGCAGGTGCGCAGCACCGCATTCGACATTCTCGACAAGCTCGACACGACACAGCTCGGCAACGGCAACCCGCTGTCCCTGCGCGTGGACGGCCCGGAGCACACGCCGCAGGCTCAGGAGGCCCCGCAGCGGCCGCGCCGGGTTGAGCCGCTGCCGGAACGGGAGACGCCCGCCGCGCCGGTCACTGCGGGACGGGGGCTGTGATGGTCACCGCTGCGACGGCTGCCGCCGTGTTCGGCCGGCTCGACGGGGTGCCGCTGCCGGTCGCGGCGCGTGAGCTGGCGCGGGCCGGGGTGCCGGTGTTCCCTTGCGCGCCGGGCGGGAAGCGCCCGATTCCGGAGCGCGGGTTCCACGAGGCCAGCGTCGACCTGGATCGGGTTGAGGGGTGGTGGCGAGAGCGGCCGACCGCGAACATCGGCATCCCTACCGGCGCGGTCTCGGGGCTGGTCGTGATCGACGTGGATGTGCACGGCGTCAACGGGTATGCGGCCTATGCGCGGGCGGCGCGGGCCGGGCTGATCCCGGAGCCGTTGGCGGTTGTGCGCACACCCACCGGCGGCCAGCACGCCTACTTCCCGGCCGACCCGAACCAGGCGCAACGATCCTGGCAGGCCGGGAAGGTCGGCATCGACTGTCGCGGGGACGGCGGCTACATCATCGCCCCGCCCTCGGTCCTGCGGCTGGACGGCGTGCGCACCCCGTACCGGATCGAGCAGGTCGCGGCCGGCGCTGCCCGGCCGATAGATGCGGGCCGGCTGCGGGACTTCCTCGATCCTCGCCCCGCGCCCCGGCCCCGTATCGGCGGGCCGGTGCGGCGGGAGGACGCGGAGCGCCTGGCGATGTGGCTGGGCCGGCAGGCCACCGACCGCAACCTCAAACTGTTCTGGGCTTCGTGCCGGTTGGCCGAGGGCGGGGTGCCGCTGGCCGATGCCTTGGACGCGATGGTGACGGCCGCGCAGTCGGACTTCGGGGAGCGGGAAATCACTCGCACCGTCTACAGCGCCTATCGCAGCGTCGGCGCTGGAGCCCGGCCGGACCGTCCCGCCGCATCGCCCTCGGGCGAGTTCGTTCGCGGGAACGTTCAGCAGCGGGCGCCCGCCACGCGAGGGCTGCCATGAAGGATCTACGCGGCCGCCGGTGGGCGGTCATCACCTCGGTCGCCGGGACGGTGTTCATCGCCGCCGGCGCGTTCTGGCTGTCGTTCACGTCACTGGCCGACCTCGCCCGCCGCTCCGGGATCGGGGCCGGGCAGGCGTGGGCGTGGCCGCTGATCGTCGATGGCGTGATCGTGGTCTCCACGGTCGCCGTCGTCGCCCTCGCCGGCGAGCGGGCGGCGTGGTATCCGTGGGCGCTGCTGATCGGCGGTGCCGCGGTGTCGGTGACGGCGAACAGCTTGCATGCGGTGGTCGCGGCCGACGCCGACGTGCCCGGCCCGCTCGCGGCCGCGGTCGCCGCCGTGCCGCCGGTCGTGTTGCTGGCGATCACCCATCTGACCGTCGTGCTGACCCGCGCCACCGCACGCCCTGCTGCTGCGCTCGAGGTGCCGCCGGCGGTCGAGCCGATCACCACCCAGCCACCAGGCGAGGCACTACCTCTCGACCCGCCACCTGCGGCGGCAGGCGTCGCTGCTGCGGACGCGGACGGCGGGCCGGATCGCCGGGTGCTCGCGGCGGAGCTGCGCGATCTGGACTGGTCGAACAAGGCCATCGCCCGGCACCTGGGCGTGCATCCCTCGACGGTGGGCCGCTGGCTGCCTCGTGCTCACCAGTCCGATGAGGCGGACCCGTCCGGGTCGCAGCCCGAGATGGAAGGAGCCCTGCCATGAACGACGAGGACCGGATGCGGGAGCAGCATCGCTCCGAGCCCGAGCCGCCGCCCCGTGAGCGGAACGACCCCGACCCGGCCGAGGCGACCGAAGCCGCGGGGACGCCGGATGCGGTCAAGGACGCCGAGTCCCGCAAGGCCGCCAAGGAGAAGCTGGCGCGGGTACGGAGCCGGGGCGTGGATTGGGTGCGCCCGACCGACCTGCTCGCCCAAGGCGGCGGCGCGCTGTCCCGCCGGGGCATCGACCGCACCGCCGAGATGAACCGGCACGTCCGCGCCCCAATCGAGAAGGGCGCGCGCTGGGTCGCCGAACGAGCCAAGCGTCTGCCGCCGCTGAGCGCGTTCGGCCGTCGCGGCGGCACCGAGCAGGGACCGCGCCGCTCCGGGGCCGGCATGAGGTAGCCGGGTGGTGATGAGTCATGGGCGCCCCTTCCGTCACGGCGAAGCCCGCAGTCGCCTGCGGGTGCACCTCGCCGCCGGGAGGTGCCCAGACCATGACCAACGACACCAGCACCATGAGCGAGACCAGCGGCCGGCCGGCTGAGGACTACCGCACCAGCGAGGGCCTGCGTGCCCTGCTGAAACGGCTCCACACCGCCGGCCAGCGCGCCTGGGAGCACGACCCGGTAGCGGCAGAACTGATGGCGTTCGCGGCCGAGAAGTACGCGGCGCTGGCACACAAGCACCGGCTCGATCCGTGGGAGGCCGCGTCGGCGGCGTTCGACGTGATGCGCACCAAGGCCGCCCGCACCGCCGATGACCCGTGGGCGGTCATCACGCACGCGGTACGGATCACCTGCATCGCCGAGGAACGCGGCCAAGGGCTGCTGTGCTCGACCCACCAAGCACGCCGGCCCCGCTACTCGATCTTCCACGACCCCGAACGCCTCTCCGACCGTGAGAACGTCCTGAGCGACTACCATCCCGCGTTCCAGATCAAGGACGCCCACGACCGCGACGACACCCCGGAACAGGCACCGGCCGAGCCGGCGGCAACCACGGCGGCGTCGGCGGTCGAGGACGCGATCACGCTGCTGGTGCTGTTGGACTGGCCCGAGGGCACGGCACGCTCGGCGGTGGAGCACGTCTGCGTGGCGCTGACCCGGGTCGGGAACCGGCACACCGCCTACGAGACGCTGCGACGCGACAAGCACGCCCGAGCCCTGATCGACCTTCCGGGCCGCTCGTGGGCGGTGCTGCTGCGCGCCCTGCTCGGGACCCCGGACCCGGCGCTCGCGGCGACCGGCGCGGGACGCGGCGTGCTGCTGCGGCTGGTGATCGGCGAGACGCTGCCGGTGCTGCTGCGCGATGACGACCTCGTGCTCACCCTCTCCTTGGCTGCGCCGGGCACGACGAAGGCGCGGGGTGCGGGATGAGCGCACCGGCCGGGCACATCGAGCTGGAGCGGGCGGTGGACTCCATCACTGTCGGCAACCGGCACCGCACGGACCTGGGCGACATCGACGCGCTCGCGGCGTCGATCGACCGGGACGGCCTGTTGCAGCCGCCAACGATCACCCCAGACGGGGTGCTGGTGTGCGGGGCGCGCCGGATGGCGGCGATCAAGAAACTCGGCTGGCGCCGCGTCAGCGTCTGGGTCCGTAGCGGTATCTCGGACCGGCTGGGGCACCTGCTGGCCGAGCAGGACGACAACCAGCTCCACAAGCCGCTCACCCCGATCGAGGCCGAGGCGCTGTACCGGGAGATCAAGGACCTCATGGCCGAGGAAGCCGCACGCCGCAAGGCCAAGACCCAGTTCCACGGGGGCCACGAGCCAGGACAGCATGGTCCCGCCGATTCGGCGGGACCATCGGACGCCCACCAGCTCGGAGATGCCCGCGCGCAGGCGGCGCGGATAGTGACCGGCTCGTCCTCCTACACCCGGCTGGAACAGATCGGGTACGTGCGACGCTTGGCTGACGACCCGACTGCCTCCGAGGCCGTGCGCGCCCAGGCACGGGACGGAGTGACGCAGATCGAGGCTGGCGCGCCGGTCAACCCGATCTTCCAACGCCTCCGCGACGCCCAAGCCGAGGCCGACAGTGACCGGAACCGGCTGTTGCACGAGCTGGCCGACGAAGCCCTGGCCCGCGTCCACGCCGCCAAGGCCAGCAAAGCCAGCAAGCCGGCCACGCCGAAGCGTCGCCCGGTCGTTGAGGACGAGGCGCCGGCGCGGTACCCGGTGCGGGCGTTCGTGCTGACCTGGGGCGACCTGGAAGCGTGGTGGACCCACTACGACGTGGACGAGCTGGCCGTCGAGCTCACCGACGAGCAGGCCGAGGCGTTCTTCGCCACCGTCGAAGGCACCACCGAGTTCGCCGACCAGCTCCGCACCGCCCGCGCCGCCGTCGCCGCCGAGCCGGCCGGTCGGCCACTGCTGCGCGCCCTCTGACCCAAGCCCGCCGTCGCTCTCGTCGTTCGGGGCGGCGAGCACCTGGCGATATGAAGACGAATCCCGCCTCCTGGTCCCGTGGCCGCCTGATCGCCGTGATCGCCGCCGGCCTCGTCCTGCTGATCCTGGTCGGCATCGGCGTCTACGGGCTGATCGCCGGCCCGCAACGACCCACCGCACCCGATCCCGGATCAGACCCCACGGTCACCGCGCCGGGCGAGACCGGGCCGAGCACGCCACGGCTGCCGCAGGTCACGCCGTCCAGTGATCCCGATGAGTTCGCCCGCAACGTCGCCGAGGCCCTGTTCGCGTGGGATACCGGCTCAGGGCTGATGCCCTTGGACTACACCAGCGTGATCCTCGCGGTGGGCGATCCGTCCGGCACCGAACAGGCCGGCCTCGCCGCCGACATCGCGTCCTATCTGCCGTCGCGTGAGGCGTGGATCGAGCTGCGCAAGTACGCCACCACCCAGCACCTCACCATCGAGTCCTCGTTCGTGCCCGAAGCGTGGGACACCGCGGTCGAGCAGGCCCAGCCCGGCCAGCTCCCGCGTGGTGCGGCCGCGGTCACGATCGAGGGAACCCGGCACCGCGAGGGCGTCTGGAACGGCGAGACGGTCACGAGCGAGCATCCGGTGTCGTTCACCGTGTTCCTGGCCTGCCCGCCCCCGGCACCGGAGTTCCGCACCGGCCTGTGTCATGTGCTGCGCCTGTCGCAGCTCGACAACCCGCTGCGATGACAGAGGGCGCGTCGTGGTCAAGAAGCTCCTCATCCTCGGACTCGCCTTCGTCCTGTTCGGCCCTGCCTGCGTCCTGCTGGCGATCGGCGTGCTGATGAACCCGGCCGCCGCGAACTGCGCCGTCCCCGGCGGCAGCGTCACCGTGGGCAACGTTCCCGACTCGTTGACCGTCACCACCCAAGACGGCACCACGTTCACGCTGAACCGGCAGCAGCTCACGCACGCGGCGACGATCATCACTGTCGGCGGCGGCATCGAGGGCGTCGGCCGGCCCGGCATCAAGGTCGCGCTGATGGCCGCGCTCACCGAGAGCACCCTGCGCCAGCTCGCCAACACGAGCGCCTACCCCGAGTCCGCGAACTACCCCAACGACGGCAACGGCGGCGACCACGACTCCCTCGGCTTGTTCCAGATGCGCCCGCAAGCCGGGTGGGGAACCGTCGCGGAGCTGATGGACACGACCTATCAGGCCCGCGCGTTCTACGGCGGACCCGATGGCCCGAACTACCCCTCACCGCGGGGCCTGCTGGACATCCCCGGCTGGGCGCAGATGGACCCCGGCGAGGCCGCGCAGGCCGTCGAGGTCAGTGCTTACCCGGACCGCTACCGCAACTACGAGCCGGTCGCCGAACGCATCCTCGACGCCCTCACCGGCGCGACGGGTGCGGCTGGCCCGGCCGCCGCCCCGTTGGCGGCGGGTCCGGTCGCGGAGTCCTCGCGGGTCGTGTTCCCGCTGCCCGAGGGGACGTGGGTGCTGACTTCTCCGTTCGGGCCGCGTATCCATCCGATCACCGGGGAGCCGTCGTTCCACACCGGCACCGACTTCGCCGCACCGGACGGCACGCCGATCCTCGCCGCCGCGGACGGCACGGTGACCGTGGCCGAGTTCTCCGGCGGCTATGGCGGACTCATCGTCATCGAGCACCAGATCGACGGTGCGACGGTGGCGACGGCCTACGCGCATATGTGGCAGTCCGGCATCCACGTCTCGGCGGGTGACCGGGTGACCGCGGGCCAGCACATCGGCGATGTCGGCAGCTCCGGCAACAGCACGGGACCGCACCTGCACTTCGAGGTGCGGCCCGGCGGCACCAGCGGCGAGGCCGTCGATGCGGCCAAGTGGCTCAACGACCACAACGCGGCCGACCTGCCCGAAGCCATGGTCGGCAGCCCCAACGGATGCTCCGGCGGCACCGCGGGCGCGCCGGCACCGTTGGACGGCGACCCCGACCGGATGGTCGATGACCCCACCAGCAGCGGGCAGATTACCGCGCGCATGGCGCACGTCATGGCCCAGGCCCGCGCCGCCTTCCCCGACACCTCGTGGGCGTGCTACTCGCCCCGTCCCGGCACGGCCTCCGAACACCCGCTGGGCCGCGCCTGTGACGTGACGTTCGGCAACGCGATCGGCCAGTACCCGACGCCCGCGCAGCTCGAAGCCGGATGGGCGCTCACGAACTGGCTGAAAGACCATGCCGAGGTCTTGGGCGTGGAGTACCTGATCTGGCAAGGCAAGATATGGTCCCTGGCCCGCGATGCCGAAGGCTGGCGACCCTACAATGGCGGCGGGATGCACGACCCCGGCGACGTGACCGGCGGGCACTTCGACCACCTGCATATCACCGTCCGAGCCGGCGGTGCGTGATGGGAGTGTTCCCCGACTTCGACGGGCTGGGCGGCATCGGCGATCTGAAACAGGTCATCGGCGCCCTGCTGACGATCGTGCTGATCGTCGCGGTGCTCATGGTGATCGTCTCCGCGATCTGCTGGGCGTTCGGCGCGTCGCACGGCAACCCCGCCCTCGCGTCCAAGGGCCGGGTCGGGGTGCTCGTCGGCGTCGGCGCCGCCGCGCTCGCCGGCGCCGGGGTCGCGTGGGTGAACTGGCTCATCGCCCTCGGCAACCAGCTCTGACCCCCGCACCGAGTGAAGGCCCGCCTGTGGGCGGGCCTTTCCCGTGCTCTCACTCGCTCGCCGGAGTCCAGTCGCTCTCCGGCCCACCTCGCCGCCACAAGCCATCCGCTCAGCGAGGGAGTAACCGCCGTGATCGACATTGACCCCAACAGCAACGGCCTTCCGGGCATCGAACAGCTCCGCACCATCGTCGGCGCCGTGATGACGGTCGGCCTGATCCTGTCCGTCTTGGCCTTGATCGTGAGCGCGATCGTGTGGGCCTACGGCGCCAACAGCTCGAACCCGCATCTGGCGGGCAGGGGCAAGCTGGGCGTTCTCATCTCCTGCGGTGCCGCGGTGATCTGCGGTGCGGCGGTGACGCTCGTGAACTTCTTCTGGAACGTCGGCCAGGCCGTATAGGGCCGGTCACAGCAGGAGATTCGTGATGGGTGTCTGCGACGTTCCCGTGATTTCGACCGTCTGCGACGTGGCCGGCGAGGCCGCCGCGACGGTCGTGGCCGCCCCGTTCGACTGGCTCGCCCAGGCGATGGGTGGCGCGGCCGGCTGGTTGATCGAGGCGATGTGGTCGGTGTTCGACACGACTACGCTGGTCGATGTCCAGACGGACGGGTTCACCAGCGTCTACAACCTGATCTTCGGGATCGGGGTCTTTCTCGTCCTGATCTTCTTCTGCCTGCAACTCATCACCGGGCTGATACGCCGAGACCCGACCGCGCTGTCCCGCGCCGCGCTCGGCGCGGCGAAATCGGTGCTGGGCGCGTTCGTGGTCGTCACGCTGACCGCGCTCGCGCTGGAGATCGTGGATCAGCTCTGCATCGGCATCATTCAGGCGTCCGGCGAGACCACCGAGACGATGGGCGACAAGATCATCCTGCTCGCCGCCGGGCTCAGCGGCATCAACATCGCCGCGCCCGGCGTCGGCGCGATCGTGACGATCTTCCTGGCTGGGCTGATGATCGCCGCCGTCGCGATCGTCTGGTTCAGCCTGCTGATCCGCAAGGCGCTGCTATTGGTCGGCGTGGTGCTGGCGCCGATCGCGTTCGCCGGCGCGTCCTGGGACGCCACCAAAGGGTGGATCGGGAAATGGGCGGCGTTCGTGATCGCCCTCATCATCAGCAAGCTCGTGCTTGTCGTCATCTTCTTGCTGGCGATCACGCAGATCGCCACCCCGATCGAGCTGGACATCGCCGCCGTCACCGAACCGATCACCGGCATCGTCCTCTTGGGCATCGCCGCGTTCGCGCCCTACATGGTCTACCGCTTCGTGTCGTTCGTCGGCTTCGACGTGTACCAGCAGATGGGCACCGAGCAGGAAGCCAAGAACGCGCTCAACCGTCCCGTCCCGATCCCGTCCAAGCCCCAAGGCGGCGGCGAGCCCAAGAAGGTTCTCGAAGACCCGACAGGTGGTGGTAGCTCCGGCGGCGGATCGGGCGGAACTCCACCGCCCAAGGCTCCCGCCCCGGCTGCGGGAGGGGGCGGAGCCAGCGCAGCGGGCGCGGGTGCCGGAGGCGGGGCAGGTGCCGGAGCAGGAGCGGGGGCCGCCGCGGGACCGGCGGCAGCCGTCGTGGTCGGAGCGAAGGTCGCCAAGGATGCCGCCGAAGCCGGGCCAAAGGCCGGGCACGCGGTGGCTGGTCAGGCCGAGACCGCCGCGGACGCCGCAGGCGGGCAGAACGGCGGCACCCCGCCGTCGCAGACGCCCCCGCCGTCCACGCCGCAGCCGCGGACTCCCACCGAGCCGTCCAGCCCCACGGCAACGCCGCGGGGCAAGGGGTAACCGGCCATGCCCACGACGGAACAGAAGACACCCGGTAGCGAACTGACGCCGATGAAGTTCAGCAGGCTCACACGCCGCGGGGTGCTGCTCGGCCTCTCGGTCTCCCAGCTCGTCACCCTCGGCATCGGCGGCCTGGCGCTGCTGGCCGCGTTCTACGGCGGCGCCGGGATGCTGCTGGCCTACACCGCCCCGATCTGGCTCCTCGCCGTGGTGCTGACCTGGGTGCCGGTCGCCGGGCGGCCGATGGTCGAATGGCTCCCGGTCGCGCTCTGGTGGCTGTGGCGCTCCACCGGCGGGCAACTGCTCTACCGGCGGCGGATCGTCAAGCCCCGCCCGGCCGGGAACCTCGCGCTGCCCGGCGACATGGCCCGGCTGCGGGAGCACCTGGACCCCGAGACCGGCGCGTGCATGATCCACGACCCGCGCCAGGCGACCTTGACGGTCGTGACGGAAGTGACCCATCCGGCTTTCATCTTGCTGGACCCCGGCGAGCAGGAGCGACGGGTCACCTCGTGGGGGCGGGTGCTCGCCACGGTCTGCCGGTCCGGGCGGATCGCGACCCTGCAAGTGCTGGAACGGACCCTGCCGGACTCCGGTAGCGGGCTGGCGGAGTGGTGGGCCGAGCACGGCACCGACGACGGCTCCTGGGCTGCGACGACCTATCGCGAGCTGATCGAGCGGGCCGGCCCCGCCGGGGAGCGGCACGCCACTACGGTCAGCCTCTCCCTGGACATGAAGGTCGCCGCTCGGCAGATCAGGACCGCCGGCGGCGGCATCCGTGGTGCCGCCGCGGTGCTCCGGCAGGAGATGGCGACGCTTGTCGCCGCGCTGCGGTCTGCGGACTTGACCCCTTCGGGGTGGCTCGGTCCCGGTCAGGTCGCGGTCATCCTTCGCTCGGCGTATGACCCGGCCGTGGCCGCGACCTTGGAGCGCCACGGGCGGCTCGGGCAGGAGCTCGCCGCGGCTGGCCCGGTCGCGGTCACGGAGACCTGGGGCAACCT
Organism: Microbacterium sp. UBA7513; assembly: GCF_002478345.1. Lineage (NCBI taxonomy): Bacteria > Bacillati > Actinomycetota > Actinomycetes > Micrococcales > Microbacteriaceae > Microbacterium > Microbacterium sp. UBA7513. Next base: position 30,753 of record NZ_DLNJ01000037.1, read on the forward strand.
GCGCACCGACTCCGCGTGGCACGCCGTGCTGTGGGTCTCGGAGTGGCCCCGGAGCCTGGTGTATCCGGGGTTCCTCGCGCCGGTGCTGCTGTCCACCGGCATCCAGCGGTCGGTGTCGCTGATCTACACGCCCATGCGCTCGGACCAGGCGGCCCGCGATATCCGCAAGAAGAAGGTGGAACACATCTCGGACGCGGCCCAGCGCGCCCGGATCGGGCAGATCGAGGACGCGGCCCAGATCGCCGAGTACCGAGACGTCCTGCAACAAGAAGCCGACCTGACCGCCGGCCACGGCGTGCTGCGCGTCTCCGGCCTCATCTCCGTCTCCGCCCCCAGCCTCGACGAGCTGGAAGCCGCGGTCGCCGCGATCGAACAAGCCTCGATCCAAGCCTCCTGCGAGACCCGAAGGCTCGTCGGCCAGCAAGCGGTCGCGTTCACGGCGGCCGCGCTGCCGCTGTGCCGCGCGGTGTGACCGGCGCGCTCACCTGGCAGGCATCCCACCCTCGTTGAAGGAGGCCCGTGATGCCCACGTTCACCGATCCCGCCCGCGACGCCGGCGAAGCCTACGAGGCGTTGCGCGGGCTCGCGCACGCCACCCGCACCTTCGAGAACCCGGCCGACACCTACGCCGTGATCGGAGACCTGCTGGGCGGGCTGCGATCGCTGCGGCAGGTGCTCGACCAGCTCGCCAACGCCCATCTGACCCGGCAGTACCACGTCACCGACGACGCCCACGACCGCGCCGCCGGCGCGGCCGCGGCGCTGGCGGCCGCCGACGAACTGCACCAGGCCGGCACCCTCATCGACCAGGCCGACGACCGCCTCAGCGCCGCCTTCAACCAGTCAGGCCGGATCGTCTGGAACCCGCAGGACCGACGTGTCGAGCGGTGGATCGGCGTCGTGTTCCTCCAAGGCGATGAGGCCGACCAGACGCTCGACCTCATCGACCGAGGCGGCGACGAGGCAGGCATCGAGCATCTGTCCATGTGGGACTACGGCGACGAGACCACCAACGCCGCCTTCGAGAACGGGGATATCCACGACACCGCCCCCGTGTACCCCGGAGACCGGCAGGCCGAGACCGGCGACTACGCCATGACCTACAACCCACAGGCCGGGCACGTCGCGCTCTACCGGCGGCACCTGATCCCCGCCGAAGACGCCATCGACCCGCCCACCGCAGCGCACGTCCCACCGACCCGCGACACCGCCGGCCGCGAGACGGCAGCTCGACGCAGCGCCGTCCGAGACGGGGGCTGGTTCGAGCATCCTGGCGTCGCCGCAGTCAAGCAGGCCCGCGGGCTGTCGCTCTGACATAGCCACCACAGAGACGCGCCGGCGTGCACCTGCCCGCCATGAACAGCGCAGACCCCACCCCTTCGATGTCCCGGCAAGTCGGGACGCTCACCTTGACCGTCTGGCCGGACTCGCCGCTGGGCGAGCACCAGCGATACGCCTACCGCATCGAGGACACCGCGAACGGGCAAACTCTCGACGGCCGGGACCTGTTCACCGGCGCCGGAGCGCCCGTCGCCCCGGACCGCGCGATGCGCGACCTCGCCGGCTACCTGACCGCGGCCGGCGACGCCCGCCAGTACGCCACCGACAACCCCGACAGCAGCCCCGAACACGAGGGCCTGTTCCCCGGATGGGTCGCTGAGGCCGCCCGCCAGAACGCGGACGCGCTGGCCCTGCTCGGCATCGAGGACCCGCCCCAGCCCAAGCCGGACACGCCACCGCGGCCTCGCCTAGCGCCGGACTCGTCATGGTTCGACCGTCCCGCCGGCGGTTGGGTCTCCGGGACACGGGGGCGGGCGTTGTGAGCCGGGGCAAGAAGCTGCATACCGCCGTCCTCGTCGCCCCCGCCTCGGAGCGGCGCCGACTGCGCAAGCAGCGGCGGCAAGCCGCCGCCCGCCTCGTCGCCGAGCAGCGTCACGTCGAGAAGGAAGCGGCCCAGGCCAAGGCCGCCGCCGAACGGGCCGAACGCCGCGCCACGGTCTACCTGCCCGCCGCCGGCGAGCCCGGCCCGGCGGCGCTGAGGACGCCGGGCCGGTTCCGGGTGCCCCGGCATCAGGACACCAGCGCCGTGCTCGCCGGGCAGTACCCGTTCCTGGCCGAAGCCGGGCTCGGAGCCGCGGGCATCTTCATCGGCCAAGACCTCTACAGCGGCTCCTCGTTCGTGTATGACCCGTGGGAGTTGTACCGCAGGGGCATCATCACCGCGCCGAACCTGATCTTGGCCGGGATCGTCGGCTCCGGGAAGTCCTCGCTCGCCAAGAGCCTCTACACCCGCAGCCTGCCCTTCGGATACAGGGTCTATGTCCCCGGCGACCCCAAGGGCGAGCACTCCGGCGTCGCGGAAGCAGTCGGCGGGAAAGCGATCATCCTCGGGCACGGGATGGGCAACAGGCTCAACCCATTGGATGAGGGCTACCGGCCCGGCGGCCTGTCCGACCAGGAGTGGGCCACCACCCTCGCCGCGCGACGCCGCGATCTGCTCGGAGCCTTGACGGAGACGGTGCTGGATCGGCGGTTGGCACCGTTGGAGCACACCGCGATCGACACCGCCCTGGCCGGCGCGGTGCGCGATGCGGCCGTGCCGATCCTGCCGATGGTGGTCGAGCGGCTGCTGCGCCCCGACCCTGCCGACGACCCGGACGGCCGGCTCACCGAGGACGGCCGTCAAGTCGGCCACGCGCTGCGCCGGTTGGTAGCCGGGGACCTGGCCGGTCTGTTCGACGGGCCGAGCACCGTCAGGTTCGACCCGTCGCTGCCGATGGTCAGTCTCGACCTGTCGCGCGTCACCGAGAACAGCACGCTGATTTCGGTGCTGATGACCTGCTCATCGGCATGGATGGAAGCCGCCCTGCTCGACCCCAACGGGGGCCGCAGATGGGTCGTCTATGACGAGGCGTGGCGGCTGATGTCGCACCCGGCGCTCCTGCGCAGGATGGACGCGCACTGGCGTCTCGCCCGCCACTACGGGCTGGCGAATCTGCTCGTGTTCCACAAGCTCACCGACTTGGAGAACGTCGGCGATGCAGGGTCGGCGAACCGGGCGCTGGCGAACAGCCTGCTGGCGAACGCGGAGACGAGGATCGTCTACCGGCAGGAGACCGATCAGCTCAGCCCGACCGCCGTCGCACTCGGGCTGACCGGCACCGAACGCCGCCTGCTGCCTGGACTCGGCACCGGGCAAGGGCTCTGGCGGATCAAGGACCGGGCCTTCGTGGTGCAGCACCAGCTCCACCCCGCCGAGCTGGCCGCGTTCGACACGACTGCCCGCATGACTGGCAAAGTTTAAAAGTTCGTCGAAATATTGAAGGTTTTCGCGGGAACTTGAGTGTTGGTGGTCGTTCTGGGGTCATCGTAGTGCAAAGTTCCGCGAACCCAGTGCTGCACGGTGGGATGATTCACGGCTGCTCGTGTTTGGGCCGCTGGGAGGGCACCGCGGCGATGAGGATCGCGGTGGTGAGCGTGAGAGCGGCCATGACGGTGAAGGCGGTTCGATCGGTCGGGGCGGTGATGCTCGTGGTGATGATGGCGAGGCCGACGGCTCCGCCGAACTGTTTGGCCGTGTTCATCATTCCTGATGCGGCTCCGGCTTCGGCGGGGCCGATGCCGGTGGTGACGAGGGTCGCGAGAGGGGTGTTGAAGAGTCCCGCGCCGAGACCGATGATGAGCGCGGGTGCTAGCACGACGAGGTAGGGCTGTTCGGTTGGGATGACGGCTTGGAGGAGGAGACCTGTCGATGCGATCAGCGCCCCGGTCACGGCGATGCTGCGGAGTGTGTGCCGTGCGATCAGGCGGGGTGTGATCCAGGTGTTCACCGCGAGCAGGGTCACGGTGAGGGGCAGGAACGCGAGGCCGGTCATCGCCGGGGCGAGCCCGAGGCCGTGTTGGAGGAGGAAAGTGAGGAAGTACCAGATCGCGACTTGGAAGCTCATTCCGGCGATGAAGGTTGCCGCGTTGCCGATCACGATGGTCGGGTTGCGCCACAAGGACGGCGGGAGCAGCGGTTCCGCGGCACGAATCTGGTGGGCGATCGCGGCACCGATGACGACGACGGCCGCGACAAGAGCGCCCCACCAGTCTCGGTTCAGGTCCCCGATGGTGGACAGGACGTAGGTGGCGAGAGTGAACCCGGCGGTGACCAGCACTGCACCGATGACGCTGATTCGCGTGCGTCCGCTGGGTTCGGGCGGACGTAGCCTGCGGGTGCCGAGAAGGACGAGGGCACCGATGGGGATGGCGATGAGGAACACCGCCCGCCAGGTGAGCCACTGTGTGAGGACTCCGCTGAGGACGTTCCCGATACCGCCTCCGGCAAGGCTCGCCGCCGTCCACCAGGCGATCGCTCGCACGCGCTCACGCCCTTCGGGAAAGGTGACGGTCAGCAGCGCGAACGTCGCGGGTGAGGCGATCGCGGCGGACAGGCCTTGCGCGGCTCGGGCTGCGATGAGGAGGAGCGGATCAGCGGTGAGTCCTGCGGCGAGGCTGGCGAGTGTGAAGCCCGCGATTCCCCATCGCAGGGCGCGGATGGGGCCCAGGACGTCGCCCAGGCGCGCACCGACGAGCAGGACGCCGGCGAATCCGAGTGTGTAGACCAGCGCCACCCACGACACCGCCAGGTCGGTCAGGTCGAGGTCGGCCTGGATCGATGGGAGGGCGACGTTGACGACGGACACGTCGAGCACGATCAGTAACTGCGCAACGCTGGCCACCCACTGCACTCGGTGTCGCATCCCGCCCCCTCTCCGTGATGGTACAGCCGTACCACGACTATGATACGACTGTATCAAAGAGTGAGGGGTGGGGATATGGATCGGCGCGGGGCGGTGCTGGACGCGGTGGAGCGGTTGGTGCTGCGCGAGGGCGTGCATGCTGTGTCGATGCGCGCCGTCGCGAAAGAGGCCGGCGTTTCGTTGCGCCTGGTGCAGTACTACGGGTCATCGAAGGCCGAGCTGCTCGACGGAGCGCTGGCTCGCCTATCCGAGCGCAGCACCGCCGACTGGCGTGAGCGGATGGGTAGGGCGGAGAGCGTCAGGGGCGTGCTGGCGGCGTTTATCGATGCCGCGCTGCCGGTGGATGAGCAGCGCCGCGCGTTCCACCGGTTCGGCGTCAGCCTGGAGCAGCTCGCCCTCACCGGCGAGGATGGCGCAGGGCGCTTCTACACCGCACACATCGGGGTCGTCGTCGCGGCACTGGCCAGCGCGCTGAACGCGCACCTGGACGCGCCGGGCGCGCAGCGGGTGGCGGAGTCGGCGGTCGCGTTCTCCCACGGACTCGGCACCCTGGTGATGGCCGGACTGGTGGCTGCCGATCGCGCGGGCGCGCTGATCACGGATTACCTCGATCAGGTCGAAGCGGCATCCGAGGACTGAGGGGTGCCATGCGCGCTGAGCAGGCCGATGAACTCGTCGGCCATCTCGACCTGGCGGGCGAGCTTGGTGCGGCGTTCGGTTGCGTCGTGGAGGAAATCGGCCAGCGCCCGCTGTGCGTCGACCGCGGCGGTGCCGCCGCCCTCGGCGGTGTCGATCGCACCGAGCAGGTCGCCCATCTCATCGAGGGAGTACCCCAGCGGCTTCATCCGGCGAATCAGCATGAGGCGGGCGTAGTCGTCTTCGGTGTACAACCGGAACCCGCCCTCGGAACGCGCCGAGGGCGTGAGCAGGCCGATGGAGTCGTAGTGACGGATCGTGCGCTGCGACAGCTCCGTGCGCTCGGCAAGCTCCCCGATGTGCATCGTTCCCGGCTCTGGCATGCCCCGCTCCTCCTCCGATTTCACACAAACTCTCACGTTACGTTAGAGTTGGTGGCTGTGGCCCTCCTGCCGGGGAGGGCGCTGATCTTCTATTCTCCCGCATCGGTGGGGAATGTTCCGCGTGTGCCCACGCCCCTTTCTTGTTCCACTCCGCAGACGATGTGCTCTGCGCCCAACTGCCCGGGAGGGTGATCCATGACTACAGCGACGACGACCGCTGACGACACGAACCGCTACCGGCCCGACCCGTCGGTGCTGACCGCGCTGAAGAGTCCGCGACTGCTCACCCGTGAAGCACTCGCCGGCTTGGTGGTCGCGCTCGCGCTGATCCCCGAGGCGATCTCGTTCTCCATCATCGCCGGTGTCGACCCCAAGGTCGGGCTGTTCTCGTCGTTCATCATGGCCGTCACGATCGCGTTCGTCGGCGGGCGGCCCGCGATGATCACCGCCGCCACCGGCGCGATCGCGCTCGTCATCGCGCCGGTGGCTCGTGACTACGGGATGGACTACTTCATCGCCACCGTGCTCCTCGCCGGCGTCTTGCAGATCGTGCTGGCGGTGTGCGGGGTGGCGAAGCTGATGCGGTTCATCCCGCGCAGCGTCATGGTCGGCTTCGTCAATGCCCTGGCGATCCTGATCTTCACCGCGCAACTGCCGCAGCTGATCGGCGTGCCCTGGATGGTCTACCCGCTCGTCGCGGTGGGCCTGCTGATCATGGTGTTCATGCCGAAGATCACCAAGGTGGTCCCGGCACCGCTGGTCTCCATCATCATCGTCACCGCCGCCGTGATCGTCTTCGCGATCCATGTCCCGACCGTGGGCGACCAGGGCGAGCTGCCCCGCAGTCTGCCGGAACTGTTCATCCCGAACGTGCCCCTGACCTTCGAGACGCTGTCGATCATCGCCCCGTACGCACTCGCGATGGCCTTGGTGGGGCTGATGGAGTCGCTGATGACGGCGAAGCTCGTCGACGATGTCACCGATACGCACTCAAACAAGACCCGCGAGTCCTGGGGGCAGGGTGTCGCGAACGTCGCGTCCGGGCTGTTCGGCGGCATGGGCGGCTGCGCGATGATCGGGCAGACGATGATCAACGTCAAGGCCTCCGGAGCTCGCACGCGTATCTCCACGTTCCTCGCCGGCGTGTTCCTGCTGATCCTCATCGTCGCCCTCGGCGATGTCGTAGCAGTCATCCCGATGGCCGCGCTGGTCGCGGTGATGATCATGGTCTCGGTCGGCACTTTCGACTGGCACTCCATCCGCCCCTCCACGCTCAAGCGGATGCCCAAGAGCGAGACGACCGTGATGGTCATCACCGTCGCCGTCGTCGTCGCGACCCACAACCTCGCCATCGGCGTCGTGGTCGGAGTGTTCGTCGCGTCGGTGATGTTCGTGCGCCGCGTCGCCCACCTGATCGAGGTCAACCGTGAAATCGTCGATGACCACGGCATCGAGACCGCCCGGTACACCGTCGAGGGGCAATTGCTGTTCGCGTCCAGCAACGACCTCACCACCCTGTTCGAGTACACCGATGATCCCGACCGCGTGGTCATCGACCTCACCCGCTCCCACATCTGGGATGCCTCCACCGTCGCCGCCCTCGACGCGATCGTCACTAAGTACGAACAGCGCGCCAAGCAGGTCGAGATCGTCGGGATGAACGACTACACCACCGCGTTCCATTCCCGCCTGTCTGGAGGGCTCGGTGCCGGTCACTGATCGCGTCTGGTCTCCCACGTTTGAAGGTCGGGGTGTTCGAGGGTGTCGACGTAGCGGTTGGTGCCCTCGATGCTCAGCCCGAACAGGTCGGTGAGGCGACGCGGGTCGCCGCCGGTGGCGCGGACTTCGGCGAGGATGCGGTCTTCGCGGAGGGCCTTGGCTGAGATGCCAGCCTTCTTCCAGGGGAACTGGTGGCCAGGCGAGTTCAGCCTGGGAGCGGTCTGCATCGTGACGAACAGGTGCGGGTTGCGGGTGTTCGGCCACTTCGCTGCACGGTAGTCCAGCCAGCGGGCGAGGCGGTCACGGACTGGCCCTGCGAGCAGGATGACACGGCCGTCGGGCATCATCAGGCGTCCGTCGCTGATGTCAGTGAGCTGCAGGCCTCGGACTTGCAGGTTCGTGAGCGCGTGGAAGGCGACGATCGCGACGGCCAGCGCGATCGCCGGATCGTCGTGGTCGAGGGCAGCGCGAATCTGCGCAGGTTCTAGCGGCAGCGGCGTGGTGCCGCCCGACTGGTAGGAGGCCATGCTGCTGGTCGGGTCGGTGAAGACGAGCTTGCGGCCTTTGAGAATCGCGAACACGGAACGCAGGCCGAGCATCGCGGCGTGCCTCTTGGCCGATTCCTCGGGCAGGGAGTCGACCAGGACGGCCGGGCTGATCTCGGCAAGGGATTGGTAGCCGGCTTCGGCCCAGGCGGTGACGATCGGGGCGAGACCGATGATCTGAACGCGCACGGTCGTCTCCTCGCGGGGCTTGCGGCGAGGAGGGATGCGGCTACCGCCCAGCATGATGTCGAACCAGAGCTCGAGCTGGGTGCGCATCGTCTCGGGGAGCTGGTCGAACTTGCCCGCGAAGTAGCGGTCGATGGTCGGGATGCGGTCGTCGATGAGGATGCTGGCGGCGTCGAGAACGTCGAGGGTGGAGCGGACGTTGCTGTCGCTGTCGTAGCGGCGCAGCCGGATTACTTCGGTCGCGCGGATGGTCATCGCGCCCTCGGGGGCGAGGATCTGGAGCATCTTCAACGAGCGGCGGACTTGGTTGGTCTGCCGTTTGGACCAGCCGAAGCGTTGGGCGTGCTCGAATACGATGCCATCGGTTCGCCAGGACCAGTCGCGGGCTTGAGCGGTAGTGAGCTCGCGGAGGACGTCCGGGTCGGGGGCGAGATCGAACAGGGCGGGCTGCTCCCAGTCGGAGAGTTCCTCGGCTTGCTGCGCGAGCAGGATGCGGGCGGCACGCACCGACTGTCTGGGCTGTTTCGGCTTGCGGCGGGGAGCCATGTTCGCGAAGAAGAGCTGAAGGCCCAGCCGGGCGCCTTCCTCGAAGTCGAGGGGCTGGCCGGGTTCGTGGATGCGGCGGGCGTTTTCCAAGCAGAGGCGGCAGGCTCCTTGGTCGCCGACGGTGACGTGGCGTCCGCAGTAGAGGCAATCGCCGACCGGATAGTGACTCGACCACCAGCGGCATTGCCAGCACTTCCAGTTGTGTCGGCGGTAGACACCCCAGGCGAGGCAGTCCTTGCAGGAGCCGACGTACTCGGGGCTGCCGGGGTGACAGCGGTCGCAGAGGCCCTGGCTGTAGTAGGCGGTCGACCCGCATCGCTCGCAGGCGGGTGCGGGGAACGGGCCACCGGGTAAGCAGTCGTAGCAGTAGTCGACGGCCGGCCAGGTCCAGGCCGCCGCGTTCACGCCGCAGGTGAAGCAGGTTCGAGGGGGCCGGAAGCGTGAGTTGATCCCCTTCCTGGTGCTCACAACGGCGGCTCAGACCGCGGGTTCCCGAACCGTGGTGAGACCCGCGGCCCGGCCTCGTTCTCACCGCCCACGGTCTCGGCCTTTCGCGGCCGGCGGGCAGCGACCTTCTCCGGCTCCGGGGTCATCAGGTCAGACGGGGTGCAGTCGAGGATCGTGCAGATCACGTCGAGCTCTTCGAGCCGGATCGTCGGCGGAGTGCCCGACCACCAGCCCGACATCTTCCCGGCGCTGATCTCCACGCCGGCCGCTGCGAGCTGGCGACGCAGCTCGGCTGACTTCCAGATACCCCGTTCGGCGGCTCTCATCCGCAAGTTCCACTTCACAGTCTTCTCACCCTTCCCCTGTCAGGCGGGCCTCGACCCGCTGGTTCGCGTTGCGCCACGCAAGCTCGACGTGCTCGCTGCGCACATGGATATAGCCCGAGGTCGTCGCCAGCCACTGATGGCCCAGCAGTTCCTGGAGGGCCTTCAAGTCCATCCCGGAGCCATACAGCGACGAGGCGCAGTAGTGCCGCAACACATGCGGCGTCAGCCGCCCTGCCCACGCAGGCAGGAACCGTTCGGTCTGGATCGTCAGCGCCCGCCTCAGCGAGTTGTGACCGATCCGTCCACACCGGCCGAGTTCGTCATCGAACCGCTCGGAGGGCATCAGCGGCGCGTCAGGGTTCTGCCAGTCGTCGCCGAACTGGTGGCGGACCTCGGCCAGCCACCAGTCGATGAGCTGGTCGGCGCCGTTGATCGCCGGCACCAGACGCGGCTTGAAGCCACGCCCGCCTGAGCCTTTCCCGAAACGAACATGCAGTTTGCCGAACCCGCCCAGGTCAGGTCGCCAGTCGCGGATATCGAGCATCACGGACTCGTTGATCCGCAGACCCAGCCGCCGCCACAGCGACGCCGCGAAGTAGTCACGGGCAGCCGGCAGATACTTCCTCGCACCGGGGATCGAGCCGCGCCACCGGGTAAACAGCTCCTCGATCTCAGCATCGGACGGCGGCACCCTGATCTTGCCCAGCGACTTGCCCTTTTGCCGGTTGAACTCGTCGATGGGCTGCTCGACCGTCACCCCGGTCATCCGGCGGATCTTGCCCTGATAGCGGGTGATGAGGAACTCGTAGAACTGCGCCAACGCTCCGGCCTTGCCCGCCCGCGTCGTCACCGACAGACCCCTGCGCCGCTGCTCGGCGAGGAAGCGATCGGCATCGTCAGCCGACGCCTCCCACAACGGGCACGTCAGCGACCGGGCGAACTCGATGACCGCCGCCCGCGTCGACCGCACATGCCCATCGGTGAGCCCGGCAGCAGCCATCGCCAGCGCATACTCGTCGACGAGCTCCTGCTCGAAGTCCTCCGCATCCTGGGGGCTGCGCAGCACCTCGTCAGCCGCGCCACTACCTTGCAGCACGACGAGCTTCATGAACTTCTCGGTTCACTGTGACCGACCATGCTTCAATCATACCGACGAACCATCATCCACAGTGACTGTTCTTCAACCTGTCTTCTGGGCACGGGGAACCTTGCACCACCTGGGAAGCAGGCCCCTCAGACAGCCGGGGCGTCAGGAGGAACTTGAGTCCATGGAGATTAACACCCCGGATCATGCGCGGGCCTCCATGAACTGAAGCATCGCAATGGGCACCGGCGCAGTTGGTGTTCTAGGAAGGTCGACTATCGGGAAGGCGATCCGCACATTGGCGATGTCATCCACTCCGAGCTGCAACCACTCGGTGCAGTCGACGTGAGGAAAGGAGTCAACGAGTTTTCGATCAGCAAGCAGCAGGCTGAAAGGAGCGAAGTGAATCACCGCCGATGCCGCCGGTGTAGTCGCGGTCGCCCACTCACCGCTATCGCTGTCTTGTGACATCCGGACAACTAGCGCCTCGTGGCTGCCCTCTACGTGGGCCGGGCTCCTGTTCGGCGCGATGGCTGCCAGGAACCTTATGCCTTCGGGCGGCTGGGCTGGGATGCCTTCGCGCACAATACGAACAAGGTCGGCGTGCGAGTCGATGAGGTTTGGAGTCAGGGCCGTCATGCCCGCGATCGCTGCGCGGATGAATCTGCCAGGACGCACGTCGGCAAGTTCGCCCGTGATGTGGGTCCGCTGACCCTTCCATTGCGAGTGGAGCAAGTGGCCGGCGAAACAGTGCGCCCACCTGATGTACTCGTCATCCCAGGGCGACGTGCTTGCGCGGCAAGCCTCGCAGTGCGCGTACCGGCTCGCGCCCCCGAGCCTCGGTCGTCCGTAGGCAAGGCGGCTATCCGCCGTTGTGCCGCCCCAAGCGAAGCTTCCCCGATTGAAGGCTGCCTTCGGCGGCACGTGAGCTTGGGTGAGCTTCGCTCGGTTCCCGCAGAGGGTGCATCTGCCGGTTCTGGCCCGCTGGCCACTCGGCCGAAACCCCTCCTGTTCAGTCATCTCGCTCCTCCTCCTGAAAGGCTAACGGTGGAAGCCGAGTCTGGGGTGGGTCGTCCGGCCGGGTGCGGTTCTGGCTCACCTCGGGTTCATGAGGAAACCCGAGCCTGAGCCCGTCCCGGTGTCCATCCCGCTCGTCGTGCTCGACGTGCACGAGGACGGCACCGTGACCGTCACCGTCGACGGGAAACGGCTGGACCCCGACCTTTTCGCGCCGCCGTGGCGACGATCCTCGTTCGGGCAGATCATCGACCGCGCCACGAACGACCGGACGACACCGGCCAGGGTCGAGGTCCGCGAAGCGGACGGCACGACCTTCACCGACATCATCGCCGCCCGCCGCCGGCGTTCCCGCCCCGAGCCCGAACCGGAACCGAAGGCATCAACCGGGCCGGTGTTCCACACCGTCGAGGGCGAGGGGTTCGTCCCCGGCGAGGACGTGGCGGCCGCCGTCGTCACCGGGCACACCGACGCCGCCCACACCGGCACCGCGCGCGCCCTCATCGACCCAGCCGGGATCGGCGCCGACCGAGCCGGCGGGGTCATCGAGGTCATCCTGTTCGGCCGCGTCTCCGGCACCACGATCATCCGGCAAGTGCCGTGAACGAGCAGGGTCGGCAGACCGGCTCGTTCGGGGACGAGTTGACCAACGCCGCCATGATCGGCCTCGTCGTCCTGTTCGGCGTCGCGCTGATCCTGCGCGCCGCTGGATCGGTGGCCGCGTTCCTGACCGGCACACCGCAGCCGGCCGGCGATCCCGCCTCCGGGGTCGGAGTGCTGTTCCGCGCCGGCGACCCCGGCTCGGCGCTCGACGCGGACGGACTGAACCCGGTCGTCTACTGGATCGTCGCCGGACTGCTGCTCGCCTGCCTCGTCACCGGCGGGCTATGGGCATGGCTGCGGCTGCGCCGCCACACCCACCGGATCGAGCAGGACCCGCGCCGCATGGCCGGAGTCGCCACCCGGCACGAGGTCGCCGCCGCTGCATCTGACAAGGCGCTGCTGCGCCGCGCGGGAAACCTGCGCCCCGGCCTGCGCGACCCTCGGCCACAGGACGTGGGCTACCGGCTCGGCACCTCCAAGGGCACCGGCGTGTGGGCGAGCGTGGAGGACTCGATCATGGTCATCGGGCCGCCCCGCTCCGGGAAGGGCCTACATCTGGTGATCCCGGCGATCCTGGACGCTCCCGGTGCCGTGGTCGTCACCTCGACCAGGCCGGACAACCTCACCGCGACCATGCGTGCCCGCCGCAGGATCGGCCCCGTCGCGATCTTCGACCCCCAGCACTTGGCCGAGGGTCTGCCCGCCGGCCTGCGGTGGTCGCCGATCCGGGGCTGCGAGTCACCGCAGACGGCGATGATCCGCGCCACCGGGCTCGCCGCCGGCACCGGCCTCTCCGCAGGCGGAGTCGATGGCGGAGGCTTCTGGGAGGGCAAGACACGGGCTGCGCTGCAAGCCCTGCTGCACGCGGCAGCGATCGACAACCGTCCGCCCGCTGAGCTGTTCCGGTGGACTCTCGATCCGACCGCGGCCGCTGACGCGGTGGCGATCCTGACCGGCTCCACCCAGGCCGCGACCGGATGGGCCGAGTCCCTGGAAGCGATGATCGACTCCGACCCCCGCACCCGCGACTCCATCTGGCAGGGCGTCTCCCTGGCTCTCGGCTCGCTGGCCGACCCGCGCGTGCTCGACGCCGTATCGCCCGGCCCCGGTGAGGGCTTCGACCCCGAAGCGTTCATTCGCGAACGCGGCACGTTGTTCCTGCTGGCAACCGGCTCCGGCGCGGGAGCCAGCGCCGCGCTGGTCGCCGCGCTCGTGGAAGACCTCATCGAGACCGCCCGCCGCCTGGCCGCACGATCGGCCGGCGCCCGGCTCGATCCGCCGATGCTGCTCGCGCTGGACGAGATAGCCAACCTCTCGCCGTTGCCGTCGCTGCCGACGCTGATGGCCGAAGGCGGCGGCTCGGGCATCACGACAATGCCGGTGCTCCAATCGCTCGCGCAGGCGCGGGACAAGTGGAACGAGCACCAGGCGAACGCGATCTGGGACGCCTCCATCGTGAAGGTCATCCTCGGCGGAGCTTCCAACAGCCGCGACCTGCAAGACCTGAGCGCCCTGGTCGGCGAACGCGACGAATACACCGACTCCGTGACGCTGGGCGACCACGGCACCCGCTCCAACCAGCGCTCCGTGCGCCGGGTGCCGATCTTCCCTCCCGACCGCATCCGCCGGCTCCCGTTCGGGACCGGGATTGTGCTGCTGCGGTCCGCACCCCCGATCGTCACCGACCTGCACCCCTGGCCCAAGCGCCCCGACGCCGGCCACCTCACCGCCGACCGCGCCGAGATCGAAGCCCTGCTGCGCCGCTCCGACACCTGAACGCCGGTCGCGGCAAGGAGCACCTGCCCGCCACAACGGCCCGGCACCACCGGGGCCGGAGAGCAGACAGGAGCACCGCATGTCCGACGAACCTCACGGCGACGCCACGACGAACGACGTTCCCGACTCGGGTGTGGACGAGATGGACGACGACGACTACGACGAGCCTCTGATCGCCGAGCCGCCGCACCCGATCAACTGGAACTTACTGAGTGCCGAGGACGCCGAGGCCGAGTGGCTGGAACTCAACCGCTGGGTGGACTGGCTGCGCCACACCTACGGCCTCCCTGCATCCGTGGTCCCGCCGGCCTGGCACATGCACCCCGAGCTGCTGTGGGAGCTGAGCGCGCTGCACCTTCACTGGCTCTGCGCCTACGACCCCGACCAGAACGGCAGCGCACCGCTCGGCTGGCACCGCGACTTCGCCGACGCCCGGCAACGGCTCCGCGAATGGGTCGCCGCGTCGGGCACGAAGCTCGACCACGACCGACCCACCAGGCAGACAGTCTGGCCCGGCGAGGAACCCGCCGGCCCGATCGAGGACATCCCGATCATCGACCGCGATGCCGAGTTCGTGGAGTTCGTCATGGCCGACGCCCAGGCCCGCCGCGAGGCCGAGGAAGCCTTCTACCGCGACCTCGACCCGGACACCGGAGAAGTGCCGTGAGCGACAAGACCGAGGCACTGGTCGTCTCGCCGCTGCTGGACAGTCGCGAGGTCGCCGCGTACTTGAAGGTGTCGGAGTCCACGTTGTCGCGGTGGCGCTCGACCGGGACCGGGCCGCCATTCCTGCGGCTGGGCGGGATCGCCCGGTACCGGCTCGATGCCGTAGACCGCTGGCTGGGCGAACTGGAACACGATCATGCCCCGGAGAGCTGAGCCGCAGCCGACCGCCGAGCCCAAGCCGGTCCCACCGATCGGCGTGAAGGTCTCCACGGACATGGAGCGCCGCTCTTACGGCATCCGTGCCCGCGTGCGGTGGACCGACCCGACCACCAAGCGCCGGGTGATCCGATCGGAGATCGTGCGCGACGAAGCGGCCGCCCACGCCTTCTTCCACCAGCTCCGCAACTCCTCGACCAAGGGCATGGATGTGTCCATGACGCTGCTGGAGTTCGTCACTTCCATCGGCGACCGGTGGGCGCGTGGCCTGGACCCGACGTCCACCGGCGAGACCTACGGGTACGGGTTGAAGCTGCGAGTGCTGCCCGCGCTCGGGCACCTGCCGGTCACCCAGATCACCGCGGGGATCATCGACCGGACCATTGATGAGTGGGAACAGCGCCACGGCGCCTCGACCATCAAGAACACCATTGCCCCGCTCGTGAGGGTTCTCGATGAAGCCGTGCGGGACGGGCTGATCCAAATCAACCCCGCGAAAAACCGCGCCAAGCGGAGCCTGAACCGCAACGCCTTCCGCGGGCAGGCCGCCGAACACGCCTCTCCGCGGGCGCACGCGATCCCGGACATGAAGACCCTCAACCGGCTCGCCAGGGCGTGCGGGAAAGCGCATCAGTCCTACAGCGACTTCGTGATGCTCGCGGCACTGCTGGCCGCACGGTCCTCGGAAGTGTCCGGGTTGCAGGTCGGGGATGTGGACTTCGGCAAGAACCTCGTCGTGATCCGCAGGCAGGTATTCCCCGGCAAAGGCGGCCTGGTCACCAAGCCGACCAAGAGCCGCAAAGAACGCCGCGTGCCGATCCTGGAACCGCTCCGCTCCGTGCTGGAACGCCTAACCGATGGCAAGCAGGCCGAGGACTCGTTGCTGGTCGGCCCGAAGGGCGGCTACCTCACCACCGCGACCGTCCGCGACGCCACCAACTGGGACGGCATCGTCGCGAAGCTCGGACTGCCCGACCTGACCCGGCACGGTCTGCGGCACACCGGGGCGACCTGGATGGCCGACGCGGGTATCCCGCTGCACGTCCTCCAAGACATCCTCGGGCACGCCTCGATGGAGACCACCCGCGGCTACCTGCATCCCGACGACCGTCACCTCGCATCGGCGGCCGAGCAGGCCAACGCCTTCCTCTCCGCCGCCGGACAGCGCAAGCACGCTCGGCGCAGTGGCCCGGCGTCTCGGGGCCTGTGATGCGCTCCGACGCCCGCGGGCGTGCTCCCGGAGCGTTCTGGTCCCCTTTTGGTCCCCTTATCCACAGGAAGCGGGTTCGAGGCGCCCCGTTCGTCCACAGGCGACCGCAGGCGAGAGTGTCGGGGGGACCAGAGGGGGACCACGGAAAACGACCGCCGGACATGATGAAGCCCAGGCGAGAAACCTGCTCTCACCTGGGCTCTTACGTCGGGCTGACAGGATTTGAACCTGCGACCCCCTGACCCCCAGTCAGGTGCGCTACCAAGCTGCGCCACAGCCCGTGGCATGGATTTTCAGTTGTTCGGGCCGACCAGAGCGGGGTAAACCCCTTAACCCCCAGTCAAGTGCGCTACCAAGCTGCGCCACAGCCCGCTGTTCTGCACTCTCGCGCAGGCAACTCCCCTATCTTAGCCGCACCGGAGGCACTCTCGCGAACCGAGGCGTTGCGGGGTGTCGGAAGCTGCTTGTACCGTCGCCTGCATGTCGACGATCACGACCGCGCTGGCGACGACCGCCCGCTGGGAGGACGTGCAGCACGCGCTCACCGGGGGCGGCGACGGGGCGAGCTGTCAGTGCATCTGGCCGGTGCTGCCGAACAAGGACTGGAATCAGACCACCACGTCTCAGCGCACCGAGATGTTCCGCGCCGAGATCGACGAGGGTCCCCCTCCGGGGCTGGTCGCGTACGTCGATGGCGAGGCCGCAGGTTGGATCCGTATCGGACCGCGCACCCGTCAGGCCCGGATCCCCCGCACCCGAATGATCGCCGCGTCGAGCACCGAGCCGTTCGACGACGAGTCCGTGTGGGCTGTCACCTGCTTCGTCGTCCGCAGGGAGCATCGGGGTACCGGGCTGAACGCGGAGCTGCTCGATGACGCGATCACCTTCGCCCGGGAGTCCGGCGCCCGCGTCATCGAGGGGTATCCCGTCGACACCCGTGGCGAGCAGCAGCGCGCGAACGATCTGTACCACGGCACACTCGGGACGTTCCTCCGCGCGGGTTTCACGGAGAAGGCGGTGATGAAGCCGGGGCGCGTGCTCGTCACCCTGGATGTCGCGCCGAACGGGACCGATAGCGTGAAGGCATGAGCGACGCGAACTCCTCCCTCGACGATCCCGACCTCGGCCTGCTCCAGCGGGCGACCTCCGAGCTCGACGACGGCTCCGTCCTCACCCACGACTGGTTCGTCGGTAGCGTCCAGGTCGACGGCAGCACCTACGAACTGATGGTCGAGGGCGCGTCGCCGGAGGAGGTCGCTCCGCTGCTCCCCCGGCTGCGTACGGTCGTCGCCGGCATCCCTGGCCTCCGCCGCGTCGCCTCGGACGCCGTGGTCACGACGTTCAGCACTGGCGATCCGGGCCCCACCGAGCTCGACGAGGCGGCCGACGACCTGGACCTCGAGACCATCGAGGCCTCCGGCGACGGCACCGTCGTCCTCCACTTCACGGACTCCTGCGGCGAGCACTTCCCGGAGGGCTACTGGCCGGCCGTACACCTCGATGCCGAGGGCGCCGTGGCCACGGTCACCGTCGAGTCCTGAGGCGGGCCGGTCCGATCGACCGCCGTCGGGACGACATGCCCCTCCGGTCATACGATGGAGGGATGCAGCGCCGCACCCTCCCTCCAGCGATCGTGTGGGCATTCGTCCCCTATGCCGCGGTCTCCGCCCTGCACGTCATGCTTCTCGCACTGGACCACGATCTCGCGGCTCCGACGAAGCTGCTGCTCATGCCGCTGCTCGCGGTACCGGTCCTGGTGGCGGCGCGGCGAATCCACCCACCCGTGACGGTGGCCCTGCTCCTCGTCGCCCTGCTCTTCTCCTGGCTGGGCGACGGCGCGGGCGCGCTGTTCCCCGCGGCACCCGAGCTTCCGCTCATGCTCGCCTTCTTCGGCCTCGCGCACATCGCCTACATCGCCCTCTTCGCCCGCCACCTGGCGCGCCGCCGCCTGCCGTGGTGGACCGCGATCTACGCCGTTTGGTGGCTCGCGATGATCCTCGCCCTCGGCCCGCACACGGGCCCGCTCCTCATCGGCGTCGCCCTGTACGGCCTGCTCCTCGCGGGCACCGCCGCATTCGCCGCACGATGCCATCCGCTCGTCGCGACGGGCGGTGCGTTCTTCCTGGCGAGCGACACGATCCTCGCGTTCCGACTTTTCCTTCCGGATGCCCTTCCGGGCTGGAGCAGCCCCGCCGTGATGCTCACCTACACGCTCGGCCAGGGCCTGATCATCGCCGGCGCTCTCGTCTCCCTACAGCGGAAGGAACCCTGATGGTCGACAGTGCGCGGGTAGACAGCTGGCTCTGGGCGGTGCGCGTCGACAAGACCAGGTCCGCGGGGACCACCGCATGCCGCGCGGGGCATGTGCGCGTCAACGGCGACAAGGCGAAGGCCGCGCAGGCGGTCCGCGTGGGCGATGAGCTTCGCATCCGCATCGCGGGTTTCGACCGGATCCTGATCGTGCGCCAGATCCTCGTCAAGCGTGTGGGCGCGCCGCTGGCCGCCCTCGCCTACGAGGACCGGACGCCGGAACGCGAGCCGCAGGCAGCCCTCGGCGTCCGGGACCGCGGCGCGGGACGACCGACGAAGCGGGAGCGTCGGGACATCGACCGCCTCCGCGGACGAGGCGATATACAACACGACTGAACCCTTCCTGGATTCGAACATAAGTTCTAAAGTGGAGGTATGACGAACCCACCGACCGCACCCCTCGATCTAGAGGAGCGGCGGCGCGTGCGAGACGCATGGACGGAGGCTCGTCGACGCATCGCAGCACTGGAGGCAGAGGCTGCGGAGCTCCTGGTGGCGCAGATCGCTTTCCATGACGAAGACGTGGCGGCGGCTCCGCACCACCGCGATGCCATCCACCGCTCGATGGTCGCCGAGTTCGCGACAGCGGCGCATCTTTCCACCGGCACCATGGAGTTCGCGTTCGCCGACGCTCTCGCCCTGAGCACCGCTCTCCCCCGCGTGCGAGAGGCCTTCCACACGGGGGCTCTGAGCTCCGCGCATGTGCGGGAGATTGCGCGGGCAAGCGCGATCGTGGACGAGGCCATCCGCAACCGCGTCGTCGCGCCCGAGACGATGGGGCTGTTCGAGACGGCGGTGCTCGTCGTCGCGGAAGCCGAGACCGCGGCATGCACCCGGGTGCATGCCCGCCGCGTCGCCTCCGCCCTCGTCGGCGAGACGATCACGGAGCGACACCGCCGCGCCGCGGATGAGCGCTGCGTCACGGTGCGATCGGTCGACGACGGCCTCGCTGTCCTGACGGCGGTCCTCCCGGAGTGGGCGGCGGTGGCGATCGCCGACCGACTGAGCCAGCTCACCCGCACGGTCATCCGGGCCCGTGATGCGGGTCCCGCGCGTGATGCGGGGACTGCGCGTGATGCGGCATCGGGGTCGGATGAAGCGACGCCGCGTCTGGCACCTGCGCACCACGAAGTGCTGACCGCCGACCGCGTCGCGACGGATCGCCCGTGCGGCGAGGCTCGGTCGGACCCGACGATCTCCAGCGTCGATGGCGACACCTACGCCCTCGACCCCGAGGCGGAAGTGGCCCCTTCTGACACCCGTACGTGGAGCCAGGTGCAGGCCGACCTTCTGACCGATCTGCTCCTCACCGCCGATCCGAGCGCCGTCGAGGGCGACGGTCTCATCGGGGTGCGCGGCCGCCTGCAGGTGACCGTGGCGGCGACGACCCTCGCAGGGCTCGACAACCGTCCAGCCGAACTGGACGGACACGGCGCTCTGCACCCGGACATCGCGCGGGCTCTCGCCGGTCGCGACGGCGGCTGGACGCGGTTGTTCCTCGATCCGCACGGACAGGTCATCGAAACGGACGCCTACAGCCCGACCGAGAACATGCGCCGGTTGCTCCGGGCTCGCGATCAGCACTGCCGGTTCCCCGGATGCCGCCAGCCGGTGCACCGCTGCGACCTCGACCACACCTGGGATCACGCGAAGGGCGGCCCGACCCGCGTCGACAACCTCGCGCACCTCTGCCGCGGACACCATGTACTGAAACACCCCGATATCCCGGATCCTCAGCGCTGGACAGTGCGCCAGCGACCCGGTGGGGTCCTCGAATGGCGAAGTCCCCTCGGCGCGGTCCACACCGATCACGCCCCACGTCGGGTCGCCTTCGCCTGAAGCGCGCCGCCATCACGACGACGGGTCATACGAGCACCTGGATCCGCGGAGCGAAACACCCGTGTCTCGCCCTAGGCGTCGAGAAGACGGAGGAGCCAGCCGCTCGAGCGCACCTGCGCCCCGGCGGCTTCGACGCGGGACTGCAGCTCGCGGTCACTGGTCACCGCGAGAACCGGCGACGCGCTCGCGACCCGGCGTTCGACCTCGGCCACGATCGCGTCGTCACCGGCGCCCTCCGCGCGCACGACGTCCAGGGCCGAGCCCGCGACTCCGGCTTCTGCGGCCGCGGCGTCCGCGGTTGATCCCCCCACAGCAGCCTCCGCGATGTCCCGGGCGCGACCTTCCACGACGAGCGAGACCTCCGGGAACCAGGCGTGCCCCGCCAGCCCGAGGTCGTCCGCGGGCACCGACAGCCCGGCCAGACGATCACGCAGGCGTGCCGCGGCTCCGGCGCGATCCTTCCACCAGCCGTCCGGGACCGAGCCCACGACGTTGGCAGCGTCGACCACGACCACCGGATGCGCCGAGAGCTGAGCCCGCAGCATCGGCCACGCCGCACCGAAGCCGGGGTGCAGGGGCAGCCCGTCCACGTCCTCGACGGGCACCCACGACAGCGCGACGCTCTCGGGGTCGCTGATCACGGGATCGAACGGCGTCCGTACGTCGGCGACGACGGTGGTGTACGACCAGATGCCGAGATCGAGCACGCTCGTGAAGCGCGGCCGCACCGCGCCATCCGGCACTCCCGCCTCCTCCTGCGCCTCCCGCACGGCACCGACGATGGCCGCTTCGCCCTCGTGCAGCGCGCCGCCGGGCAGGCCCCAGGTGCCGCCGAAGTGGCTCCACGCGACGCGATGCTGCAGGAGGATGCCGCGCTCCGGGTCGACCGCGAGGAGACCGGCCGCACCGAAGCGGCCCCAGTACCGCTCACCGGTGTCCGCGACCACCCAGGCATCGCCAGGATCGCGCGGCCCCTCGGGGCGACGCGGTTCACCGGCGGCGGGAGGTACGACAGTCACCCCCTCAGCTTTTCACAGCATCGGGGTTCCGGCGCCACCGCCGCGACATGCGCGGCAACGAGTCAGCGCTGGCGACGCTCCCGCACGCGCATGTTGATGACGATCGGCGTGCCCTCGAACGGGTACAGCTCGCGCAGGCGGCGCTGGATGAACCGGCGGTAGCCCGGGTCGAGGAAACCTGTCGTGAACAGCACGAACGTCGGCGGACGGGTCGAGGCCTGCGTCCCGAAGAGGATGCGCGGCTGCTTCCCTCCGCGCACCGGGTGCGGGTGCTCGGCGACGAGCTCGGCGAGGAACGCGTTGAACTTCCCGGTCGGGATGCGGCGGTCCCAGTTCTCCAGCGCCATCTCGAGCGCCGGGACGAGCTTGTCGAGGTGACGACCCGTCTTCGCCGAGATGTTGACCCGCGGAGCCCAGGCCACGTGGGCGAGGTCCTGCTCGATCTCGCGCTCCAGGTAACGGCGGCGGTCGGCGTTCTCCAGGTCGTCGTCGTTGAGGCGATCCCACTTGTTGAACGCCAGGACGAGCGCGCGACCCGACTCGAGCACGAGGTCGATGATCCGCACGTCCTGCTCGCTGATCGACTCCGACACGTCGAGGACGACGATCGCGACCTCCGCCTTCTCCAGCGCGGCCGAGGTGCGCAGCGACGCGTAGAAGTCGGCACCCTGCGCCATGTGCACGCGGCGACGGATACCGGCCGTGTCGACGAGGCGCCACATCTTGCCGCCCAGCTCCACGACCTCGTCCACGGGGTCGCGAGTGGTGCCGGCGAGATCGTTGACGACGACGCGCTCCTCCCCCGCGGCCTTGTTCAGCAGCGAGGACTTGCCGACGTTCGGGCGTCCGAGGATCGCGACGCGGCGCGGACCGCCGATCTCCTGCTTCGCCACCGCGGAGATCTCCGGCAGCTTCGTCAGCACGGCGTCGAGGAGGTCGGCGACACCACGACCGTGGATCGCGGAGACCGGGTGCGGCTCCCCGAGACCCAGGTTCCACAGGGCGGCCGCTTCCGGCTCCTGACGCGCGTCGTCGATCTTGTTGGCGACGAGGAAGACCGGCTTGCCGCTCTTGCGCAGCAGCTTCACGACGTGTTCGTCGGTCGACGTGGCGCCCACCATGGCGTCCACGACGAACAGCACGACGTCGGAGAGGTCGATCGCGACCTCGGCCTGTGCCGCGACCGAACGGTCGATGCCGCGGGCGTCTGGCTCCCACCCGCCGGTGTCGACGACCGTGAAGCGGCGGTCGTTCCACTCGGCCTTGTACGTGACGCGGTCGCGGGTGACGCCGGGGGTGTCCTCCACGACGGCCTCGCGACGGCCGAGGATCCGGTTCACGAGCGCGGACTTGCCCACGTTCGGGCGCCCGACGATCGCCACCACCGGGAGCGCCGGCAGGAACTCGATGCCGTCCTCGCCCAGTGCCACGCCGGCGAGGAGCGCGGCGTCCTCGTCGTCGAGCTCGTAGTCGGCGAGCCCGGCGCGCAGGGTCTCCGCGCGCTGTTCGGCGAGCTGGTCATCGATCTGCTCAAGCTTCTCGGCGAGCTGGTCGGGACCGCCTTCGTATTCGTCGTCAGCCACGGTCTGCTCCTCGGAGTCGTTCGATCACCGAGAGGACGGCGTCGATGGTCTGGGGGAAATCGAGTGCGGTCGAGTCGACGACCTCCACGCCTTCCGCGGCGTTGAGGAAGTCGACGACGGCACTGTCGGAGGCGTCGCGCTTGTGCAGCGCGTCCGCGACGGCGGCGGCGTTCTCGCCGGCGAGCTCGCCCGCGCGGCGTGCGGCCCGCACCTCCGGCGCCGCGGTCAGCAGGATGCGCACGGGCGCATCCGGTGCCACGACGGTCGTGATGTCGCGTCCTTCGACGACGACGGCCGGGTACGGTGCCTCGGCGACCAGCGCCCGGAAGAGCTCGTTGACCTGGGTGCGCACCTCCGGCACGCGGGCCACGCCGCTCACGGCACCGGACACACGGGGTTCGCGGATCGCCGCCGTCACGTCGACGTCGCCGACTCGCACCGTGCGGTCGTCGGGGTCGAGCCCGAGACGGACCGGGAAATCGGCGGCCGCAGCGCGCACGGCCTCGGCGTCGTCGGTGTCTGCACCGCGATCGAGCACATGCCAGGCGAGGGCCCGGTAGGCCGACCCGGTGTCGAGGTAGCCGAAGCCCTCGCGACGTGCGATCGCCTTGGAGACGCTCGACTTGCCGGACCCGGCGGGTCCGTCGATGGCGATGAACTTCGTGGCGGAGATGGTGGAGGTGTCAGTCATTGGTGTTCCCTGCGATGCGCCAGCCGCGTTCCTGGAGCCCGGTGATCGCGCCGTGCAGCGCCGCGGGGTCGACACTGATCTCGGCGAGGCCGAACTGCGCGCCCGGAGAGTGCTCCAGTCGCAGGTCCTCGACGTTGACGCCCAGCTCGCCGAGCTCGCCGAACAGGCGCCCCAGCTGACCGGCGGTGTCGTCGACCATGACGACCAGTGTCTCGAAGCGCCGGTTCTGCCCGTGCTTGCCGGGGAGGCGCTCGACGCCGTCGTTGCCCTGGCGGATGGTCTCCGCGAGCACGCGTCGGGCTCCGGGAGCACCGGGAGCCCGCAGCGCATCGGCGACCTCGCTCAGATCGGTCGCGAGCGCGTCGAGGATCTCGACGACGGGACCGGCGTTGGCGCCGAGGATCTGCACCCACAGTTCGGGAGCGGACGCGGCGATGCGCGTGGTGTCCCGCACCCCCTGCCCGGCCAGACGGAGAGCTCCCTCCTCGGCCCCGGCGAGACGCCCGGCGAGGAGACTCGCGACGACCTGCGGCACATGCGAGGTGAGGGCGACGGAGCGGTCGTGCTCCTCCGGAGTCATCTCCAGCGGCATCGCGCCGACGTCGAGCGCCAGCGCCTCGACCAGCGCGAGGTCCCGCGCGGCGGTGTCCTCGTCGCGGCACACGACCCACGGCCGCCCGATGAAGAGATCGGCCCTGGCCGAGATCGCCCCGCCGCGCTCGCGACCGGCGAGCGGGTGGGAGCCGATGTAGCGGGCGAGGTTCACGCCCCGCTCCCGGAGCGTGCGGAACGGCTCCAGCTTGACGCTCGCGACATCCGTCACGACAGCGTCGGGGTACCGCTCGAGCTCGGCCTGGATCACGTCGGCGGTCACGTCCGGCGGCACGGCCACGACGACGAGCACAGGCGCGTCGTCATCCTGCGGAAGGCGTCCGGCGCCGTAGTCGACGGCGAGGCGCAGCTGCGCGGGGGACGCGTCGGTGAGGACGACGTCGATGCCCTTCGCACGCAGGGCGTGGCCGACGCTGGCGCCGAGCAACCCGGCGCCGACGATGCGCACGGTGCCGGACAGACGCGGCGCCACGGCACCGGTCTTCCGCGCCGCGGGCGCACTCGTCGTCTGGGTCATTCGCTCTCCTGCTCGCCTGGCGCCTCGGCGACACCGGATTCCCGGCGCGCGAGAGTCAACAGCGCGCCGAGTTCGATTTTACTCAGTTCCCGCGTCCGGCCCGCCGGGAGGGTTCCCAGGTGCAGCGGACCGAACTGCCGCCGCACGAGTTCCGTCACCGGATGGCCGACCGCGGCCATCATCCGGCGCACGATCCGGTTGCGTCCCGAGTGCAGGGTGAGCTCGACGAGGCTCGAGCCGCGCGACGTGTCCAGCAGCCGGGCCTTGTCGGCGGCGATGGGGCCGTCCTCCAGCTCGATGCCCTTCGTGAGCTTCGAGATGGTCTGCGCCGTCACCGCGCCCTCGACCTTCGCGATGTAGACCTTGGTGACGCCGAAGGAGGGATGCGCGAGGACGTGCGCGAGCTCGCCGTCGTTGGTGAGCAGCAGCAGTCCGCTGGTCTCGGCGTCCAGACGCCCGACGTTGTACAGCCGCTCCTCGTAGTCCTTCGTGAAGCGTCGGAGATCGGGGCGTCCGCTCTCGTCGCGCATGCTGCTGACCACACCCGTCGGCTTGTTCAGCATCACGTAGCGCTTGGACACGTCGAGCTGCACCGCGGTGCCGTCCACGTCCACGAGGTCCCGCTCCGGATCGATGCGGCGGCCGAGCTCGGTGACCACCTGGCCGTTCACGCGGATGCGTCCCTCGACGATGTACTGCTCGACGACCCGACGGGAGGCGACGCCGGCCGCGGCGAGCACCTTCTGCAGTCGCACGCCCTCGGGGGCGCTGGAATCGTGGGCGTCGGTGGTCATCGGACCGTCCCTTCGTCGAAGCCGTCGGCGCCGTCGTCGAGGAGCGGCGAGATCGGCGGAAGCTCATCCAGAGAGTTGATACCAAGATGCTGGAGGAGTGCATCGGTGGTGCCGTAGTTGATCGCGCCGGTCTCGGAATCGGCGAACAGTTCGGTGATCAGCCCTCGCGCGAGGAGGGTGCGGACCACGGAGTCGACGTTGACCGCGCGGATCGAGGCCACCTGGCTCCGGGTGACCGGCTGCTTGTACGCGATGACGGCGAGCGTCTCCAGCGCCGCCTGGGAGAGTCGGGCCGGAGCCTGACCGCCGACGAACTCCGCCACGACCGGATCGAGGTCCTCGCGGACGTAGAGCCGCCATCCGCCGCCGACCTCCCGCAGCTCGAAGCCACGCCGCGGCCCCGCTCCCTGGCCGTCATAGTCCTCGACCAGTGACTCCACCGTCTGTCGCACGGCGGGCACCGGCGCGCCGACCGCCGCGGCGAGGGCCACCAGGCCGATCGGCTCGTCGACGATGAAGAGGATCGCCTCCACGCGCTCGCTGAGCGGGAGCTCGGCACCCGTCACGGCGTCGGGCTCCTCCTGGAGCCCGGTCTCTGCCGCGGTCACGTCATCGGTCATAGTCGGCCCCCAGGGTCGCGAGTGTCTCGTCCGACCAGGAGTCGGCGGCCCAGCGGAGCGTGAGCTCCCCGAGCGGTTCCAGTTGTTCGAAGGAGAGCGCCGCGTGCCGGTACAGCTCCAGCACCGAGATGAAGCGGGCCACGACGATGCCCGGCTCGGTGACGCCGGCGACCAGCTCGCGGAAGCTCAGCGATTCGGTGCCACGCAGCAGCGTGACGACGATGGCGGCCTGCTCGCGGATGCTGACCAGGGGTGCATGCAGATGGTCGAGGCCGACGTGCGGGATCTCCTTCGGCGCGAAGGCCAGGAGCGCCAGCGCCGCGAAGTCGTCGGGCGTGAGCGACCAGACGAGCTCGGGCGTCTGCTTCCGGTGCTTCTCCTCCAGCGGCACCGCACGCACATGGCGGCGGTCCTCCCGCTGCAGGCACCGCGAGAACCAGGCGGAGACCTCCTTGAACGCGCGGTACTGCAGGAGGCGGGCGAAGAGCAGGTCGCGCGCTTCGAGCAGGGCGACGGCCTCGGCGTCGACGAGCTCGCCCTGCGGCAGCAGGCCCGCGACCTTCATGTCGAGCAGGGTCGCGGCGACGACGAGGAACTCCGAGGCCTGATCCAGCTCCTCCTCGTCCTCCAAGTCGGCGAGGTACGCGATGAACTCGTTGGTGACGGCGCTCAGCGACACCTCGGTGATGTCCATCTCGTGTTTCGAGATGAGGTTCAGCAGGAGGTCGAAGGGGCCGTCGAAGTTCGACAGCGAGACGCGGAACCCGGCGGCGGCGTCGTCGGTCGAAGAAGACTCCGCGGTATCGACGGCGTCGGCGAGTGCCGGGACCTCAGCGGTTCCGAGCTCGTCAGGCGACGGCGCCACGGGCGACCAGCTCCCTGGCCAGCCGCAGGTATGCCTGTGCGGCCGCGTGCTCCGGAGCGAACTCGGTGATCGGGACCCCCGAGACCGACGCGTCCGGGAACTTCACGGTGCGGCCGATCACGGTCTCCAGCACGTCATCTCCGAACGCCTCCACGACGCGCTCCAGCACCTCGCGCGAGTGCAGCGTGCGCGGGTCGTACATGGTCGCCAGCAGCCCGTCCATCTCGATGGAGGGGTTCAGTCGATCGCGGACCTTGTCGATGGTCTCGATGAGGAGCGCGACACCGCGGAGCGCGAAGAACTCGCACTCGAGCGGGATGATGACGCCGTGCGCCGCCGTCAGCGCGTTCACGGTCAGCAGACCGAGCGACGGCTGGCAGTCGATGAGGATGACGTCGTACTCCCCCGCCACCTGCCGGAGCACGCGGGCCAGGATTGTCTCGCGGGCGACCTCGTTGACGAGGTGCACCTCCGCGGCGGAGAGGTCGATGTTCGCGGGGAGGACGTCGAGACCGGGCACGTTCGAGTGCACGATCGCGTCGTGCGCGTCGCGCTTCGTGTCGAGCAGGAGGTCGTAGACCGTCGGGACGTCGTGCGTCTGGATGCCGAGACCGGCGGACAGCGCGCCCTGTGGGTCGAAGTCCACGGCGAGCACCTTGCGGCCATACTCCGCGAGCGCGGCGGCGAGGTTGATCGAGGTCGTCGTCTTGCCGACGCCGCCCTTCTGGTTGCAGAGGGCGATGATGCGGGCCGGGCCGTGCGACTTCAGAGGCGCCGGGATCGGGAAGCCCTGGTACGGACGGCCGGTGGGTCCCATGGGGGTGTCGTCGGCCTTCTGCGCCTTCGCCCTGGACTTCGCCACTTTCTCAGCCACCGGTTCTCCTGCTCCTTCGTGCTTGCTCGATTGTAGCCGCCACGCGTTCCCCCGCCGTCCCGGCGCGCGGCGGGCGGTCACCGAACAGCCCTGGAGTGCGCGATCAGCGTGCGCGGGGATGCGAGGTCGCGTAGATGTCGCGGAGAGCATCCACCGACACGTGCGTGTAGATCTGCGTCGTCGCGACCGAGGAATGCCCCAGCAGCTCCTGCACCACCCGCACGTCGGCACCGCCCTGCAGGAGGTGCGTCGCGAACGAATGCCGCAGCGTGTGCGGGGAGACCTCGGCGGTGAGCTGTGCGCGCTCGGCAGCGGAACGGATCACCAGCCACGCGCTCTGTCGCGAGAGCGGGGCACCGCGCGCGCCGAGGAAGAGCCGGGCCGATGCACGGCCCTTCGCCGCGAGTTCCGGCCGGACCCGGGTGAGGTAGGCGTCGACGGCCGTGCGGGCGTACGAGCCCACCGGGACGATGCGCTCCTTCGAACCCTTGCCGCGCAGGCGCAGCACCTCGCCGTGCGCCATGTCGTCGACGTCGAGCCCGACCGCCTCCGACACCCGGGCACCGGTCGCGTAGAGCAGCTCCAGGAGCGCCCTGTCGCGGATGCCGAGCGGCTCCTCGGCCGACGGCGCGGCGAGCAGGCGCTCCACCTGGTCGATCGTGAGGGCTTTCGGCAGCCGGCGCGGGGTCTTCGGCGGGCGGAGCCGTCCGGTCGGATCGTCCGCCTCGATGCCCTCGCGGGCGAGGAACCGGTGCCAGCCGCGCACCGAGGACTGCAGGCGCGCCAGGCTCGTCGCGGCCGGCGGCGGCTCCGCAGACGCGCGGGCGGCGATGAAGCGGTCGACGACAGCGGGCGTGATGTCCGCGGTGTCGTCGATCCCCTCCGCTGTGAGCCAATCCCGGTAGCCCGCGAGATCCCGCCGGTAGGCGCCGACCGTGTGACTGCTGAGCCCGCGCTCGATCGTCACATGACGCAGGTACGCGTCGAGGGCGCGATCGAGCAGCATGCTCAGCTCCGGTCGCGCAGCCTCTGCGCGGCGGCCAGGACGCCGATGGAGAGGATGCCGTTGTGCAGGCGCCCCTCCAGGACTCCGGCGACGGCCTCCTCCAGCGGCACCCACGCGACGCGGATGTCGGCTTCCTCGTCCTCGCGGTCGTGCGCGGTCTCGGCGGCTGAGAGTCCGGTCGCGAGGAACACCCGGATGAGCTCGTCGTTGCCGCCGGGCGTCGTCCACGACGACACCAGGGGCTCCCAGTGGGCGGCGACGAGGTCGGCTTCCTCCGCGAGCTCGCGACGGGCGGCCGCCAGCGGCTCCTCCCCCGCGATGTCGAGGAGGCCGGCCGGCAGCTCCCAGTCGCGGTGACGGATCGGATGCCGGTACTGCTGGATGAGCAGCACCCGTCCTTCGTCGTCCAGCGCGAGGATCGCGACGGCCCCGGGATGGGCGACATACTGGCGCACGATCTCGCCGTCGCCGTAGCGGACCCGGTCGGAGCGGACGTCCCAGACATACCCCTCATAGACGAGGTCGCTGCTCAGGACCTCCGGCTCGAAGGGCTCGTCCCGCAGCGGCTCCGCGACGCCCGGCGCCTCCGACTCACTCATCGACGGGCACGTCGAACAGCTCGCTCGCGCGGTGACGCGCGATGGCGGCACCGACGAGACCGCGGAACAGCGGGTGCGGGTCGGTCGGACGCGAGCGGAGCTCCGGGTGCGCCTGCGTGGCGATGTAGTACGGGTGCACGTCGCGCGGCAGCTCGACGTACTCGACGAGGTCCAGCTCCGGGTTGAGGCCCGAGAACACCAGACCGGCCTCGGACAGGCGATCGCGGTAGGCGTTGTTGACCTCGTAGCGGTGACGGTGACGCTCGGACACCTCGGCGGTGCCGTAGACCTCACGCGCCAGCGAACCCTCCGCGAGAGCCGCCTTGTACAGGCCGAGGCGCATGGTGCCGCCGAGGTCGCCGCCGTCGAGGATCTCGATCTGCTCGGCCATGGTCGCGATGACGGGCTCCGCGGTGTCCGGGTCGAACTCGCTGGACGAGGCTCCGGCAATCCCGGCCACGTCGCGGGCGTACTCGATGACCATGCACTGCAGACCCAGGCAGAGGCCGAGGGTCGGGATGCCCTGCTCGCGGGCGAACTTCAGCGCACCCAGCTTGCCCTCGATGCCGCGGATGCCGAAGCCTCCGGGCACGCAGATGCCGTCCAGCTCGGCCAGCTGCTCCTGCGCGCCCTCGGGGGTCTCGCAGAGGTCGGACGGGATCCAGCGGATGTTGACCTTCGTCTCCTGCGCGAACCCGCCCGCCTTGAGGGCCTCGGTCACGGAGAGGTAGGCGTCCGGCAGGTCGATGTACTTGCCGACGAGACCGATCGTGACCTCGTGCTTCGGGTTGTGCACGGCGTGCAGCACCTTGTTCCAGCGCGTCCAGTCGACGTCGTCCGCCTTCTGGTCGAGGCCGAGGCGGCGCACGATGTAGGAGTCGAGGCCCTGCTCGTTGAGAGTCGACGGGATGTCGTAGATGCTCGGCAGGTCGACGGTGTTGATGACGCCTTCGACGTCGACGTCGCACATGAGGGCGATCTTGTTGCGGTTGCTCGCGCTCACCGGGCGGTCGCTGCGGAGCACGAGGGCATCGGGCTGGATACCGACCTGACGGAGGGCTGCGACCGAGTGCTGAGTCGGCTTGGTCTTCTGCTCGCCGGACGCACCCATGAACGGCACGAGCGAGACGTGCACGAAGAACACGCTGTCGCGGCCGAGCTCGTGACGAAGCTGGCGCGCGGACTCGAGGAACGGCTGCGACTCGATGTCGCCGACCGTGCCGCCGACCTCGGTGATGATCACGTCGGGACGCGGGTCCTCGGTCGCCTGCAGCCGCATGCGGCGCTTGATCTCGTCGGTGATGTGCGGGATGACCTGCACGGTGTCGCCGAGGTACTCGCCGCGACGCTCACGGGCGATCACCTGGGAGTAGATCTGGCCGGTCGTGACGTTGGCCGCCTCGGACAGGTTGATGTCGAGGAAGCGCTCGTAGTGGCCGATGTCGAGGTCGGTCTCCGCACCGTCGTCGGTGACGAACACCTCGCCGTGCTGGAACGGGTTCATGGTGCCCGGATCGACGTTCAGATACGGGTCGAGCTTCTGCATGACCACGCGGAGTCCGCGGGCCGTCAGGAGGTTGCCCAGGCTGGCCGCGGTGAGCCCCTTGCCCAAAGACGAAACGACACCACCAGTCACGAAGATGTGCTTGGTCGTGTCGTTCTTGGGCCCCGCAGAAGAAGAGTTCATCACGGGCTTCTATCCTAACAGTTCGTTCAGACGCCGAGGCTGAGAAGCTCGCGGGCGTGGGTGAGTGCGGCATCGGAATCCGCGAGTCCGGAGAGCAGACGAGCCATCTCGGCCTCGCGCTCCTCCCCGTCGAGCCGCCGCACGCTGGAGGCGGTGACGGCGCCGTCGTGCGATTTCACGACGGTGAGGTGGTTGTTCGCGAAGGCGGCGACCTGCGCGAGATGGGTGACGGCGATCACCTGCGACTTCTCGGCGAGTCGGGCGAGTCGCCGCCCGACCTCGATCGCCGCCGCGCCGCCGATGCCCGCGTCGACCTCGTCGAACACGAAGGTGGGCACCGGGTCGGTCGCCGCGATGACGACCTCGATCGCGAGCATCACCCGCGACAGCTCGCCGCCGGAGGCCCCCTTGGCCACGGAACGGGGTTCGGCGCCGGGGTGCGGGGCGAGCAGGATGGCGACGTCGTCGCGGCCGTGGGTGCTCTCGGGGCCAGGGGCCACGGAGACCTCCAGACGAGCGTCCGGCATCGCCAGGGCGTGGAGCTCGGCGGTCACGACTTCTCCGAGCCGGACGGCGGCCTCGCTCCGCGCCGCGGTGAGAGCATCGGCGCGGGTGTCGAGCTCCGCCCTGGCCTCGTCGCGCTCGGCGGAAAGGCGCTCCAGGCGCTCCCCGTCGTCGTCGAGCTCTGCCAGCCGCGCGGAACCGGTCTGCCACAGCGCCAGCGCCTCCGCCAGCGAACCGTGCTGACGGATGAGGACGCCGAGCGCGGCCCGGCGCTCCTCGACGGCGGCGAGCTCGTGGGGTCCGGACTCGTCGAGGTCGGCGAGGAAGCCGGAGAGCGCACCGGCGGCGTCGGCGATCCGGTAGCCGATGTCGGCAAGGGTCTCCGCGACCTCCGCCAGCTTCGGGTCCGACACGCGCTCGATCGCTCGGCGGGCTTCGGCGACCAGCGCCGAGGCATCCGGCTCGCCCTCCTCGTTCGAGAGAGTGCCGTGCGCCAGAGCTGCAGCAAGTCGCAGCTCCTCCGCGTTCGCGAGGCGCTCGGCACGGGCTGTCAGCTCCTCGTCCTCGCCCTCCTCCGGGGCGGTGGCTTCGATCAGGGCGAGATCCTCCCGCAGCCGGGCGGCCTCCTCGGCGCGCCGGTCGCGGTTCGCGGTGATGTCGATGATCTCGGCATCGAGCGTTCGCCAGCGCTCGAACGCGGCCTGGTACTCCTCCAGCGCCCGAGCGATCGGTTCACCGCCGAAGCGGTCGAGGGCGTCGCGCTGCGCGGCGGCCGACCGCAGCCGCAGCTGCTCGGACTGTCCGTGCACGACGATGAGCTCGTCCGCGAGCGAGGAGAGCACCCCCGCCGGCGCGGCGCGGCCGCCGACGCTCGCGCGACTGCGACCCTCGGCGCTGAGGGTGCGCGACACATACAGCTCGGCGGTGCCGGCACCGGCCGGCTCCAGCTCTCCGCCGGCCTCGGCCACGATGTCGGCGACCTCGCCGGTCTCAGGCACGATCCACACCCCCGCCACCGACGCCTGCGCCGCGCCCTTGCGCACAGCCCCCGAGTCGGCGCGCTGGCCGAGGAGCAACCCGAGTCCGGTGACGACCATGGTCTTGCCCGCGCCGGTCTCTCCGGTGATCGCCGTGAAGCCCGGGCCGAGCGGCAGGACGGCGTCGGCGATCACGCCGAGCCCCTGCATGCGCATCTCCTCGATCATGCGTCGCTCCTCCGCTCCTGCCCGCGCCAGCCCTCGACCGGCAGCTGGAACTTGCGGACGAGACGGTTCGTGAACGCGGTCGGGTGCAGGCGCGCGAGGCGGACCGGGCGCGACGAGCGACGCACCACGACGCGGGCGCCCGGCGGGAGGTCGTGGGAACGACGGCCGTCGCACCAGAGGATGCCGGAGCCGTCCGTCCGCTCCAGCATCTCGATGGCCACGGCCGCATCGGGGCTCACCACGAGCGGCTTCGCGAACAGGGCGTGTGCCGACAGCGGGACCACCGCGATGGCCTCGACCGTCGGCCAGATGACCGGTCCGCCGGCGGAGAAGTTGTAGGCGGTCGAGCCGGTCGGGGTGGAGATGACCATGCCATCGCAGCCGAAGCTCGACAGCGGCCGCCCGTCGATCTCGAGCACCACTTCGATCATGCGCTCGCGGCTCGCCTTCTCGACGGTCGCCTCGTTCAGGGCCCAGGTCTCGAAGACGACGCCCCCGGACCTGTCCTTGACGCGCACCGACAGGGCCAGGCGCTCCTCGACGTCGTAGTCGCGGGCGATGACACGGCGCATCGCGTCGTCCATGTCGTCGCGGTCGATCTCCGCGAGGAAGCCGACGTGTCCCATGTTGATGCCGAGCACCGGGGCGCCGCTGTCGCGGACGAGTTCCGCCGCACGGAGGATCGTGCCGTCGCCACCGAGCACGATCGCGAGTTCGAGGGACGCCGGACCGGCGGAGGCGTCCAGCACCTCGACGTTCGCGAAGAATGCATCAACCGCGGCGAGTTCCGCGTAGTCGTCGGCCGCCAGGACGGGGCGCACTCCCGCGCCCCGGAGGGCATCGACCACCCGACGGGCGGCCGCGACGGTGTCGACGCGACCCGCGTGGGCGACGACCAGGATCCTGCGCTCGTTCATCGTCCCCCTGCCAGCCGGTTGATGGTGTCCATCCATTCTGTCGGATTGCTCCCGCCGCCCGGCACGAGGTGCACGAGATACTCCGCATTGCCGTGAGTCCCGAGGATCGGGGAGGTGACGATCCCCGCCATCCCCATCCCCGCGTCCCAGGCACTCCACACCACGCGGGCGACGGCGTCGGCACGAGTGGCCGGGTCGGTGACGAGACCGCCGCGCACGGCCGTCCGCCCGACCTCGAACTGCGGTTTGACCAGCAGCAGCACGTCGGCGCCCGGCGCGGCCACCGCGACCACTGCGGGCAGTACGAGCTCGAGCGAGATGAAGGAGAGGTCGCCCACCACCAGTTCCGGCGGCGCGGACTCCCCCGTCGCTGCGGCGAGGCTGTCGCGCGTCATGTGCCGCACGTTGAAACCCTCGACCGCCGTGACGCCGGAGTCCGCGGCGACCGAGGGGGCGAGCTGGCCATGCCCGACGTCCACGGCGAGCACACGGCGCGCGCCGCGTTCCCGGAGCACCTGGGTGAACCCGCCGGTCGATGCCCCCATGTCGAGGGCCAGGCGCCCCTGCACCGGGATGCCGAAGCCGTCGAGGCCCGCAATGAGCTTGTGCGCGGCGCGGCTGACGTAGTGGTCGGCGCCGGCGACCGTGATCGTGTTCGAGTCGTCGACCGCCGTCGAGGCCTTGACGACCGGGCGGCCGTCGACGCTCACGAGGCCGTCGGCGATCAGGGTGGCGGCATGCGTGCGCGAACGGGCGAGTCCTCGGAGAGCGAGGGCGGCGTCGAGTCGCGTCATCGTGGTCCCGGGGTCTCCCGCTGTTCCAGCCGGGATCCGCTCTCGAGCCGTCGCGAGAGTTCGTCGTGCAGAGAAGAGTAGGCGTCTGCGCGTGCGGCGAGCGGCTGCCCTTCGATCAGGCGCAGACGACTCCACAGGCCGTCCGTCGGCGCGCTGGTCGTCGTCTCGTCGCTCACGATTCCACTGTACGCGGCACCGCCGACGGCCGACGGCTGCCACGCGTGGTTCAGGGGCGGTGGAACGGGTCGTCGTACAGCCGCTCCGGCACCCGCAGGACGAAGACGGGCGTGCCGGAAGCCCAGATGGCAGCGGCACCGGCGCGCAGCAGGTCGAGCTGGTCCCCGGACTCCGCCAGGATCTCGACATCCGCGCCGTGGACGCGGACGGCGGCACCGTTCACGTCGTAGACGCCGTCGGTCACCACGGGCTCGGGATACGGCTCGTGCAGGCCGCGCAGGTCACCGAGGATGTAGGTCGGGCGCGATCCCTCGGGCGCGGCGAGGACGTGCTTGGGACGGTCGATACCGGTCAGCACCAGGGCGGACTCGATCCCCGCACGGCTCGCACCCATGATGTCGGTGTCGAGACGGTCGCCGATGAAGAGCGCCTTCGTCGCCCCGAAGCGGGCGAGCGCCTCCTCGAAGATCGGAGTCTCCGGCTTGCCCGCCACCGTCGCCAGACGACCGATGGCCGTGTGGACGGCGGAGACGAGGGTGCCGTTCCCCGGCGCGACGCCGCGCTCGCGCGGGATCGTCCAGTCGGTGTTCGTGGCGATCCAGGGGATGCCGCCCTCGTCCTCGGGGACCTTGAGGGCGAACGCCGCCTCGGCGAGATCGGTCCAGGCCACCTCGGGGGCGAACCCCTGGACCACGGCCGACGGTGCATCCTCGGCGCTGCGTGTCACCGTGTAGCCGGCCTTCTGCACTTCATCGACGAGGCCGTCACCGCCGACGACGAGGATGGTCGCCGGCGCCGGCACGATCCCGGAAAGCAGACGCATCGCCGCCTGCGGGCTCGTGACGACGTCCTGCGGAGCGACATCGAGTCCGAGACTCGTGAGGTGCGCGGCCACGGAGGCGTCGGTGCGCGAGGCGTTGTTGGTGATGTAGCCGAGACGCACCGTGTGTGCCGCCGCGTTCAGACTCTCCACCGCATGCGGCAGAGCGCCGGGACCCGCGTAGACCACGCCGTCGAGATCAGCGAGGACGGTGTCGACGCCCTGGAGGGGCGTCTGTCCCACGGGTCGCTTCCGCGCCTTCGCTGTGAAGAGTCCCACTACGCCTCCGGCTTCTCGGATGCGGAGGGCGAGTCGTCCTCCGTCTCGTCATCCGTCTCGTCGTCCTCACCGAGAAGCTCGCGCACCTCGTCTTCGATGGACGGCTCGGCGGGCTCGGGGGTGTCGCTCGTGTCGTCGGCTTCGGTCGCGTCGTCGGCTTCGTCCTCGACAGAAGCCACGTCGGCTTCGGAGAACTCGGCTTCGGAGAACTCGTCCTCGATGAGGCTGTCCTCCACGTAGAGTTCCTCGTCGCCGGCCTCGTCCACGCCGAGAGCCTCAGCGGCGACCTCGGCGCGGTGCGCCCAGAACTCCGCCTCGTCGGTACGCCCGAGGTCCTCCAGCACGGCGGCCCGCGCGGCGAAGAGCGCGGGGCTCCACTCGAACGCGCGATCGGGATCAAGCTCCGGAATCTCGAGCTCGCCGAGGGCCAGCGCCAGGTCTCCCTGGTCCAGCCGAGCGCCCGACATCGCGATCGCGAGAGCCACGCGCACCGGGGTGGCGAGGGCCGACCGGTCCACGGCCCGGCCGGTCTCGAGCGCGCGGTCGGGACGCCCGATGCCGCGCTCGCTGTCGACCATGAGGGCGATCTGGTCGTCCTTGCCGGAGATCCGGCGATAGGTACGCAGCTCACGCAGGGCCAGGGCGAAGTCGCCCGTCGCGTAGGCGGTGATGCCGAGAGTCTCGCGGACGATAGCGATCCGGCCGGCACGACGCGAGGCCGCCAGCGCATGCTCGTGCGCCAGAGCGGGATCCTCGTCGATCAGCCGGGACGCCATCGCCAGGTGTCGGGCGACGAACTCGGCGTTCTCCTTGCTGAGCGTCTTCAGCTCGTTGCGCGCGGACGGGTGCAGGTCGCGTGCGGTGACCTCGTCCGGGAGGCGCGGCTCATCGAACCGCGGACGCTCGTTCGCCGCGTTGGCCGGACGTTCCCGGCCGGCGCCGCCACGCTGCGGGAAGGACCGCGAACGGTCGCTCCCCCGCTCACGCTCGAACCCGCCCTCGCGAGGCGGAGCGGAGTCACGGTTGTAACCACCCTCACGGCGAGGAGCGCCGTCGCGGTTGTAGCCACCTTCGCGACGAGGCGCACCACCGTCGCGGTTGTAGCCACCCTCACGACGCGGCGCACCATCGCGGTTGTAGCCACCCTCACGACGCGGCGCACCATCACGGTTGTAACCACCTTCGCGACGCGGAGCGCTGTCACGGTTGTATCCGCCTTCGCGACGCGGCGCACCACCATCGCGGTTGTAACCCCCCTCACGACGCGGCGCACCATCACGGTTGTAACCACCTTCGCGACGCGGAGCGCTGTCACGGTTGTAGCCACCTTCGCGACGAGGCGCACCACCATCGCGGTTGTAACCCCCCTCACGACGCGGCGCACCATCACGGTTGTTGTAACCGCCCTCACGACGCGGCCCACCATCGCGGTTGTAACCACCTTCGCGACGCGGGGCGCCACCGTCACGGTTGTAGCCACCTTCGCGACGCGGAGCACCATCGCGGTTGTAACCACCTTCGCGACGCGGGGCGCCGTCACGGTTGTTGTAGCCGCCTTCGCGACGCGGAGCACCACCATCGCGGTTGTAGCCGCCTTCACGGCGGGGGGCAGCACCGTCACGGTTGTTGTAGCCGCCCTCACGACGCGGAGCGCTGTCGCGGTTGTAACCGCCCTCACGACGCGGAGCACCACCATCGCGGTTGTAGCCGCCCTCACGACGCGGGCCGCGGTCGCCGAAGCGAGATGCGCCGTCGCGGTAGACGGGGCGACCTCCGGAAGGACGTTCGTTGCGCTGATTCCTGTCGTCGTTGCGACGCGGACGGCGCTCTTCCTCTTCCGGCATGGTGCTCCCTGTTCTCTTCGTTCCGTAAACGCAAAATGGCCACCCAACGATGGGTGGCCATTTTGTTTAAAAGGAGTCCGGCGG
>NZ_DLNJ01000036.1:0-14853 GCF_002478345.1 Microbacterium sp. UBA7513
GCGGTCTGGCCCCAGCGGAGGAACTGGTACCGCTCGCCGTTGCGCTCGTACTCGATCTCGACGTTGCGCTCGAGGGCGTTCTCGGTGCCGAACAGGTCGGCGATGACGGAGTGGTCGATGACCATCTCGGCCGGCGAGAGCGGGTTGATCTTGTTCGGGTCGCCGCCGAGCGCCGTCACGGCCTCGCGCATGGTGGCGAGGTCGACGATGCAGGGCACACCGGTGAAGTCCTGCATGACCACGCGCGCCGGCGTGAACTGGATCTCCGTGTTGGGCTCCGCATTGGCGTCCCACGACCCGAGCGCCTCGATCTGCGCCTTCGTGACGTTCGCGCCGTCCTCGGTGCGAAGCAGGTTCTCCAGGAGGACCTTGAGGCTGAAGGGGAGCTTGTCGAAACCGGGCACCGTGTCGATGCGGAAGATCTCGTAGTCGGTGCTGCCGACCGTCAGGGTGCTCTTGGCACCGAAGCTGTTCACCGTGGACACGAATCCGTCTCCTTCTATTCGGATGGGAGCGACAGGCGCCTCCATCTTGCTCGCCGGTGCGGCCATGCGGCTAGCAAGGGGGACCTAACCAGTCTGCTCCGCGCTGGTCACCGGCGAAAGCCCGTGATTTATCTTGATGTCGAGATAAATCTATCACGCCGCCGCGGCGTCGTCGTGCGACGACGCGCGGGGATAGAGCGCGCGGACGACCAACCACGTCACCGCGATCAGGGGCGCGAACAACGGCAGCCCCATCACGAGCTTGAGGGTCCCGAGGGCGGTGACGTCGCCGGCCAGATACAACGGGAACTGCACGATCAGCCGCGCGAAGAACAGCGTGGCCCAGGCGATGCCGAGCCAGAAGAACGCGCGTCGCTTGCGACGGTCCGCACGCCAGGCGGTTCCCTCCCCCATGAGGAAGCCGACCGCGAGACCGATGACGGACCAGCCGATGAGCGCCGAGACGAGGATCGCCGAGCCGTAGACCGCGTTCGTGATGAGGCCGGGGACGAAGTTGTCCTCGCCGCGCCCCGTCCACAGCGCCAGCCCCGCAGCGGCCACAGCCGCGATCAGCCCGCCGAGAGCGGCCGACGGCGGCGACTTCTGGACCAGCCGGACGACCGTGAACACGGCGGCCAGACCGACCGAGACTCCGAGAGGCAGCAGCAGGGGTTCGGGGCGGAGGGTGAACAGGATCACGAATGCGAGGCTCGGCAGCACCGACTCCAGGATCCCGCGCCAGCCGCCCATGGCCGACCAGACGACCTTGTGCGTGCTCGCACTCTCGGACGGGTCGAGCCCGGCCTTGCGCGCTGCCCCGCCGAGTGCTGCTCCGAGGATCTCCGACGCGCTCTGCGTGCGCGGCTCCTCGGCGTCCGGCGTGGTCACGCGGAGCCCGGCGTCGCCGGCATCTTCAGCGGGATGAGGTCGCGCGGCGGCATGGGCGCTCCCCCGCGGACGACGACGATCGAGCGGAAGAGGTCCCCGACCTTCGCCGCCGCCTCGGGGTCGGACGCCGCCGCCCCGCCGATCACGCCGCGGAGGAACCAGCGCGGACCGTCGATGCCGATGAAGCGCGCCAGACGCAGGCCGGAACCCTCGCTGGCCGTCGCGGGGACCTCGGCGAGCAGCTCCTTGCCGAGCGGCCCCTCCCGCTCCTCGACGCGACCGCCCTGCGCCTTCACCTGGTCGCGCAGCTGGACGCGCGTCTCGTCCCACAGACCGCCGCTCCGCGGAGCCGCGAACGGCTGCACCTGGAGCGACGACTCGGCGTAGTCGAGCCCGACCGCCACGATGCGCTTGCTCTGCTCCTCGACCTCGAGCCGCAGGTTCAGGCCCTCGCGCGGCAGGATCTTGATCCCGCCGAGGTCGATGTACGGGCGGACGGGGTTCGCCTCGGAGTCGTCGAACGGGCCCTCGGTGGCGCGGTTCTCGGGCGCCGACTTGGAAGGAGTGTCGTTGCTGTCGGTCATTTCGCCTGTCCTGCTTCGTTCTCGGGAGTCTGTGCCTGGTAGCCGGTCGAGCCGAATCCGCCGGCGCCGCGGACGCTGTCCGGAAGCTCGTCGACCGGGAGGAACCGGGCACGGGTGACGGGCATCACGATGAGCTGCGCGATGCGATCGCCGACGGCGACATCGTACGCGCTGTGGATGTCCGTGTTGATCAGACTGACCTTGATCTCGCCCCGGTAGCCGGCGTCGACGGTGCCGGGCGAGTTCACGATCGAGATGCCGTGCTTCGCCGCAAGACCGCTCCGGGGCACCACGAAGGCCGCATAGCCGTCCGGCAGCGCGATGCGCACGCCCGTGGGCACGAGCGCCCGCTCCCCCGGCTCCAACCGCACAGCCTCGGCGGCGACGAGATCGGCTCCGGCGTCGCCCGGATGCGCATAGCCGGGGACCACTGCGGCGATAATGGGGACATCAACGGAATCGGTCACTCCATGAGGCTAATGCAGAACCCCGCAACGGACGCACGTCCCCGCTACCACGAACGACTGGCCCCCAGCCTGTGGCTGCTGGTCACCATCGCCCTGGCGGGACCGATGGTGTCCCTGATCTTCGTGCCGGTCGGCTCGACCTTCGCGCTGCTCCTCGGTGCGGCGGTCTCGGCGCTCCTCGTGGTGGCTGCCCTCGCCCTCGCTCCGGTGGTCGCGGTGCAGGACGGCGTACTCCGCGCCGGGCCGGCTCACATCGACGCGCGCTATCTCGGCGAGCCGATGGCGTTGACCGGCGAGGACGCGCGCAGCGCCAGAGGACCTGAGCTGCCCGCACGCGGGTGGCACCTCATCCGCGGCGGCATCGATGGCGTCGTCGTGGTGCCGAACACCGACGAGGCCGACCCCGTCGTGGCCTGGACGATCTCGACCCGCACGCCCGACCGCCTCGCCGCGGCCATCCGCGCCGCACGGGGCTGAGCGCACCCGCAGACGACAGCGCGCCCCTGACCGGGATGGTCGGGGGCGCGTGGGGCGTCGCTCAGAGGGCTGCTCAGGCAGCGCACTCCTTGCAGATGGGGCCATCGGGTCCCTCGTGGTCGAGCTGCGAGCGGTGCTTCACGAGGAAGCAGCTCATGCAGGTGAACTCGTCCTGCTGCGCGGGCAGCACGACGACATCCAGCTCGAGGTCGGAGAGGTCCGCGCCAGGGAGGTCGAAGCTCGACGGGTTGTCGGAGTCCTCGTCTCCGGTCGTGCCGGACAGCTTGTCCGGCACACGCTCCTTGAGGGCTTCGATCGACTCGGAGTCGTCTTCACTCTTTCGGGGAGCGTCGTAATCGGTTGCCATGCGGTGAATCTCCACTTTCATGGTGCGAGTGGGCGGGTGCGCCGTCGGGTAATCGGCGGCCATAGTTTGCATGACCGGCGGGCGTTTCGCAAATGCCCTCCCATGCGACAGGGCAAACTCACGGCACGCCCGCCGTATTCCCCGTTCGGGCCCCGCCGGCGTGACACCATGAACGCACACCCATCAGAGGGGCATTCGCATGGAAAACGTCACCATCGTCGGCACAGAGGCAGGAGTGCTCGTCCTCGCTACCGAGGCGGGCGAGCGGTTCGCGCTGCCCATCGACGCCGTGCTGCAGCGGGAGATCCGCCGCGCGACGCGCCAGGCCGAACCGGCCGCCCAGAAGCTCGCCGCGAGTCCCCGCGACATCCAGGCACAGATCCGCGCCGGTCTCACCGCCGCGGAGGTCGCCGAGCTCCTCGGGATCAGCGTCGACGACGTCGCCCGATTCGAGGGCCCCGTCCTCGCCGAGCGCGAGCACATCATCGGCCAGGCCCTCGCCGTGCCCGTCCTCATCGGCAGCGAGGTCGAGCCGGACGCGCAGCCCACCTTCGGAGCTGCGGTCCGCGCGAAGCTCGCCGAGGTGGCCGCTTCGTCCGAACGCTGGGCCAGCTGGAAGGAGGAGTCCGGTTGGATCATCAAGCTGGAGTTCTCCGCCAACGACGTGGAGCATGACGCCCGCTGGAGCTTCGATCCGCGGCGCAGCGCCCTCTCCCCTCTGAACGCCGATGCCACGCAGCTCTCCCGCCAGGGCTCGCTCCCGGAGGGCCTCATCCCGCGCCTCAGGGCGGTGGAAGCCGACCGTGCCGCTTCCCCCTACAAGGACGACAGCCGCTTCGACTCCGGTGCCTTCGGTCCTCGTCTGGTCCCGGCTCCGGTCGCAGAGGCCGACGAGCCGACCCAGCCCGAGCGCTCGGCGCCGGCGGTCCAGGACGCCGCGATCAACCGCGCGCCCGACTCCGCCTCGACGAGTCCGGAGACCGCCGACCTCCTCGAAGCCCTGCGCCGCCGTCGCGGCCAGCGGGAGCCGTCGCCGATCGAGCACGAGATCGAGGAGACTCCGGAAGAGTCCGACCCCATCGCCCTGTTCGCCGCCCTGGAGGAGCCCGACGACGAGCCCGAGGCCCCCGAGCCCGCGCCGCGCCAGCCTGCTTCCGGGGACAGCGACGGCAGCGGGCGTCGACGCCGCCGGAACGCGATGCCATCGTGGGACGAGATCGTCTTCGGAGCGCGCACCGACGAGTGATCGGTCCCGGGTCGCGCCTCAGGAGGCGAACGACCCGAACCGCAGGAAGGGAACCCGCGTCTCATCCGGCGTGAGCGCCCCGTGCTGCCCCACCATGCCGCGATTGCGCTGGTCGTCGGCCGTACCGTCGTAGAGCGCCCGGACTCCCGTGGCGATGGCCAAGACATCGCCGATGCGCTCCAGGACCTCGTCTCGCACGACCGGACCGAAGAGCCCGGCCTGCACCGCCTCCGAGCGGGTGACGACATCCGCCGCGCCCTCGAGGTCACGGCGAAGGCGCGTCACAACCAG
This sequence comes from Microbacterium sp. UBA7513, assembly GCF_002478345.1. NCBI lineage: Bacteria > Bacillati > Actinomycetota > Actinomycetes > Micrococcales > Microbacteriaceae > Microbacterium > Microbacterium sp. UBA7513. The sequence continues at coordinate 4,806 of NZ_DLNJ01000036.1, forward strand.
AGCGGCATCGGCGTGGGGTTCACGGTAGAGGTGCAGCATGCGCGGCTCGCCTCCCACGTGACGGATACCCGCGAGATGCGACTCCTCGAGCACGACCTGGCGGTGGAACGGCACATCGACCATCCCGTGATCCGAGGTCACCACCACGCCGACCCGCGGGGGGACACGGAGCGACAATGCCCCGTCGATCCGCTCCAACGCGGCCACCCACTCAGCGGACGCGACACCGTGCTTGTGGCCCGCCTTGTCGACCTCGGGAAGGTAGCAGTACACCAGCGAGCCCGGATTCTCCGCAGCCAGCGTGTAGGCGACCTCGACCCGCTCCTCCGGCGTGGCGGCAGGCACGAAGGTCGCTCCCCGCAAGGTCGCGCGCGTGAAGCCGCTGTGCGCGTAGGTCGCTAGTCCGACGGCGAACGTCTCCCGTCCGACCGACGCCGCGCGCTCGAACACGGTGGGCGTCCCCTGCCAGGTGAGGGGATCCAGGCCGTCCGTCTCCCACCCGCTGAGCTGGTTCACGAGCACGTCCCGTTCCGGATCCCTGACCCGGTACCCGACGAGGCCGTGCTCCCCCGGCCAGGCCCCCGTGGTGAGACTGGTCAGCGCCGCCGCCGTCGTCGTCGGGAACACCGTCTGGGCGATGTCCTTCTTCGTCATGGAAGCGGTCAGCGACCGGGCATGACCGGCGTGGCCCCGGAGGCTGATCGCCCCGAGACCGTCGATCACCACGAGCACGGCCGAATCGGCGCGCGGCAGCGTGGCGGATTCGCCGCGGAGAGCGGCGCACAGGTCGTCCGCCACCCCGACGACGCTCCGGGCGCCGGGCGGCGCGGACGGTAGCATGAAGGACATCCGAGCCAGTCTGACACAGGCTCCCGTACGCCCTCAGGAAGTCCATGCCGAAAACCCCGCCGCCCGAGCCCGTCGAGGAACGCATCCAGGACATCGATCTCTCCCATGAGATGCAGGGCTCGTTCCTGGAGTACGCGTACTCCGTCATCTACTCGCGTGCGCTCCCCGATGCCAGAGACGGCCTCAAGCCGGTGCAGCGCCGGATCCTCTTCCAGATGGCCGAGATGGGGCTGCGGCCGGACCGCGGTCATGTGAAGAGCGCCCGAGTGGTGGGCGAGGTCATGGGAAAGCTGCACCCCCACGGCGACTCGGCCATCTACGACGCGCTCGTCCGCCTCGCGCAGGAGTGGGCCCTCCGGGTGCCGCTCGTCGACGGTCACGGCAACTTCGGCTCGTTGGACGACGGCCCCGCCGCCGCCCGGTACACCGAGGCGCGCCTCGCCGCGCCCGCACTGTCGCTCACCGAGAACCTCGACGAGGACGTCGTCGACTTCATCCCGAACTACGACGGCCAGTTCCAGCAGCCGGCCGTGCTGCCTGCGGCCTTCCCGAACCTGCTCGTCAACGGCGCCAGCGGTATCGCCGTCGGCATGGCGACCAACATGGCGCCGCACAACCTCATCGAGGTCGTCGCCGCGGCGACCCACCTCCTCGAGCACCCGGACGCCACCACCGAGGACCTCATGGAGTACGTCCCGGGCCCCGACTTCCCCTCGGGCGGGATCCTCATGGGGCTCGACGGCGTGAAGGACGCCTACACGACCGGTCGCGGCGCCCTCAAGGTCCGCGGACGCACGTCGATCGAGCCGTTGGGTCCCCGCCGCACGGGCATCATCGTCTCGGAGCTGCCGTACATGGTCGGCCCGGAGCGTCTCATCGAGAAGATCCGCGACGCGGTGCAGGCGAAGAAGCTCCAGGGCATCAGCGACGTCACCGACCTCACCGACCGCAACCACGGCTTGCGCGTCGCCATCGGGATCAAGACCGGATTCGACCCGAACGCCGTGCTGGAGCAGCTGTACCGGCTCACGCCGCTCGAGGACTCCTTCAGCATCAACAACGTCGCCCTCGTCGACGGCCAGCCCCGCACGCTCGGGCTCAAGGAGATGCTCAGCGTCTACGTCGGCCACCGCATCGAGGTCATCACCCGCCGCAGCCGCTATCGTCTCGCCCGTCGGGAGGAGCGCCTGCACCTGGTGGAGGGTCTGCTCATCGCGATCCTCGACATCGACGAGGTCATCCAGGTCATCCGATCCTCGGACGACACGGAGCAGGCCCGCACGCGGCTCCGCTCCGTGTTCGACCTCAGCGAGCCGCAGGCCGAGTACATCCTCGAGCTGCGTCTGCGCCGTCTGACGAAGTTCTCCCGCATAGAGCTCGAGGCGGAGCGGGACGCCCTCCTCGCGGAGATCGCGTCCCTGCGCGAGCTGCTCGCCAGCCCGGCGCTGCTGCGCGCGGCCGTCGCCCAGGAGCTGGACGCCGTCGCCGAGGCCTACGGCACGCCGCGCCGCACGCTGCTGATGAACGCCGCCCCGCCGAAGCCCCGCGCGACGAAGGGTGCCGTCGACCTGCAGATCGCCGACGCGCCGACCACCGTCGTCCTCTCGACCACGGGCCGCGCCGTTCGCGTGGACCTCGGCGAAGGGCAGGAGCTCACGGCTCCTGCCCGGCGCAGCAAGCACGACGCCATCGTCGCGACCGTCGAGACGACGGTCCGCGGTGAGGTCGGTGCCCTCACGAGCACGGGACGCGTCGTCCGCTTCTCCCCCGTCGACCTGCCCTCCGTGCCCGGCACGTCCGTGCAGCTCGCCGCAGGGACCCCGCTGCGCGACTACCTGGGGATCACGGCCAAGGGCGAGCGCATCCTCGGGTTCGTCCGTTTCGACAGCGAGACCCCCGTCGCGCTCGGCACCGCGCAGGGGATCGTGAAGCGCATCGTGCCGTCGACCCTGCCCGTGCGGCCCGACCTCGAGGTCATCGGCCTCAAGACCGGAGACTCCGTGGTCGGTGCAGCCGACGCGGCGGATGACGCCGACCTCGTGTTCCTCACCACCGACGCGCAGCTCCTGCGGTTCTCGGCTTCGACGGTACGCCCCCAGGGGGCACCTGCGGGTGGCATGGCGGGCATCAAGCTCGGCTCCGGCGCCGCGGTCCTCTTCTTCGGCGCCGTCGCCCCGGACACCGAGGCCGTGGTTGCCACGGTCTCCGGCGCGGAGAGCATCCTGCCCGGAACCGATCCCGGCCGTGCGAAGGTCTCGGCCTTCACGGAGTACCCGTCGAAGGGCCGCGCGACCGGTGGCGTCCGCGCCCACGCCTTCCTGAAGGGCGAGGACCGCCTCACCGTCGCCTGGGTCGGCCCGAACCCGGCACTGGCCGTCGACCCCACCGGCGCGGTGCGCAAGCTCCCGGACGTCGGGGCACGACGCGATGCCTCCGGCCAGCCGATCGACGGGGTCATCGGCAGCATCGGCCGCACGCTCGTCTGATCCGTTCCACGAAGAAGGGGACCCGGCCTCGCCGGATCCCCTTCGTCGTTGCGTTTTCCGTCAGGCGTCGATGGACTCGCGGGAGAGCTGGTCAGCGGAGTCGATGATGAACTCCCGCCGAGGGGCGACCTCGTTGCCCATGAGCAGTTCGAAGACCCGGCCCGCCGCCTCGGCGTCCTCCATCCGCACACGGCGGAGCAGCCGGCCGGAGCGGTCCATTGTCGTGTTCGCGAGCTGCTCGGCGTCCATCTCGCCGAGGCCCTTGTAGCGCTGGATCGGCTCATGCCAGCGCTTGCCGGCCTTGCGGAGCTTGGCGAGCAGCGCGTGCAACTCCTGCTCGCTGTACGTGTAGATGGTCTCGTTCGGCTTGGATCCCGGGTTGATGACGATGATCCGGTGCAGCGGCGGCACAGCCGCGAAGACCCGCCCGTGCTCGATGAGCGGTCGCATGTAGCGGAAGAACAGCGTGAGCAGGAGGGTGCGGATGTGCGCACCGTCGACGTCGGCGTCGCTCATGAGGATGATCTTCCCGTAGCGCGCGGCGTCGATGTCGAAGGTCCGACCGGAGCCGGCCCCGATCACCTGGATGATGGACGCGCATTCGGCGTTGGACAGCATGTCGCCGACCGATGCCTTCTGCACGTTGAGGATCTTCCCGCGGATCGGCAGCAGCGCCTGGAACTCGCTGTTGCGCGCGTTCTTCGCCGTGCCGAGGGCCGAGTCGCCCTCGACGATGAAGAGCTCGCTGCGCTCCACGTCGTTCGTCCGGCAGTCGACGAGCTTGGTCGGCAGGGTCGACGACTCGAGCGCGTTCTTCCGGCGCTGCGTCTCCTTGTGCGCCCGTGCCGACACGCGGGCCTTCATCTCGGAGACGATCTTGTCGAGCAGCTGCGTGGCCTGGCTCTTGTCGTCGCGTTTGGTCGAGGTGAACCGCTGCTGGAGGTCCTTCCGCATCACCTGGGCCACGATCTGGCGCACGGCGGGCGTGCCGAGCACCTCTTTCGTCTGACCCTCGAACTGCGGCTCCGGAACGTTGACCGTGAGGACCGCAGTGAGGCCGGCGAGGACGTCGTCCTTCTCGAGCTTGTCGTTGCCGACCTTGAGTCGGCGGGCGTTCTGCTCGACCTGGCTGCGGAGCACCTTCAACAGCTCCTGCTCGAAGCCCTGCTGATGCGTGCCGCCCTTCGGCGTGGAGATGATGTTCACGAAGGAGCGGATGCGGGTGTCGTAGCCGGTGCCCCAGCGCAGGGCGATGTCGACGGCGCAGACGCGCTCGACCTCGGTCGCCACCATGTGCCCGTCGGGCTGCAGGACCGGGACGGTCTCGGTGAACGTGCCCTCCCCCTGGATACGCCAGGTATCGGTCACCGGCGGGTCGACCGCGAGGTAGTCCACGAACTCGGAGATGCCGCCCTCGTAGAGGTACGAGGTCTCCACCGGGCCGGTCGGCGCCCCGTCCTCCCCCACCCCGGCGCTCGCGGTGCGCTCGTCGCGCACTACGATCTCGAGCCCGGGGACGAGGAAGGCCGTCTGACGCGCTCGCGTCTCGAGCTCGGCGAGCTGGAACGCGGCATCCTTGGTGAAGATCTGACGATCCGCCCAGTAGCGCACGCGGGTGCCGGTGACCCCGCGCGGCGCCTTGCCGATGACGCGCAGCTCGCTGTTCTCCTCGAACGGGGTGAAGGGCGCGTCGGGTCGCTTCTCCCCGGAGTCCTGGAAGATGCCGGGCTCGCCACGATGGAACGACATCGCGTAGGTCTTGCCGCCGCGGTCGACCTCGACGTCGAGGCGCTCGGACAGCGCGTTCACCACCGAAGCGCCGACGCCGTGGAGACCGCCGGACGCCGCATAGGAGCCGCCGCCGAACTTTCCTCCCGCGTGCAGCTTCGTGTAGACGACCTCGACACCGGTCAGGCCGGTCCGGGGCTCGACGTCGACGGGGATGCCGCGACCACGGTCGTGCACCTCGACGCTGCCGTCGTCGTGGAGGATGACGTCGATCCGGGAGCCGTTGCCGGCGACCGCCTCGTCGACGGAGTTGTCGATGATCTCCCAGAGGCAGTGCATGAGCCCGGGCGAACCGTTCGAGCCGATGTACATGCCGGGGCGCTTGCGGACCGCTTCGAGTCCTTCGAGCACCTGGAGATGATGGGCGGAGTACTCGGCATTCACAATCTCCGAGTCTATTCGCGGGAGGGAGCCGCCCCTCGCAGACACTCCCCGGGGCGCCGCCATCGCGGGTGCACGCGTACGCGCTGAGCGAAACACGCCGTCGACCGGGCATGCCCCCAGGTGCAGCGTGGTTGTATTGAGCACGACCAACAAGGACGCCGACACCCGAGGAGGCCCCGAGATGAATGCAACGACCGAACGTGAGACCTCCGCTGTCGAGTACCGCCTGACCGCGATGGACCGCTGCGACTCGTGTGGAGCGCAGGCCTACATCGCCGCCGAGGTCAACGGTTCCGAGCTGCTCTTCTGCGCCCACCACGGCCGCAAGTACGAAGAGAAGCTGCGCAGCGTGGCCACGAGCTGGCACGACGAGACCGCTCGTCTCATCGAGACGGTCTGATCAGCGCCTGACCCGGCCGAGCCGGTTCAGTCCACGACCCTCCGCCGAATCCGCGGACCGAGGCGGGTGAGGATCTCCTCGCCCACCGTATCGATCCGCTCGGCGAGGGTCGTTGCTGTCTCCTCCCCCTGTGCTCCGGGGCCGAAGAGCGTCACCTCGTCGCCGACCGCCATCTCCGGCCAGCCTTCGACCGTCATCGTGGCGACATCGATGGTCGAGACCGTACGCGAGCCGGCGGGGGTGCCCACCGTCATCCCGGTCAGTGTGGAGGGGACACCGTCCAGACTTCCGACGGCGACGATCGCGCTCTCGCCCTCCACCCGCACGACCGGCGCGACGAGACGCGCCGCAGGACGAACCCCGTCAAGCTCCGGACCGTCCGCCGAGCGGATGCCGTAGCAGAACGCGCCGATCCGCGACACGGTCCCGCGCAGCTCAGGTCGCCACCAGGACGCCGCCGAGGCCGTGAGGTGCAGGGACGCCGGCCGCGGCCCGGAGAGACCGACGACTCGGACGGCCTCGAGGAACAAGGCCTGCGCCGCGTCGTCCTCGGCGTCGCTCGCCTCGGCGATATGGCTCCAGACCCCGACGAGGGCGAGGGCGCCGGAGCGTTCGGCCTCCCGAGCCTCGGCGACCGCGGCCGCCCAATCCTCCGGCCGCACGCCGTTGCGGTGCAGCCCGGTGTCGATCTTGAGGTGTACCCGGGCGCGCGCACCGAGGATCTCCGCCCGGGCGATGATCCGTCGGAGATACTCGACCGTGCCGACGCCGAGCTCGATGTCCTGCAGGAGCGCCTCGTCGATCTCCTCATCGGTCGAGGTCGCCCAGGCGAACACCGTCACCTCGCCGCCCGCGATGCGCCGGACCTCGACGCCCCCGCGCACGTCGTAGCTGCCGAAAGAGGTCACTCCGGCCTCGAGGGCCGTCTCGACCGCCCAGCGGAGCCCGTGGCCGTAGGCGTCGTCCTTGAGGACCAGCATCAGCGCGGAGTCGCCCAGGCGGTCTCGGACCGCCGCGATGTTGCTGCGGAACACGGCGCTGTCCAGACGCAGTTCGGGGCGCATCGGGCCACCCATCATGCCTCCCATCCGCGCACGGAGTGCGCTCCGGGGACCGCGACGAGCTCCGCCGGGGTCATCCCGGTGAGCGTCGCCCAGCGTGCGATGGCGCCGGACGCGGGGCCGGCACCACCGAAGAAGGTGACCGCGTCGCCGACGTCCGCCGCGGTGTCCTGGAGATCGATGACGCAGACGTCCATCGCGACACGCCCGACGATGGGGTGCAGCGCGCCGTCGATCTCCACGTCGACCTGATTGCCGAGGCTTCGGACGACGCCCTGGGCGTAGCCGCCCGTCACCAGCGCGACGACGGTGTCCTCCGCCGCACGGAACGTGTAGCCGTAGGAGACGGCCTCCCCGGCCCGCAGACGCTTGGTGGACATGACGCGGCCGACGAGACGCATGACCGGAGCCGTCGCCGGGAGCCCCTCCGCGGACGGCAGCCCATAGAGGAGAAAGGGATCGAGGTCTGGCTCTCCGGTGGTGGTCGCGGTGATGCCTTCGAGACGGAGCGCCTCGACCTCTCCGGGAGAGTCCACGAGCACCTCTTCCGCCCCCGCGGCGGTAACCACCTGAGCGACGGCGAGCAGCCCATGTCCCCACGCATCGCGCCGGAGGTCGGCCCGGCGGCCGCCCGCCCGGATCGCCGCGGACGCGCCGGCCGCGAGGGCCGAGCGCGAGATCATCGCCTGCGGAAGCGCACTCGAACTCGTGTCACACACGTCTTCCAGCCTAGCTTCCGTGCTCCCAGGAGCCTGGGGGCTCCCCGCGTAGACTGGGACGTCGATCCCTAGACCCGGAGCTTCATGTCACGCCTTTCTCTCGCGCCCCGCATCCGCTATCTCCTCGGCCGCGCCCGCCGCATCGACGTCGGTTCGGTGTTCGAACGGGCCAGGGAGGCCTCGGCCCAGCACCACCGCCCCGTTCCCACGATCGTCGCCGACATGCTCTGGTCGGCGGCTCGTCACAACGTGGGTTTCCAGGACTACATCGACTACGACTTCGCGATGCTCAACCGTGCCGAGCGCGAGACGTACATGACGCACCCCGTGTCCAACCAGCTCTCGCAGAAGTACGACCACCCCGACTTCCGCTGGATCTTCCAGGACAAGATCGAGTTCAACCGCAAGTTCTCCGCGCATCTGCACCGCGAGTGGATGGTGGTCGAGGAGGGGAACGCCGACGAGGTCCGTGCCCTGACGGAGCGCCTCGGCACGATCGTCACGAAGGAGCCGGTCGGTCAGGCCGGGACCGGTGTGCACCGGTATCACGCGGCCGACATCACGGACTGGACCGAGTTCCACCGCGGCCTCCTCGATCGCGGCGAGCTGCTGATCGAAGAGGTCATCCGTCAGCACGACGACCTGGCGGCCGTGTGCCCCGGGACCGTGAACACCACGCGCATCACCGCGTTCTTCGACGGCGAGAAGGCACACATCCTCGCGATGGCCCAGAAGTTCGGACGCGGCGCGGTCAGCGACCAGATGACCTTCGGCGGCTTCTACACGATGCTCGACGAGAACGGGCACGCGGTCGGGGCCGGCTACGACTCGCACGGCCACGTCCACGAGACGCACCCGGACTCCGGGTTCCGCATCGCCGACTTCCAGCTGCCCTACATGGACGAGGTGCGCGCGTTCATCGATCAGGTCGCCCGCGTCGTGCCGCAGGTGCAGTACGTCGGGTGGGACGTCGTCGTGACCCCGGACGGCCCCGTCCTCGTCGAGGGCAACTGGGGCGCGGGCGTGTACGAGAACAAGCCCAGCGTCACCGGCATCCGCACCGGCCACAAGCCGCGGTATCGCGAGGTCATCGGCTTCTGAGCCTGTCGAACCGTCGACCCGGCCCCTTACGCGCGAACCGGCCCCTTGCGTTTGCACGCAAGGGGCCGGTTCGTTCGTAAAGGGGTGGTTCGACCTGCTCAGACCGCGCGGACGATGCCGAGCGGGGTGGACTCGAGGCCCTGACCGAGCGGGTTGTCCCCGAGGATCTTCACCAGGCGCAGCTCCCCCGCCTTGTCCAGCGTGGAGCCGAGGATGTTGCCGCCGAGATCGTTGATGTCGACCACGGCCACCTCGGCCCGGCCGCCGATCAGCGTCTTCAGGTGCGCCGCGACCCGGTCCGGGTCCTTCGGCCCGAGCACCACAGCCTCGTTGTACGGAGGGATGGTGTGCTTCGTCGGGCCATCGATCGCGCGGGCCTTGTCCCCCGCGATGCGGTAGAAATCGCCCTTGCGCCCGAACGCCTTGGTGACCGCCGAGACGGCCGCCGCGAAGAGGATGCGCGGCGTACCGCACTCGCGCAGCGCCATCTCCATCGTCTCCGGCATGCCGAGACCGATGCCGTACGGCGTGCGGGTGACGTACTTCGACAGGAACAGCGCGAGCTTGCGCGGCTTGATCTCGTCCAGGCGGTAGGACCGCCCCTGCGTGATCGCGACGATCTTCTCGGTCACGAAGAGCAGGTCGCCCGGCTGGACGGCGGCCTTCGCGTACTCCGTGATGATGGCGTCGAGATCGTCGTCCGGCATCACGACACGGGTGCGCAGCGGGATCCGCGCATAGCTCTTTCCGTCGACGCTCGTCTCGAGCGCCTTGCCCTCGTTCGCCTGCATCACTCGAGGTAGTCCCGCAGCGACTGCGAGCGGCTCGGGTGGCGCAGCTTGGCCATCGTCTTCGACTCGATCTGGCGGATGCGCTCACGCGTCACGCCGAACGTGTCACCGATCTGGTCGAGCGTCTTCGGCTGACCGTCGCCCAGGCCGAAGCGCATCCGGATCACTCCGGCCTCGCGCTCGGAGAGCGAGTCGAGGAGCTGCTCGAGCTGACGCTGCAGCATCGTGAAGCCCACGGCGTCGGCGGGAACCACTGCCTCGGTGTCCTCGATGAGGTCACCGAACTCGCTGTCGCCGTCTTCACCGAGCGGGGTGTGCAGGGAGATCGGCTCGCGGCCGTACTTCTGCACCTCCACGACCTTCTCCGGGGTCATGTCGAGCTCGCGGCTCAGCTCTTCCGGAGTAGGTTCGCGACCGAGGTCCTGCAGCATCTGCCGCTGCACGCGGGCGAGCTTGTTGATGACCTCGA
>NZ_DLNJ01000021.1:0-35248 GCF_002478345.1 Microbacterium sp. UBA7513
CATCGGGGTGGGTGGGCGGAGGCATCTCGGCCGTGGTCGTCGGGCCCTCGTGGTAGCTGAACTCGCCGTGCCCGTCCGGCGTCGGACCCGATGCCCAGGTGCCTTCGGCGGCAGCAGGACCGTCGCTGAAGTTGAGGTACTGGTACGACACGTCGCGGTGCTCCTTCGAAAGCGGGAAGTTGCTCGGCACGGGCAGCTTCTCGGCACCCTCGGCCTTCAGTTCCTCGGCAGCGGCGAGCCACTGGTTCTGGTGCATGGTGTCGCGCGCCAGCAGGAAGCTCAGCAGATCCCGCACGCCGTGATCGTCGGTCATGTGGTACAGCCGGGCGACCTGCACCCGGCCCTGCATCTCGGCGCTCGCGTTGGCCATGAAGTCGGCGAGGAGGTTGCCGCTCGCGGTGATGTACGAGCCCTGCCACGGGTTGCCATTGCTGTCGACCGGGCGGGCGCCGGCACCGGCGACGATGCCCTGCTGCACATCCGTGCCGCCGACGATCGCGGCGACCGTCGGGTCGTCCTGCACGGCGTCCTCCGTGATGCCGAGCGGGGACTTCTCGAGGAGCTGCGCGATCATGACTGCGAGCATCTCGACGTGGCCCATCTCCTCGGCTCCGATGCCGAAGACGAGGTCGCGGTACTTGCCGGGGATGTGCATGTTCCATGCTTGGAACTGATACTGCAGCGCGACGGTGATCTCGCCGTACTGCCCGCCGAAGACCTCCTGCAGCTTGCGCGCGTACACGGCGTCCGGTGCCTAGCCGCCGCGCCGGTGTTAGCCGGTCGGCGGCGGCGCCGTCAACCCCCGCCCTCCTCGGCGGCGTAGCGGGCATGCTGTGGGCATGGGGATCGGACGGCAGCCGCGGAGGACGCGATCGGAGCGTTCCTCGGTCCAGGGGAGGATGGGCAATGCCGGGGGAGGGCCGGCCGAGCTGCTGTCCCGCGAACTCGGTTCGCCGGTCGTGTTCCTGGGCGCGGGGCTGCCCGAGGATCACTGGCATGCGAGCGACGAGAGCATCGATCTGCGCATGCTCATTCGCGGCGCCGCGACTCTCGCGCATCTGTGGCGCGAGCTCGCCGCCGCCTGATGACTCCGCCGGGGGATGCGAGGAGGAGGCTCGTCCCCCGGCGGGCTACGCTGGACGCAGGCGCCACCGCCCGGTGCCCGGTCGCAGGAGCCCGGTGCGGACGACGCCTGCGAACCTGACACCGACGGCTTGAGGAGAACGACGCCGATGACCGACACCCAGATCTTCGAGCCCGAGGGCCGCGCCATCCCCTTCGTCGACGAGGGTGACGGGCCGGTCAAGCTCGTGCTCATCCAGGAGCGCGGCCTGGCCGCCGACGTGCTCGGAGTGGTCGGTCACTACCTGGCCGAGGAGGCCGGATTCCACGTCGTGCGGATCGGCCATCGCGCGGATGACGCCGACACCTCGATCGAGGACCGCGTCGCGGACGCGCTCGCCGTCATCGACCACATCGGCCTCGGCGACACGTGGATCGGCGGACACGGCTTCGGCGGCACGATCGCCCGGTCGTTCGCGCTGGCTCATCCGGAGCGCGTGAACGGTCTCGCACTGCTCGGCGTGGAAGACGTGGAGACGCCCCTCGCCCCGGTGATCCCGGTGCTGCTGATCCAGGGGACGGCCGACGAGGTCACCCCGCCCGCGAACGCCGAGAGCCTGCGCGTCACGGCTCCGGAGCGCGCCAGCATCAAGGTCGTCGAGGGCGGGGATCACCTCTTCCCGATGACGCACCCCATCGAGACGGCCGTCGTGCTCGAGGAGTACCTGGACTGGGACTGAGGGTGACGTCGCGGGTCAGAGGTCGCTGAAGTCGTTCGAGGGGACCATGATCTGCGTGACGGTGTCGCCGTCGAGTACGAACATCGTGTAGACGATCCCGGTGGAGCCGGGGCGGGTCAGGGACTCCGTGTCGGGGACCTCGCGCCCGCCGAGCCCGAGCTCGTTCGCGGTCGCCGGGTCCTCCGCATCCGTCAGCGCCCAGGCGTCGGCGGCGCGGAGCTCGGTGCGCGTGCTGCCGACGCGGAATCCGTCCTCCGTGACGACCGGGAGACCCGCGACCTCGGCGGCCGTGACTGAGACGCTGGCCGGGGCCTCGCCCGTGCTGTCCGCCAGGACGCGCAGACCTCCCCAGTCGTACGCCTCCAGTGTGGAGGGTTCGCCGGGGAAGATCTCCACGCCCTCCGCCTCGGGAAGCTCGCCGGTGACCTCCTGGAGGAGCTCGAGAAGGGCGGCGGAATCCGTGTAGTCGGCGCTCCGCTCCTCGGCGCCGGTGACCGTCAGGCCGTCCAGCGACACGACGATCTGCGCGGAGGTGGTCTCCGTCGGCGTCGGCGACGGGCTGGAGACCTCCGAAGGACGAGGGGACGCGGACGGCTCGGCCGAGTTCGCGGGAGCACAGGCCGTCACGGCGAGCGCGGTGGCTGCGAGGGCGAGAAGGAGAGAAGAGAGTCGTCGCATGATCCCGATGCTAGAGCGTTCGGGGGCCGGCGCCGACGCCGGCACTGTACCCGTTATCGGTCCGTGTCCGGAGACGGACGAACGCCGCGGCCGGGGAGGCCGCGGCGTTCGAAGTCTGAGGTCTCAGGCGACCTGAGGGAGCACGGCGAAGGACACGGAGCCCTCGTCGTCGACGCCCGCGTCGAGGATCTTGTCGTCGAGCGCGGAGGCGGCGGCCTCGTCGAGGAACAGGCGCGTGCCCGACAGCTCGACGACCTGATCGGCGGGCTCCGGGTCGGCGGTGACGGCGACGGCGAGCCGGGCCGCGCCCGACTCGTCCTGCGCCTCGGCGGTGTGGATGCGCAGCCCGGCGGCCGGCGCGTCGTTCTGCCGACTCACGAGGGTCGACACGATGGCGGTGGCGTTGTCGGTGAGGGTGAGCACGAGCTCTCCTTTCCGGTTGGGGCATGACGCGGTCGCGGCATGTCCGGACCACGATTCCCTATCGTCTGGATCCCTTCGACCCCCTTGCGCGGAGCGGGGCGCTGCCCTTAACCTCGCAGCCGCTTGCGGAGGAAGACCTGGTCGGTGCCGTCGCCCTGTGGGATCCGTTCGCGCTCTTCGTAGCCGCAGGACTCGTACAGCCGGATGTTCGCCTCGCTGAGGCTTCCGGTGAACAGCTCGGCCTCGCGGGCGTCGGAGGCCTGCTCCGCCGCGTCGAGGAGCTTCCGGCCGATGCCCTCGCCCTGCATGTCGGGGGCGATCGCGATCCGTCCGATCAGGAGCAGGTCGTCGTCCTCGACGAACCGGATGGCCCCGACCAGACGACCGCCGATCCGGGCGCCGAGACCGCGCTCCGTGGTGAGCTCGGCCTCCATCTCGGCGAGCGTCTGGGTCAGCGGCGGCATGTCGACGCTCCCGTAGATCGCCGCCTCCGACACGAAGGCCGCCCGTTGGATCGTGAGCACCTCGCCGGCATCCGCCGCCGTCAGAGGGGCGATGACCACCTCGGGCCGATCCTCTTGTGCTGCTGTTCCCACTGTTCCGCCTTTCTCGATGGCCCTGTCGCCTCCCTCACGTTCAGGGGTGCGACCGGCGGGTGTCAACCCCCTCGGAACGGGCCGTGCTGCGGGCTACCGTGCCGGGAGGAGGTCACACCATGGCAGACACGAAGTCCAAGAAGACCAGCAGCTCCAACAGCAAGGACGGGGCGGCGAAGGCCGGCGTCAAGACCACGCGCCAGCAGAATGCGGAGAAGGGGTTCACGGCATCCCCGACCCTCGCGGCGAACCTGCAGGCCGTGCTCGTCGATCTGATCGAGCTCTCGCTGCAGGGCAAGCAGGCGCATTGGAATGTCGTCGGACGGAACTTCCGCGACACCCACCGTCAGCTCGACGAGATCATCGAGGACGCCCGGACGTTCAGCGACACCATCGCGGAGCGCATGCGGGCCCTGCATGCCGTCCCCGACGGACGCAGCGCCACGATCGCGAAGACGACCACGCTGCCGGAGTTCCCGACCGGTGAGGTGTCCACGACGGAGACCATCGACCTCGTCACCGCGCGCCTGGAGGCCGCGGTGGGGACGATCCGCGACGTGCACGATGCCGTCGATGAGGAGGATGCGACGTCCGCTGATCTGCTGCACGCGGTGATCGAGCGACTGGAGCAGTTCGCCTGGATGGTGAGCGCGGAGAACCGCAGCCCCGCCGGCCGCTGACGCCCCGCCGTCCGACCGCCGCCCTCGTCGCGCTCACGCCGACGGGGGCGGCGGTCCTTCGTGTGCCCGCACCCGCGACCGGGCGCGCCGCAGCAGGCCGGGCAACGCCATCCAGAGTCCGAGCACGAGCACGAGGGACGCGACGAGCGCGATGATCCCGGCGGTCCTGCTGACCGTGAAGTCGACGATGAGCGTCGTGACGCCGATCGTGAGGGCCCCGATCACGAAGAGGTCGATCTTCACCAGGCGCGCCGCCGTCCGGACGAGCTCCGGCTTCAGCCGGCTGCCGAACAGGGCGCGGTGGATGCCGACGGGGGCGAGGGCGAGGATGGTGGCGAGAGCGGCGAGCGCCACGAGCACGACGTACAGGTCGCGCTGGAACTCGTCCATGTCGGTGAAGCGCGGCTGGAACGCCACCGCGAGGAGGAAGCCGGTGAGGATCTGCGTGCCGGTCTGCATCACCCGGAGCTCCTGCAGCAGCTCTTCCCAGTTGCGGTCCGCGCGCTCGTTCGGGGTCTCGTCGCGGCCGTCGTCGCGGTCGTCGCGCTCGTCCGCGGCGCCACGGGGTTCTGCTGTCATGGCGATAGTCTCGTGGGCACGATCCGCCGCTGTCCAGGACCTTGCGCGGCCCGGCGGACAGGCCTCAGGAAAGGACCCGAGATGACCCTGCCCCCGATCGACGAATGGTGGCCCGAGCTGTCCGACGAGGCGCGCCGAGCGGTCATCGGCAGTGGCTCGCGGCACCTCGACGAGGACGTCCGCGAGGAGATCCGGGAGATCACCGGAGCGGTGGTCGGGATGATCGAGTCGCTGTCCGACGACGACCTCGCGTACGCCCGGGAGCACGCCCCCGAAGCGGACTGAGGGGTCAGTCCTCCGGCTGCGCGGCGGTCTCCTCGCGCAGCCGCGGCTCCGTGCGCCGCTCGGGGCGCACACCGTGCTTGTCGGCGTAGAACGCGCGGATCCGGTCCATGTCGGCAGCCACGTCGCCCGTGAGGTCGAGGGTCGGCCCGAGGCCGGTCGTCATCGTGTGGCGGTCGACGAAGCCGAGGGTGACCGGCATGCCGGTGGCACGCGCGATGCGGTAGAAGCCGCTCTTCCAGTACTCGTTGCCGCCGCGGGTGCCGTCGGGGGTGACGACGAGGCCGAACACCGTCCCGGCGTGCACCTGGTCCACGACCTCGCCGACGACGCGCGCCGGATCCGCGCGGTCGACGGCGATGCCGCCGAGGCCGCGCATGATCGGTCCTCGCCAGCCGCGGAACAGGCTCTTCTTGCCCAGCCAGTGGACCTCGATGCCCAGGCGCCAAGCGATCGCGAGCATGAGCACGAAGTCCCAGTTCGAGGTGTGCGGAGCGCCGATCAGGACGGTCGGACGCGTGGGGGCGGCGTCGGCGACGAGGGTCCACCGGCTGACGGCCCAGTACACGCGGGCGAGGAATCGTCGGAGCATCCGTCCAGATTAAGGGGAGCGGCCTTTCGATCGCCTGTCGGCGCGGTCGCCGTGGCGTGGGTGAGCGCCGCGGTGAGGGCGGAGTCCAACCCGGGGACGTCCTCGACGGGGACGGCGAGCGCGAGCAGTGCCCTGCTGAAGTAGTTGCGTGCCGCCGCCGCCAGGGTGACGTCCACGATCTGCCGATCGCTGAACCCCGCCTCGCGCAGCTCCTGCGAATCCGCGTCGGTCATCGCCGACGGATCGGTCGACAGGCGCGCGGCGAAGCGGATCACGGCCTGCTCCTGCTCCGTGAAGCCGCGGTCGTCTCCGGAGGCGAAGGCGGCGAGCCCTTCCTCGTCGACGACGCCGGCGCGGAGGGAGCGGCGGCCGTGGGCGAGCAGACAGTGCGCGGATCCGATCGCCCGGGCCTCCCCGAGGGTCGCGGCCTCGTACACGCGGACGCCGATGGACGGGACGACCGCACGGACGAGCGCCTCGAAGGCGGCGTGGGCTTCGGGGTTCACGGCCATGGCCCTGGTGTGTGCGAACACGATGCCGTCGTCGGCGAGGTCGCTCTCGTACATCGCGGCGACGTGGCCGGTCGCGGTGGCCCGCTCGGGAGGGTGGATGATCATGGCGCCTCCTCGGCTCCGGGGGCGCGGGACGAGGGTGCGCACCCCCTCGCCGGGAACGATACGCCGCTCCGAGGTCGCAGAGAAGAGCGTGCGGCGCCCGGTGCTCCTGGCAGGCGTACGATCGAGGGATGACCGAATCGAAGCAGGAGAACACCGGGCAGGACGCGCCGCTCGGGCTGCAGCCGCTGCCGGGTGCGATCGAGCTGCTCGACGGCGATGCCGCCGGCTACTGCAGCAACGGCGTCTGCCACATCCCCGCCCCCAAGGAGCGGTGAGCAGCAGACGCCGTCGGTGTCTCTGCGCGGTCAGTGACCGCCGTGCGCCGCGTCGCCGATGTCGTCGGCGGGCTTGCGCACCAGCGGGCTGAGGGCGACCGCCGCGAGCGAGATGATCGCCGCGATGAGGAACGCCGTCCGCGCACCCGGGGCACCCGCTACCGCCCGCGACAGGCCCTCGTCCTCGCCGGCGTGCAGGATGGCCGAGTACGTGACCGTGAGCAGCGCGACGCCGGCCGCGCCGCCGACCTGCTGCAGCGTGTTCAGCACCGCGGAGCCGTGCGAGTACAGCGAGCGGTGCAGCGACCCCAGCGACGAGGAGAACAGCGGCGTGAACGACATCGCGAGGCCGACCGACATGGCCGCCTGCACGATGATCAGCAGCCACCACACGGTGTGCTCGCCGACCGTCGAGTAGAAGAAGAGCGAGGCCGAGACGAGGATCGTGCCGGGGATGAGCAGCGGTCGGGTGCCCTTCGCGTCGTACACGCGGCCCATGATCGGGCCGAGGAGGCCCATCAGCACCGAACCGGGGAGCAGGATGAGGCCCGACTCCAGGGCGCTGAGTCCGGCGACGTTCTGCAGGTACTGCGGCAGCAGCGTGAGGGTGCCGAACATCGACAGCGCCAGGATCGTCATGATGATGACGGCCAGCGAGAAGTTCGCCGAGCGGAACACACGCAGGTCGAGCAGCGCGTCGTCCACCCGCTGCAGCACGAGCTGCCGCCAGACGAACAGCGCGAGCGAGACGGCGCCGACGACCAGGGCGATGACGCCGGTCGTTCCACCCGAACCTCCCTCGCCGCCGAACTGGCTGAGGCCGAAGACGATGCCGCCGAAGCCGAGCGCCGCGAGCGGGATGGAGAGCACGTCCAGCGGAGCCTTGCGGGTCTCGCCGAGGTTGGTCATCCACTTCGCCCCCATGCCGAGCGAGATCAGGGCGATGGGCAGCACGATCGCGAACAGCGCGCGCCAGTTGAACGCGTCGAGCACGGCGCCGGCGAGCGTCGGACCGATGGCCGGCGCGAGCGAGATGACGAGGCCGACGCGGCCCATCATGCGGCCGCGCGACTGCGCGGGCACGACGTTCATGATCGTCGTCATCAGCAGCGGCATCATGATGCCGGTGCCCGCCGCCTGGATCACGCGGCCCACGAGCAGCACGGAGAAGCCGGGCGCGACGAGAGCCACGAGCGTGCCGAGCGAGAACGCCGTCATCGCGGCGATGAAGACCTGCCGCGTCGTGAAGCGCTGCAGGATGAAGCCGGTGGTCGGGATGACCACCGCCATGGTGAGCATGAACGCGCTCGTCAGCCACTGCCCGAGCTCGGGCGGGATGCCGAGGTCGGTGTTCAGGTGCGGGATCGCGATGCCCATCGTCGTCTCGTTGAGGATGGCGACGAAGGCGGCGACGAGCAGCAGCCAGATGACCCGCATGTCCTTGCGGGGGATGCCCCCGCTCGATGCGGGGGGCGTCGTGATGGAGCCGGTATCGACGGCAGACATGGGCGGCCTCCAGGGCATCGGAGAGAAGAGGAAGGTGCGAGAGTTCGCGAGAGTCATTCAGCGTAACGGGTCGGACGGACATTTCATTCCGAAATCTGGGATATCGCTGAACGTCGGGACGGCGGAGCCGGTGTCGTGGGGGGTGAGTACGCTGGCGCCATGAGCATGGGCGGGATGGGCGGCGGTCCGCGGGTCGGTTTTCGCGGCGTGGACGAGGACGCCCAGCGTCGGCTCAACGCGGAGGCTCCGAAGATCGACGGACTCGGCACCCGGGTCGTCGCCCTGTTCAGCGCCTACCGGTGGCGCATCCTCTTCACCGGTGTCCTCGTGGTCCTCGGCGCGGGCATCGCGGTCATCCCGCCGCTCCTCGTGCAGCGCATCTTCGACGACGCCCTGTTCCCCGTCGACGGCGGCGGCCCCCACCTCTCGCTGCTCGGCGGGCTCGTCGGGGCGATGGTCGGCCTCTTCCTCTTCTCGGCGGTCCTCGGCGTCGCGCAGACCTGGCTCACGGCCACGGTCGGCAACAGTGTCACGGGCGACCTCCGGGTGCGGCTGTTCGAGCACCTGCAGGCCATGGAACTCGGCTTCTTCACCCGCACGAAGACCGGCGTGATCCAGTCCCGGCTGCAGAACGACGTCGGCGGTGTCTCCGGCGTACTGACGAACACCGTCACCAGCATCCTCGGCAACGCCGTCACGGTGATCGCCTCCCTCGTCGCGATGATCCTCATCGACTGGCGCCTCACCCTCATCGCCGTCGTGCTCATGCCGTTCCTCGTGCTCGTGCAGCGACGCGTGGGACAGGTGCGCGCCCGCATCGCGGGGGAGACCCAGGAGTCGTTGTCCGAGCTGACCTCGATCACCCAGGAGACCCTGAGCGTCTCGGGCATGCTGCTGTCCAAGGCGTTCAACCGGCAGCGCACCGAGTCCGAGCGCTATCAACGGGAGAACCGCAACCAGGTGCGCCTCCAGGTGCGCCGAGCCATGAGCGGTCAGGGCTTCTTCGCGGTCGTCCAGGTCATCATGGCGAGCGTCCCCGCCGTCATCTACCTCGTCTCCGGATACCTCATCGCGGGCGGGACGGGAGCGATCACCGCGGGGACGATCGTGGCCTTCACGACGGTGCAGGCGCGGCTGCTCATGCCGCTCATGGGGCTCATGAGGGTCTCGCTCGATCTGCAGACCTCGTCCGCGCTGTTCGCCCGCATCTTCGAGTACCTCGACCTCGTCCCCGAGATCACCGACGCCCCCGATGCGATCGCCGTGGCGCGGGCACCGGGTCCGCGCGGACGGATCGAGTTCCAGGACGTCGTGTTCCGGTATCCGGACGCCGCGGCCGACTCGCGTCCCACGCTGCACGGGGTTTCCTTCGTGGCCGAGCCCGGGCAACACGTCGCCTTCGTCGGCCCCTCCGGTGCGGGCAAGACGACGATCCTGTACCTCGCACCGCGCCTGTACGAGGCCAAGGGCGGCGCGGTGCTGTTCGCGGGGGCCGACGTGCGCACCCTCACGCAGGAGTCGATCATCGACGACGTGGGCATCGTCTCCCAGGAGACCTACCTGTTCCACGCGACGATCCGGGAGAACCTCCGCTACGCGAAGCCCGACGCGACGGACGAGGAGCTGGTCGCCGCCTGCACCGCGGCCAACATCCACCACATCATCGCGGGCTTCGAGAAGGGCTACGACACGATCGTGGGGGAGCGCGGGTACCGGCTCTCCGGTGGCGAGAAGCAGCGCATCGCGATCGCCCGTGTGCTGCTGAAGGACCCGCCGGTGCTCCTGCTCGACGAGGCGACCTCCGCCCTGGACACCGTGTCCGAGCGCGTGGTGCAGGAGGCCCTCGACGAGGCGGCCAAGGGGCGCACGACCCTGTCGATCGCGCACCGCCTGTCGACGGTCATGGGGGCGGACGTGATCCACGTGCTGGAGGCCGGGCGCATCGTGGAATCCGGCACCCACGCCGAGCTGCTCGCGCAGAGGGGCCTCTACGCCGAGCTGGCGGCGCAGCAGGTGGCCGCGTCCCGCGTGCTCGACGCGGAGATCGAAGCGGAGGCCGAGGAGGAGGCGGCGATCCGGGGCGGTGTCGAGGAGGGCGTCGAGGCCGGCCTCGCCGCGCGCCGTGCGGATCGCGAGCCGGAGGACTCCGCCGCAGCCGACGCCGCCGTGGCGCTGACGACGGGCGTCCCGCTGCCGACGGCATCGAGCACCGACGCCCGGCCGCGACCGACCGACGGGTGACGACCGCGAGGGTCAGTGCACGGAGAGCCCGCCGTCGATGAACAGCGACTGGCCCGTGACGTAGGCCGAACCCGGACCGGCGAGGAAGATCGCGGCTGCGGCGAAGTCCTCGGGGAGGCCGTTGCGTCCGATCATCGTCCGGGCCGCGAGGGCCGCGATCGTGGCGGGGTCCTCCTGCAGACGGGCGTTCAGGGGCGTGAGGACGAATCCCGGGACGAGGGTGTTGCTCGTCACGCCGGTGCCGCCCCAGGCCTCGGCCTCCGAGCGCATGAGCGACTCGACCGCTCCCTTGGAGGCGCCGTAGACCCCGCTGCCCACGAACGCGCGGTGCGCCTGCTGCGAGCTGATGTGGATCAGTCGCCCGTAGCCGCGCGCCGCCATGCCCTGCGCCCAGCGCTGACCGAGGAGGAACGGGGCGAGCGCATTGACTGTCATCGTGACGTCCCAGTCCGCCTCGGTGATCTCGGCGTAGGGCGGACGGATGTTGATGCCTGCGGAGTTGACGAGGATGTCCGGCTCACCGAAGGGGACGGCCGCAGCCTCCGCGACCTCGTGGATGCCGTCGCGGGTGCTCAGATCGCCGACGACGCCCGCGGCCCCGTACCCCTGAGCGTTCAGCTCCTCGACGGTCTCGGCGATGCGCTCCGCGCCGCGGGCGACGATCACCGTCGCCGCGCCGGCCCGGGCGAGCGCCGTCGCGATGCCACGGCCGATGCCCGAGCTGCCGCCGGTCACGACCGCGGTGCGGCCGTCGAGCGCGAACAGCGAGGAGAGGTAGTCGGTCATGCGGGGGTCCTTCCGGCGGGGCTCACCACGCGAGGGCGTCGGCGAGGGTGGGGTCGGGGCGGGCGTCGGCGAACTCGGGAAGGGCGCGCAGCTCGGCCAGGAACGCGGAGACCTCCGCCGCGTAGGCGGGGTCGGGGTGCGTGTCCGCGATCTCCCGGAGCGGAGCGACGTCCATCGCGAGGATGAGGTCGAGCCGGGCGGTCACGGCGGCGTGCGCGCCCGCCTCCTGCAGGACGCGGATCCCGCCGCGGAGCGCGGCGAGGTAGTCGCGGAGCACGGGGAGCCGCGCCTTGCTCTGGGTGATCGAGGTGCCGTCCGCTCGGACGCGCCAGCGCACCACGACGTCCGGCAGCACGTCGAAGGCGCGTGCCCGGGTGTACATCGTCTGCGCGACGACCTGGTCCTCGTAGGCCACCCCTTCCGGGAACCGCAGATCGGACCACATCTCCGTGCGGCTCACCTTGGACCAGGCGACGATGTTCGACACGGCCTGCGGGTGCTCCGCGAGGGTGGTGCCGAGGCGGGCAGGAGTCGTCGCCGCGGCCACCCACGGCTGCACGCGGCCGGGCACATATCCTTGCCCCACGGGGCGCAGCCGCACGTAGGCGCCGGCGGCGAAGTCGCTCTCCGTGCGCTCGAGCGTGCCCACGAGCGTCGCCAGCGCGTCCGGCATCAGCTCGTCATCCGCGTCGAGGAATCCCGTGAAGGGCGTGTCGACCCGTGCGAGGCCGACATTGCGCGCGGCGCCGAGCCCGATGGAAGCCTCATGCCGCACCACGGTGAAGCGGGCATCCCTCGCGGCGGCGTCGGCGAAGATCGCTCCCGTGTCGTCGGTGGAGCCGTCGTCGATGAGGATGGCACGCCACCGCTCGTCCGTCTGCGCGCGGAGGGAGTCGAGAGCGGCGGGGGCGAACGCGGCGATGTCGCGTCCTGGCACGATCAGCGTCACGATCGGGGTGGGGGCGGTCACTCCGCCGAGTCTAGAGCCGTCGTCAGCCGCGGACGGCGTCGACCGCCTCCGCGACCAGTGCGGCGAGGCGCTCGGGAGCGTCCGCCGGGAGGGCCGCGCGCCCGAACGTGAACCGCACGGCCGTCTGGGCGACCGCGGGGGCGATGCCGCACGCGAGCAGCACGGGGGAGGGCTCATCGCTGTCGGAAGCGCAGGCGGAGCCGCTGGACGAGATCACCCCGCGGCGCTCCAGCTCCAGCAGCACCGCCTCGCCGCTCACGCCGGAGATGGTGAAGCTCGCGGTGCCGGGGAGCCGGTGCACGGGATCCCCTGTCAGCGCGGCGTCGGGCACCCGTCGGGTCACCTCAGCGATGAAGCGCGCCGTGGCGGCCCGCACCCGCGGCGCTGCGTGCTCACGCTCCCGTTCGGCGAGCTCCAGTGCCGTCGCCAAGCCCACCGCTCCCGCGACGTCGACGGTGCCGGACCGCCGTCCGCGCTCCTGACCGCCGCCGTGCAGGAGGGGTTCCAGAGGGAGCCGACCGCGGACGACGAGCGCCCCGGTGCCCTTGGGAGCACCGAGCTTGTGCCCGGCGATCGACACGGCGTCGGCATCCAGCTCGTGCAGGGGCAGCCAGCCGGCCGACTGCACGGCGTCGATATGGAGGGGCACGCGGCGGCCGCGGACGACCTCACGGAGTGCCCCGATGTCCTGGACGGTGCCGATCTCGTTGTTCGCGTGTCCGACGGACACGACGGCCGTGTCGTCGGTGAGCACCGTGTCGAGGGCGTCCGGCGTGATCCGCCCGGTTCCCTCGACCGCGGGCATCGCCACCGTCATCCCGTGGAAGCGCGCGAGGTACGCCGCCGACTCCCGGATCGACTCGTGCTCGATGGGGGACACCACGACCCGCTGCCGCCCGGAGGCGAGCGCTCCCAGGGCGAGGCCCTTCACGGCGAGGTTGTTCGCCTCCGTGCCGCCGCCTGTGAAGACGACGTCACCCGCCCGCACCCCGAAGACGCGGGCGACCCTGGTGCGGGCATCCTCCAGCGCGCGCGCCGCCGTCTCGCCCGCGGTGTGATGGCTGGCGGGGTTGCCGAACACCTCGGTGAGGAAGGGCTCCATGGCCGCCCGCACCTCGGGGCGTACCGGCGACGTCGCGGCGTGGTCGAGGTACAGCACGGACTCAGTCGATCCGCAGGTCGAGTCCGAGGTCCAGCGCCCGCGCGGAGTGCGTGAGGGCTCCGACCGAGATGACGTCCACCCCGGTCTCGGCGATGGCGCGGACGGTGGTCAGGTCGACGCCGCCCGAGGCCTCCACGGTGGCGCGCTCGCCGATGAGGGCCACACCGGCGCGCAGGTCGTCGAGGCAGAAGTTGTCCAGGAGCACGGTGTGCGCACCGCCGTCGAGCACCGCCGGGATCTGGTCGAGACGGTCGACCTCGACGACGACGTGGGCGGTGTGCGGCAGCCGCGAGAGCGCCTCGCGAAGAGCCGTCGCGAGGTCAAGGCCGGATCGCTGGAGCACCGCGAGGTGGTTGTCCTTCGCCATGACCGCGTCGGAGAGGGAGTATCGGTGGTTCCGGCCGCCGCCGGACACCACGGCGTGCCGCTCGAACGCCCGCAGTCCTGGAGTGGTCTTGCGGGTGTCGGCGATGCGCGCTCGCGTTCCCTCGACTTCGCGGACGTAGGCGGCGGTGAGGGTGGCGATGCCCGACATCCGCTGCACGAAGTTCAGGGCGACGCGCTCGGCGGTGAGGACCGCGCGAGCCGGTCCGGTCACGGTGGCCAGCACGTCGGAGGCGGTGAAGGCATCGCCGTCGCCCACGTGCAGGTCGACCGTCACGTCGGGATCGGTGAGGAGGAACGCGGTGGCGAAGACCTCGCCGCCGCTGAAGACCCCGTCCTCGCGGGCGACCAGGTCGGCCGTGGCGGTCGTCTCCGCGGGGAGCAGGGTGGTGCTGGTGAGGTCGCCCCACGGCGCGTCTTCCTCGAGTGCGGCTCCGACGACGCGGTGCAGGGTGGCGCGGGTGAGCATCAGGCGGTCTCCAGGATCGGTGCGTGTGCCGGGGTCGGCGCGGCGGGGGCGGGGTCATCGCGATGGTGGGCGCCGACCGAGACGGGGCGGGCCAGGGCGGCGCGGATGGTGGCCTCGGCGACCCGCAGCAGGTTCCGGTCCTCGTGCGCGTGGGCGTCGGAGGGGGGAGGTGTCTCGGCGGCCCAGCCGCGCACGATCCGGAGCGCGCGCTGCAGGCCCGATCCGGTCCGGTGCAGGCCGACCTCGTCCCACAGCAGCCGCTGCATCCCGGCGCGGTCGAACGCGGGGAGAGGCTCCGGCGCGACATCCGCGTCCGCCGAGTCCGTCGGTGACGGACACGGGGTGATGTCGCCGGCAGCGGACCACGGTCGGTCCAGCGCGGCGGCGGCCCTGGCTCCGAACACGGCGCCTTCGAGGAGGGAGTTGGAGGCGAGCCTGTTGGCTCCGTGCACCCCCGTGCGGGCGGTCTCGCCGACGGCATAGAGCCCCGGGATCGTGGTCCGTCCGTGGCGATCGGTGACGACGCCGCCCATGAGGTAGTGGGCGGCGGGGGTCACCGGCAGCGGCGCCCTGGACCAGTCGAAACCGCGAGCACGCGTCACCCGGTCGATGGTGGGGAAGCGGCGGGCGAGCGCGTCCGCACCCAGCGCCGTCGCATCGAGGTGCACGGGCGCCCCCTGCCGGGCGGCCTGTCGGGCGATGGTCCGCGCGACGACGTCCCTCGGCGCGAGCTCGCCGTCGGGATGGCTGTCGAACACGAACCGTCGGCCTTCCTGGTCCCGGAGCACGGCACCCTCGCCGCGGACGGCTTCGGAGAGGAGGAAGACGGGGGTGCCGGGAAGCGCGGTCGGGTGGAACTGCACGAACTCCAGGTCGGCGACGGCGGCGCCGGCACGCAGGGCCGCGGCGATGCCGTCGCCCGTTGCCTCCGGCGGATTGGTCGTATGCGCGTAGAGCTGTCCCGCCCCGCCGGTCGCGAGGATCACGGCGTCGCCCCGGATCTCGGCCGTGTCCCCGTCGCGGAGGACCATGATCCCGCGGACCCGTCCCTCCTCGACGACGAGGTCGAGGAGCGTCGTCCCCTCGCGGACGGGGATGGACGCGCGCTGAATCGCTGCGCACAGCGCCGCGGAGATCGCGGCGCCGGTGGCGTCACCTCCGGCGTGCAGGATGCGGGCATGGGCGTGCGCGGCCTCCCGTCCGCGGGCGAGAGAGCCGTCCGGTGCGCGATCGAAGGCGACCCCGCGGGCGAGGAGCTCGGCGATCCGGGCGGCGCCGTCCGCCACGAGGGCGTCGACGGCGGCTGGGTCGCACAGACCCGCTCCCGCGCTGATCGTGTCGGCGGCGTGAGTGGCCGGTCCATCTCCCGGCCCGTAGCTGCCGGCCACGCCGCCCTGCGCGAGAGGCGTGCATCCGCCCCCGAGGCCGCCCTTCGTCACGACCGTCACGGTGTGCCCGGCCTCGTGTGCGTGCAGCGCGGCGGTGAGCCCGGCGATGCCGGAGCCGACGACGACGACGTTCATCGCGCCCCGGCGGGCACCGGCGGCTTGGCGGCCAGCATCCGCTCGAGCGCGAGGCGAGCCGGGTCGGCGACATCGGCGGAGACCGTGATGCGGTTCGGTGTGCGACCGGCGACCAGCTCCTCCAGGACCCACGCGAGGTAGCCCGGGTGGATGCGGTACATGGTCGAGCACGGGCACACGACCGGGTCGAGGCAGAAGATCCGGTGCTGCGGGTACTGCGCGGCCAGGCGGCGCACGAGGTTGATCTCCGTCCCGACCGCGAACGTCGTCGGCTCCGTGGCCTCGGCGATGGCGCGGCGGATGTACTCCGTGGAGCCGGCCTCGTCAGCCGCGTCGACGACCTCCATCGGGCACTCCGGGTGCACGATCACGCGGACCCCCGGGTGCTCCGCGCGGGCCTGGTCGATCTGCGACACGGTGAAGCGGCGGTGCACGGAGCAGAAACCGTGCCAGAGGATCACCTGCGCGTCGACGAGATCCTCCACCGTCGAGCCGCCGAGCGCGCGCCGCGGGTTCCACAGCGGCATCCGGTCGAGAGGCACCCCCATGGCCTTCGCGGTGTTCCGGCCCAGGTGCTGATCGGGGAAGAAGAGCACCCGACGGCCGCGGGCGAAGGCCCACTCCAGCACCGTGGCGGCGTTGGACGAGGTGCACACGATGCCGCCGTGCCGCCCGACGAAGCCCTTGATCGCCGCCGAGGAGTTCATGTAGGTGACGGGGATCACCGGCACGCGGCCGTCGGCGTCCGGGGTCTCGAGATCGCCCAGCACGTCGGCGAGCTGCTCCCAGCATTCCTCCACCTGGTCGATGTCGGCCATGTCCGCCATCGAGCAGCCCGCGGCCAGGTTCGGCAGGATCACCGCCTGATCGGGCTGCGACAGGAGGTCGGCGGTCTCGGCCATGAAGTGCACGCCGCAGAAGACGATCGCCTCCGCGTCCGGCCGCATTGTGGCGGCGGTGGCGAGCTGGAACGAGTCGCCCACCTCGTCCGCATGCGTCACGACCTCCTCGCGCTGATAGAAGTGCCCGAGGATCACCACCCGGTCCCCGAGCGTGGCTTTCGCGGCTTCGATGCGGCGGTGGAGCTCCGCCTCGCCGGCCTCGCGGTAGGCGGCCGGGAGCTCTCCCTGCCGAGGAGCTCCGGTCGGGATGACGTCTCCCATGGAGGAGCCGGGGCCGTAGCCGGGGCGCGTGTCGAAGTCCCACGGTCCGACGGCGAGGTCGGTGGTGCACGTGGCGTCGGTGGACGCCCCGCCGACGATGGCCTGGATCGCATGGTCGACGGACGGGTCCGCCGGGGGGACCGCGGGCGTCGGGACGAAGGTGATGCTCATCGGGTTCTCGTTTCCTCGGGGCGGAGCGGGCCGCGGTCGGCCAGCTCGACATCGGTGTCATCGCGGTACAGGCGGGCGGGGCGGTGGCTGCCGGTGCGGAAGCGATCGGTCCGGGTGAGGTTTCCCGCCGTCTCCACCTGTCGCCGGAAGTTGGCCGGATCGAGCGAGCGTCCGAGGATCGACTCGTACGCCTCGCGTAGTTCGGCGAGGGTGAACTCCGCGGGCAGGAAGCCCTGGGCCACACGGCTGTAGCCGACCTTGTTGCGCAGCCGCCAGAGCGCGTACTCGATGATCTCGTGATGATCGAAGGCGAGCGCGGGGAGGTCGTCGGCAGCGAACCACTCCACGTTCTCCGGCGCGCGACCCGAGGCCTGGTGTGCGGCGATCTGGGCCTCGACGTCGTCCTGGCGGAGCAGGGCCCAGTACACGATCGAGACGACCCGCGTGGGGGAGCGGTCGACGGCGCCGAAGGCGTAGAGCTGCTCCAGGTAGGTGGGGGCGAGGCCGGTCGTCTCGGCGAGCGTGCGGGCCGCGGCGTCGACCGGCGACTCCTCGGGGGTGAGCCACCCGCCGGCGAGCGCCCATCGCTCCGCGAACGGCTCGCGGGTGCGGCGGACGAGGGGGAGCGCGAGCACGGGCGGACCGTCGTCGCCGCGGCGCAGCGTGAGGATCACCGTCGAGACGGCGACGCGGATGTCCGCACTTCGAGTCATAGGCACCTTAACCTCCGGAGTCGATCTTAGTGTCATCCGGACCTTTAGTGGGCGCCTGTGACGAACAGAAGCGTCGAGTCCGAAACGTTATCTCCTCCCCGCCGGAAGGCTTGTCCCCCCGAGGTGGGTTTGTTAGGTTACTGTCCTAACAAACCCCTTCGAGAGTGGCCACCGGCCGCCTCCCGGGGTTCCCGTGAACCCCGCCCGGGGTTCGGCTCCAACCGGAGAATCCCTCCTGCAGTGCAGCACCGAGAGGAAATGAAGAATGATCCGTAACGGAAAGCGCAAGATCGCGCTCACGGCGGTCGCGGGGGCCTCGGTCCTCGTCCTGGGCCTGACGGCCTGCGGCGGCGGCGGTAGCGATGACGGAGGCGGCAACGCGTCCAGCGACCGCGCCCTCCGCGTCTGGGCCGGCAGCACGACGCCGATCACCACGAACTACAACCCGTTCGCTCCGAACGTGCTCCACGGCGCACTCGGACCGATCTACGAGCCCCTGTTCTTCTACAACAAGACCAAGGACGAGGAGCCCATCGGCCTCATCGGCGAGTCCTTCGAGTACAACGAAGACGGCACGCAGATCACGGTGAAGATCAAGCCGGACCTGAAGTGGAGCGACGGCGAGCCGCTCACGGCCGCGGACGTCGCCTTCACCTTCCTGTACGAGGCGAACAACCCCAAGGGCAACCAGCTGATCTCCGCGGAGGCCACCGACGACACCACGGTCGTGCTCACCTACGGCATCGCGCAGTACACCACGGAGTTCCAGCGGATGGGGTCGAGCTACATCCTCCCCGAGCACATCTGGAAGGACGTCGACGACTTCGCGAACTTCACGAACGAGAAGCCGGTCGGCTCCGGGCCCTACGTCGTCGACAAGACCACCAGCGAGTCCTACACCTTCGTGGCGAACGAGAACTTCCGCGACGCCGACGACCTCGCCATCAAGAAGGTCCAGTACATCGCCGTCGACAACAACCAGACGGCCCAGGACCTCGTCGCCGCGGGCGAGCTGGACTGGACCGGGATGTTCATCCCGAACCCGGACGACGTGACCGGCAACGGCAAGATCGAGTGGATCAACACGCCGCAGGACCCGTCGGTCCTCTACACGTGCTCGAACGCCGACCTCGGCTGCACGGGCCCGCAGACCGACGTCGCGGTGCGTCAGGCGCTGAACGTCGCGATCGACCGCGCCACCATCAAGGACAAGGCGTTCGTCGGTCTCACCGCCGACATCTCGCCCGCCTACACGCTGCTCCCTCGTGACGAGAAGTGGCTCACGGACGACGCGTACGAGGTCAGCCCGCAGGAGGCCAATGTCGAGGAGGCCACGTCCATCCTCGAAGCCGCCG
The DNA here is from genome assembly GCF_002478345.1 of Microbacterium sp. UBA7513. NCBI lineage: Bacteria > Bacillati > Actinomycetota > Actinomycetes > Micrococcales > Microbacteriaceae > Microbacterium > Microbacterium sp. UBA7513. The sequence goes on from NZ_DLNJ01000021.1 coordinate 18,968, forward strand.
GCTACACCAAGGGCTCGTCGGGCATCTACGAGAAGGACGGCGTTCCGGTCGAGCTCAGCCTGATCTCGGTCGACGGCTGGACGGACTACAACGACGCCGCGAAGCTGATCGCCGAGCAGGCCGAGGCCGCGGGCATCAAGGTCACCCCGTCGACGGTGCAGTGGCAGGAGTTCGTCGACACCCGGCAGTCCGGTGAGTTCCAGCTGATCGTCGGTGGTGTGGTCGGCACGACCATCGCCGACCCGTTCCAGATCTACCGCGACTGGTTCGGCGGCACCGAGGTGCAGTCCACCAGCCCGGTCGGCACCGAGATCCCCCCGGGGCGCTGGAACTTCAGCCGCTACAACAACCCCACCGTCGATGCGGCCATCCAGCAGGCCATCAGCACCGAGGACGAGGGCGAGCGCAAGGAGCTCTACGCGACCATCCAGGACGCGATCGTCAATGACGTGCCCTACATCCCGCTCGTGATCAACGCCACGCAGACCTTCTACAACACGAAGGACTACACCGGGTGGCCGACGGAGGAGAACCTCTACGCGTTCCCGCCGTCCTGGGGCGCCATCGCCGCCGGTTACGTGCTGACGCAGATCAAGCCCGCCGGCTGAGTGACGAGAGGAGCAGGGGAAGCAGGAAGTCAGGACGAGTGACATGAAGTTCTATGCACGAAGGATCGGGTTCTACGCGTTCACGCTGTGGGCTGCGATCTCCATCAACTTCCTGCTTCCCCGGCTGATGCCGGGGGATCCCGCCGACATCATGATCGCCAAGATGCAGCGGGCCGGCGGAGAGGTCTCCGAGACCACCATCCGCAACATCAAGCTCCTGCTCGGCGGTGATGACTCCTCCCTCTGGGAGCAGTACCTCGCCTACTGGGGGCGCATGTTCCAGGGCGACCTGGGCGTGTCCGTGACGAAGTTCCCGACTCCCGTCGCCGAGCTCATCGCGGGTGCTCTCCCGTGGACCCTGGTGCTCGTCGGCACCGCCACCGTCATCTCCTTCCTGCTCGGCGTCGTGCTCGGCGCCTGGGCCGGGTGGAAACGCGGCACCTGGGTCGACCACCTCATCCCGGCGACCACCGTGCTGCAGTCCATCCCGTACTTCTGGCTCGCGCTCGTCCTCATCGCCGTCTTCGCGGTCGGGCTCGGCTGGTTCCCGATGTTCGGCGGCTACGACGTCTTCGACTTCCCGGACGGCCCGGAGCCGACCTGGGCGTTCTTCACCGACGCCGTCGCCCACTCGCTCCTCCCCGCGATCACGATCGTGATCAGCTCCGTGGGGGGCTGGATGTTCGGCATGCGGAACATGATGGTCTCCACACTCGCCGAGGACTATGTCCTCACGGCCGAGGCCAAGGGACTGCGGCCGCGACGCATCATGACGACGTACGCGGCGCGCAACGCGGCCATCCCGTCGATCGCGGGCTTCTCGATCACCCTCGGGTTCGTCGTCGCCGGCTCCATCGTCATGGAGCAGGTGTTCACCTACCCGGGTGTCGGCAAGCTCATGTTCCAGGCCGTCACCAACAACGACTACGCGCTGATGCAGGGACTGTTCCTCGTGATCACCCTCACGGTGCTCGTCGCCAACTTCTTCATGGACCTCGTCTATGGCTTCATCGACCCGAGGGCTCGCCAGAATGTCTGACACGAAGAACCCGCTCCTCGTGGAGGAGCCTCCCACCGTCGCCCCCGAGGGCACCGTCGCCCTGGCCACCCAGCGTCAGGACCGCCGGCGTCGCCGGATCCTGCCCAGCACATCGCCGAAGTTCATCGTCGGGTCCGTGCTCGTGCTCGCCATCGTGCTCTTCGCGATCATCGCGCCGTTCTTCACGCAGAACCCGCGCAGCACCGACAACCCCGCCCTCGCCGCGCCCTCGGCGGAGCACTGGCTCGGCACGACCAAGCTCGGCAACGACGTGCTTGCGCAGCTCGCCGTCGGGGCGCAGGGGTCGCTGCTCATCGGCGTGACGGCCGGCGGCATCGCCATCGTGCTCTCCCTCCTCTTCGGCGTCCTGGCCGGGTACCTCGGCGGCTGGCGGGAGGACGTCCTCGCTCTCCTGACCAACGTCATGATCGTCATCCCCGGGCTGCCGCTGGTCATGGTGATCGCGTCGTTCGTGCCGCAGCGCAGCTGGCAGCTCGTGGCCTTCGTCCTCGGCATCACCTCGTGGGCCGGCGCGGCCTACGTACTGCGACTACAGACCCGCTCGCTCCGCACCCGCGACTACGTGTACGCCTCGAAGGTGGCGGGGGAGAAGTCCTTCCGGGTGATCCTCGTCGAGATCATGCCGAACCTGCTCCCGCTGCTGACCGCGCAGTTCCTCTTCGCGATCATCTTCGCCATCCTCGGCGAGGCGGGCCTGTCCTACCTCGGCCTCGGTCCGAACTCCTCGATCACCTGGGGCTCGATCCTCAACGACGCCCAGTCCGGTCAGGCTCTCGGCCGCGGGGCGTGGTGGTGGTTCGTGCCGCCGGGCATCATGATCGCGATCCTCGGCGCGGGACTCGCGCTGATCAACTTCGCCATCGACGAGGTCATCAATCCGAAGCTGCGCAACGCGCCCGATGCGGCCCGTCGTCTGCGCAAGGCCGCGAAGGAGAAGGGGGTCACCGCATGAGCGACGCCGTGCTCACCGCCAGGAACGTCTCGATCGAGTACGAGGTTGACCCGCCCGTCAAAGCCGTCCGCGACGTGTCGCTGACCCTCCACCGGGGTGAGATCCTCGGACTCGCGGGGGAGTCGGGCTGCGGCAAGACGACCCTCGCGTACGGGATGAACCGGCTGCTCAAGGCGCCGGCGCTGATGACCGACGGCGAGATCGTTTTCCACGACCGCGACGGCCATGACATCGACGTCGTCGGACTCGACGGGGACGGGCTGCGCGCCTTCCGCTGGGACAAGATCTCGATGGTCTTCCAGGGGGCGATGAACTCCCTCAACCCCGTCATCTCCGTCCGCGCGCAGATCTTCGACATCTTCGACACCCACCGCCCCGGAATGTCGAAGAAGGCCAAGCAGGAGCGCGCCGAGGAGCTGCTCACGCTCGTCGGCGTCGACCCCGGCCGGCTCACGAGCTTCCCGCACGAGCTCTCCGGCGGCATGCGCCAGCGCATGATGATCGCGATGGCGCTCGCACTCGACCCGCAGGTCATGATCATGGACGAGCCCACCACGGCGCTCGACGTGGTCGTGCAGCGCGGCATCATCCGGGAGATCATGCGCCTGCGCGAGAAGCTCGGCTTCGCCGTCATCTTCATCACCCACGATCTGCCCATGCTGATCGAGATCAGCGACCGCATCGCGGTCATGCTGCAAGGGCGGATCGTCGAGCAGGGCACCGCGGAGGAGATCTACCGCAACCCGCAGCACGAGTACACCCAGCGGCTGCTGTCGAGCTTCCCGTCCCTCACGGGCGAGCGGGGCGACTTCGTCCGCAGCGGCGGCGTGAACCAGGAGGTCATCCGATGAGCGTGGACGGGACGAGGCGCGACGGCACCCTCGAGGCGAGGAACCTCGTCAAGGACTTCCACCTGCGGTCAGGGTTCCGCACGCGCGTGCTGCACGCGGTGAAGGACGTGTCGTTCACGCTGGAGGCGGGGCGGACCACGGCTCTGGTCGGCGAGTCCGGTTCGGGCAAGTCGACCATCGCCCGGATGCTGATGAAGCTGGAGACGCCGACCTCGGGAAGCATCCTCCTCGACGGCGAGGAGTCCGGCACGCGGGGGACGGCTCTCGAGCGCTACCGGTCGGACGTGCAGATGGTCTTCCAGGACCCGTTCGCCTCGCTCAACCCGTTCCACACCATCGTCCATCACCTGGAGCGTCCGATCCGGCTGCACCACCCGAAGCTGGACGGCGGCGAGGTGCGGGCGCGCGCGATCGAGCTGCTGGAGCGGGTGCGGCTCACCCCGGGGGAGAGCTTCGCCGAACGGCGTCCGCACGAGCTCTCCGGCGGGCAGCGGCAGCGCGTGGCGATCGCGCGGGCCCTCGCTCCCGGTGCCCGGTTCATCGTGGCCGACGAGCCGGTGTCGATGCTCGACGTGTCGATCCGGCTCGGCGTCCTCAACCTGCTCGCCGAGCTGCAGCGCGAGGAGAACCTCGGCGTCCTCTACATCACGCACGACCTCGCGACCGCGCGGCACTTCTCCGACGACATCATGGTCCTCTTCCAGGGCGACGTCGTGGAGCGGGGAACGGCCGACGAGGTGATCCTGAACCCGCAGCACGAGTACACCAAGACGCTTCTGGCGGCGGCACCGGAGCCGGAGAACCTCGGCAGGCTCCGCGACGAGGTCAGGGCGGAGCTCGCCCTGGGCTCCTGAGCGGGCGGGGGAGACCGCTAGACTGAACCCACAATCGAAGACAGGCCGAACGACCGACGCGGGAGAGCCCCGGCGCATGCAGCCGGGCACCGAAGGAGCAAGCCTCCCCGCCAATCTCTCAGGTACGCGTACCGCGGAGGTCCGGCCGCTCTGAAAAGCGATCCCGAGCACCGGGGGATCCGCCGACGGTGAAAGCCCTACGCACGCGGGCGAAGCTCTCAGGCCCATGACAGAGGGGGAGTTCCCAGGGACGACGTCGTCGTCCCGCCCGACCCAGCCCGGGAGAACTCCATGTCCGACCCCCGCTACACCCCGTTGCGCGAGCGCCATGAGGCGCTCGGCGCCTCCTTCACCGATTTCGGCGGCTGGCAGATGCCGGTGCGCTACACGTCCGACCTCGCCGAGCACCACGCGGTGCGGCAGGCGGCGGGCATCTTCGACATCTCGCACATGGCGGAGTTCTCGGTCCGCGGCACCGGCGCCGCGGCCTTCCTCGACTACGCGCTCGCCGGACGGCTGTCGGCGCTCCCGATCGGCAAGGCGAAGTACTCGCTGCTGCTGACGCCCGAGGGCGGCATCGTCGACGACGTGATCGTCTACCGCCTGGCCGACGACGACTTCCTCATCATCTCCAACGCGGGCAACCGCGACGCGGTGCGGCAGGCGCTCACCGTGCGCGTGGCGGACGCGGACGCGGGCGCCGTGGAGGTCGCCGACGTCTCGGACGACTACGCGCTGATCGCCGTTCAGGGCCCGCGGGCCGAGGAGATCCTCGCGGCGACGGAGGGCATCGCCGACGTCAGCGTCCCCTGGGCGGAGCAGAAGTACTACGCGTGGGCGACCGCGTCGTTCGCCGGGGAGCCGCTGCTCGTCGCCCGCACCGGCTACACCGGGGAGGACGGCTTCGAGCTCCTCGTCCCGGCCGCCCACGCCACCGCGCTGTGGGACGCCGTGCTCGACGCCGGCGCCCCGCACGGCCTGGTGCCCGCCGGCCTCGCCGCCCGCGACACGCTCCGCCTGGAGGCGGGCATGCCGCTGTACGGGCATGAGCTCAGCCTCGACACCGCACCCGCCCAGGCCGGCCTCGGCCGGGTCGTGGTCGCCGCGAAGGAGCGTTTCGTCGGCAAGGACGCACCGGCACCGGCCGACGACGCCCGCATCCTCGTCGGGCTGACGGCGGAGGGGCGACGCGCCGGCCGCGCCGGCTACGCGGTCGTCGACGCCGACGGCTCTCCGATCGGCGAGATCACCAGCGGCGCTCTGAGCCCGACGCTGGGCCACCCCATCGCGATGGCCTTCGTCGACCCTTCTTCCGCCGAGGAGGGAACCGCAGTATTCCTTGATGTGCGGGGGACCCGTATCCCCGCGACCGTGACCGCCCTGCCTTTCTACCGGAGGAACAAATGACCGACCTCAGCGCACTCCGCTACACCGACGAGCACGAATGGATCGCCGGTGACGGCGCCACCGTCACCATCGGCATCACCGACTACGCCGCCGAGAAGCTGGGGGACGTCGTCTTCGTCGAGCTCCCCGCCGTCGGCACCGAGCTGACCGCCGGCTCCGTCGTCGGCGAGATCGAGTCCACGAAGTCGGTCGGGGAGCTCTACGCTCCGGTCGCCGGCACGGTCGTCGAGGTCAACGACGCCGTCGTCGACGACCCTTCGCTCGTCAACGCCGAGCCGTTCGAGGGCGGCTGGCTGCTCAAGGTGTCCGTCGCCGCCGGTGCGCTGGACGGACTGCTGGACCGCGACGCGTACGTCGCACTCACGGAGGGCTGATCCGGACGTGGTTGCATTCGCCGATCGTCACATCGGACCGACCGAGGCCGCCCAGCGCACGATGCTCGACGCGCTGGGTCTCGGCTCCGCCGGCAACGGGACGCTGAGCCCGGTCGAGGAGCTCATGCGACAGGCCGTCCCCGCCTCGATCTACACGGGACCGGAGGACGCGGTCGCCGACTCCCGCATCCCGGTCGCCGCGTCGGAGACCGAGGCACTGGCCGAACTGCGTGCCCTCGCCGCGCGGAACACGGTGAACCGCTCGATGATCGGCCTCGGCTACTACGGCACCGTCACGCCGCAGGTCATCCAGCGCAACGTGCTCGAGAACCCGTCCTGGTACACGGCCTACACGCCGTACCAGCCCGAGATCTCGCAGGGGCGCCTGGAAGCGCTCATCAACTTCCAGACCATGGTGGCCGAGCTCACCGGCCTCACCACCGCGAACGCGTCGATGCTCGACGAGTCCACCGCGGTCGTGGAGGCGATGCTGCTCGCGCGCCGGGCCTCGAAGACCGCGTCGAACGTGTTCGCGGTGGACGCGGACGCGCTGCCGCAGACGAAGGCGATGCTCGCGTCCCGCGCCGAGGCGCTCGACATCGAGCTCGTCACGGTCGACTTCGCGGCGGGGGAGGAGCTGCCCGCCGAGCTCTTCGGCGTCTTCGTGCAGTACCCCGGGGCCTCGGGCCGTGTGTGGGATCCGTCCGCGGTGTTCGACGCCGCGCACGTCGCCGGCGCGCTCGCCGTCGCGGCCGCCGACCTCCTCGCGCTGACGCTCCTCACCGCGCCCGGCACCCTCGGGGCCGACGTGGCCGTGGGCACGACGCAGCGCTTCGGGGTGCCGATGGGCTTCGGCGGCCCGCACGCCGGCTACATGGCCGTGCGCGCAGGTCTGGAGCGGCAGCTGCCCGGACGCCTCGTCGGCGTGTCCGTCGACGCCGAGGGCAAGCCGGCCTACCGCCTCTCGCTGCAGACCCGCGAGCAGCACATCCGCCGCGAGAAGGCGACCTCGAACATCTGCACCGCCCAGGTGCTCCTCGCCGTGATGGCATCGATGTACGCGGTCTACCACGGCCCGGACGGGCTCAGCGAGATCGCCCGCGACGTCGCCGCCAAGGCGGCCCTGCTGCGCGACTGGCTCGTCGAGGCGGGCGCCGAGGTCGTCCACGAGCACTTCTTCGACACGCTGACCGTGCGCGTCCCGGGCCGGGCGGCGGAGTACGCCGACCAGGCGCGAGGCGGCTTCGGCATCCTCCTGCGGGTCGCCGACGCCGACACGATCGGCATCGCGGTCGACGAGACGACCACGGTGGCCGAGCTGCACCAGGTCGCGCAGGTCTTCGGCGGGAAGCAGGAGCGCGCCTTCGGCTTCGGCCTCGGCGACGCGGACGCGCTGCCGGACGCCCTCCGCCGCGAGGGCGAGTACCTCACGCACCCGGTGTTTCACAGCCACCGCAGCGAGACCGCCATGATGCGGTACCTGAAGAGCCTGTCCGACCGGGACTACGCCCTCGACCGCGGCATGATCCCGCTCGGCTCGTGCACGATGAAGCTCAACGCCGCCACCGAGATGGCCGCCATCACGTGGCCGGAGTTCGCGAGCATCCACCCGTTCGCCCCGGAGGCCGATGTCCGCGGCTACCTCGAGCTCATCGACCAGCTCGAGGGCTGGCTCGCCGAGATCACCGGGTACGACGCGGTGTCGCTGCAGCCGAACGCCGGCTCCCAGGGGGAGCTGGCGGGTCTCCTCGCGATCCGCGGCTACCACCGCGCGAACGGCGATGACCACCGCATCGTGTGCCTCATCCCGTCTTCCGCCCACGGTACGAACGCGGCCTCCGCCGTGCTCGCCGGCATGAAAGTCGTCGTGGTGGCGAGCGACGCGCTCGGCAACGTCGACCTGGACGACCTCCGCGCGAAGATCGCCCAGCACGCCGACGACCTGGCGGCGCTGATGATCACGTACCCGTCCACGCACGGCGTCTACGAGGAGCAGGTCGTGGAGATCACCGGGGCCGTGCACGCGGCCGGCGGTCAGGTGTACGTCGACGGCGCGAACCTCAACGCACTCCTCGGCTACGCGCGCTTCGGCGACCTGGGCGGCGACGTCTCGCACCTCAACCTGCACAAGACCTTCGCGATCCCGCACGGCGGCGGCGGCCCGGGCATCGGTCCGGTCGGGGCGAAGGCGCACCTCGCGCCGTACCTGCCGTCGCACCCGCTCGCGCAGCGCGCCGAGCACTTCGGCGGCCACACGTTCGAGGGCGCGGTGATCTCCGCGGCCCCGTACGGCTCCGCGGGCATCCTCCCGATCTCGTGGGCGTACGTGCGCATGATGGGCGCGGAGGGGCTCCGGCGCGCGACCGCCGCGGCGGTCCTCTCGGCGAACTACATCGCCGAGCGCCTCGGCGGGCACTTCCCGGTGCTCTATACGGGGGAGAACGGACGGGTCGCGCACGAGTGCATCCTCGACCTGCGTCCGCTCAAGGAGGCCACCGGCATCTCCGTCGACGACGTCGCCAAGCGCCTGATCGACTACGGGTTCCACGCGCCGACCATGTCGTTCCCGGTCGCCGGCACCCTCATGGTGGAGCCCACCGAGTCGGAGGACCTCGACGAGATCGAGCGGTTCATCGAGGCCATGATCATGATCAAGGCCGAGGCGGACGCCGTCGCCGCGGGGCGCTGGCCCGCGGACGACAACCCGCTCGTGCACGCCCCGCACACCGCCGTCTCGCTCATCGCGGGGGAGTGGACGCACGCCTATACCCGCGAGGAGGCCGCCTATCCGGTGCGCTCCCTGGTGGCGGCCAAGTACTGGCCGCCGGTCCGCCGGATCGACCAGGCGTACGGCGACCGCAACCTCGTCTGCGCCTGCCCGCCGATCGAGGCCTTCGCCTGACACGGACCCGCACGACGAACGGCGTCGCGCCCGCCTCCCGGCGGCGCGGCGCCGTTCGGGTTACGCCATGTTTCCGTCATGTGACAGATGGTCACCACTCAGTAACAGTTCGTTAGCCGAACGTCCTGGACGCGCGACCACCGGGTTACGCTCAGGTATCCCTGCGCGCTCGATGATGAGCCGCGCAGAATTCCCACGTCCACAGGAGGACAAAAGTGAAGCGCAACAAGATCGCCCTCGCGGGCAGCGCACTGTTCGTGATCGGCGCCCTGACCCTGGCAGGCTGCGCCAGCGGCGGCGGCAACGATTCCGCGGAGGAGACGCCCTCGGGTGACCCGACCGCGGTGATCTCGGTCAACAACACCGAGCCGCAGAACCCCCTCATCCCGACCAACACCAACGAGGTCGGCGGCGGCCTGGTGCTGCAGAGCATCTTCGCGGGCCTGGTGTACTACGACGCCGAGGGCGCCGTGCACAACGATCTCGCCGAGTCGATCGAGACCGAGGACGCGCAGACCTACACGATCAAGATTAAGGCCGACCAGACCTTCGCCAACGGAGACCCTGTCGACGCCGAGTCCTTCGTCAAGGCCTGGAACTACGGTGCCGCGCTCGACAACAAGCAGCTCTCGAGCTACTTCTTCGAGTCCATCGAGGGCTTCTCCTATGAGGAGAACGTGCCGGAGCTCTCCGGCCTCAAGGTCGTCGACGACCTGACCTTCACCGTCAAGCTGAAGCAGCCGGAGTCCGACTTCCCGCTGCGCCTGGGCTACACCGCGTTCTTCCCGCTGCCGGCCTCGGCCTGGGACGACCTCGAGGCCTTCGGCGAGAACCCGATCGGCAATGGCCCGTACGTCTTCGCGGAAGAGGGCGCCTGGCGGCACAACGAGAGCATCGAGCTCGTCAAGAACGAGGACTACACCGGCCCGCGCGAGGCGCAGAACGGTGGCGTCGACATGAAGCTCTACGCCAGCACCGAGGCGGCCTATGCCGACCTCCAGGGTGGCGAGCTCGACATCATCCAGGAGATCCCGGACACCGCTCTGCAGACGTTCGAGACCGACTTCCCGGACCGCACGGTGAACCAGCCGGCCGCGGCGAACGCCACCATCACCATTCCGGAGCGCCTCGAGCACTTCAGCGGTGAAGAGGGCCAGCTGCGCCGCGCGGCGATCTCGCACGCCATCAACCGTGAGGAGATCACCGACGTGGTCTTCAGCGGCACCCGCACGCCGATGAAGGACTTCACCTCGCCGGTGATCGACGGCTACTCCGAGGACATCCCCGGCTCCGACGTGCTCGACTTCGATGCCGACAAGGCGAAGGAGCTGTGGGCCGAGGCCGACGCTATCGCACCGTGGACCGGATCCTTCCAGATCCAGTACAACGCCGACGGCCCCAACCAGGGCTGGGTCGACGCGGTCGCGAACCAGATCAAGAACAACCTCGGCATCGAGGCCTCGGGTAAGCCGATCCCGACCTTCGCCGAGCACCGCACGCTGATCACCGAGGACAAGGCGACCACCGCCTTCCGTACCGGCTGGCAGTTCGACTACCCGTCGATGTTCAACGGCCTCGGCCCGATCTTCGGTACGGGTGCAGGCTCGAACGACGGCGACTACTCGAACCCGGAGTTCGACAAGCTCCTCGACGAGGGGTCTGCGGCCCCGGACGTCGAGGCGGGCATCGCCAAGTTCCAGGAGGCGCAGGAGATCCTCTTCCAGGACCTCCCTGCCATCCCGCTGTGGTACACCAACGCCATGGGCGCCTGGGGCGAGTCGGTCGAGAACGTCGAATTCGGGTGGGACACCTGGCCGATCCTCTACCAGGTCACGAAGGACGGCGAGTAAGTCTGACAGCACGAACCTGTGAGGCGGTGACGGTCGTCCGTCGCCGCCTCACAGGCTGTGTTGGTCACACTGACTCCGCCTCCTGACTACGGGACAGACGCATGCTCGGCTACATCCTGAGACGTCTTCTGCAGGTGATCCCCGTCTTCTTCGGGGCCACCCTGCTCATCTACTTCCTTGTGTTCGCCATGCCCGGTGACCCGATTCTCGGGCTCTTCGGCGACCGGACCCCGAACCCGGCCGTGGTGGCACAGCTGCGCGAGCAGTACCACCTGGACGACCCGTTCCTAGTGCAGTACTGGTACTACATCACCGGTGTCTTCCAGGGCGACCTCGGCACGACCTTCTCCGGCCGGCCGGTGTCGACCGTGCTGGCCGAGACGCTTCCCGTCACCGGTCGACTCGCGGTGATGGCCATCGCTATCGAGTTCACGCTGGCGATCATCATCGGCACGATCTCGGCGCTGCGCAAGGGCAAGCTCTTCGACCACACGATGCTCATCGTCGCGCTCGTGGCGATCGCGATCCCGATCTTCGTCGTCGCGTTCCTGGCGCAGTACTTCCTCGCGATCAAGCTGGGCTGGTTCAAGCCGACCGTCGGGTCGGACAACGACTGGGGTGGCCTGTGGCTGCCGGCCATCGTGCTCGGCTTCAGCCTGTACGCCGTGAGTATGCGGCTGATGCGCAGCTCGGTCATCGACACGCTCAACCAGGACTGGGTGCGCACCGCGTACAGCAAGGGACTGTCGCGCGGTCGCGTGATCCCCGTGCACGTGCTCCGCAACTCCCTCATCCCGGTGATCACGAACTCGGCGACGAACTTCGGCGTGCTGCTCGTCGGCGCGACCGTGACCGAGGGCATCTTCAATGTGCCGGGCGTCGGCAACACCTTGTACCAGGCCGCGATCCGCAACGAGGGGCCGACGGTGGTTTCCTTCGTCACGGTGTTCGTGATCCTGTACGTCGTGGTCAACCTCATCATCGACCTGCTGTACGGTCTGCTCGACCCAAGGATCCGCTATGCCTGACCCCACCACGCAGAATCACTATGTCGCTCCGGTCGAGACGGAGACCATCTCCGTCGATGCCGTGCGGATCGCGGAGAAGCCGCGAAACCTGTGGCGAGACGCGTGGACTGACCTGCGTCGTCGTCCGTTGTTCTGGTTCTCGGTCATCCTCGCGCTGTTCTTCCTGGCGATGGCCCTGTTCCCCACGTTGTTCACGTCGGTACCGCCCAACAGCCAGTGTGAGCTGTCCAACAGCAATGCCGGCCCCGCGGACGGTCACCCGCTCGGCTATACGTTCCTGGGATGCGACATATACTCCCGTATCGTCTGGGGCGCACAGACCTCGCTCTCCGTCGGGCTCCTCGCGACCGCGATCTCCTCGATTCTCGGTCTGATCATGGGGGCGCTCGCGGGGTTCTACGGCGGCTGGCTCGACTCGGTGCTGTCTCGGATTGGCGACATCTTCTTTGCCATCCCGTACATCCTCGCCGCCGTCGTCGTCATGACGGTCTTCTCCCAGTACCGCTCGGTGCCCGTGCTCGCACTCGCCATCGGTGGCTTCGCGTGGGCGGCGACTGCGCGCGTCGTGCGGGCCGAGGTGCTCCGCGTCCGGCAGTCCGACTTCGTCGTGGCCTCCCGCGCGCTCGGGCGCTCGAAGTTCCGCACGCTGGTGGGACACGTGATCCCGAACGCGCTCGCGCCGCTGCTCGTGGTGACGACGCTGGGACTCGCTGCCTCGATCGTCGCGGAGGCCACGTTGTCGTTCCTCGGCGTCGGTCTCGGAAGCGACGTGATGTCGTGGGGAAATGACATCGGACAGGCGCAGAAGTCGCTGCGTGTGGCGCCCATGGCTCTCATCTATCCGTCGATCGCGCTCACGCTGGCCGTGCTCGCCTTCGTCAGCCTCGGCGAGCTCATCCGAGACGCCATCGACCCGAAGGCGAGGGCACGGCGATGACCGCACGCGCAACCGCACAGATCCCGCTGCTCAGCGTCCGTGACCTCACCGTCGCGTTCCGCACTCAGGAGGGGGAGAAGGAGGTCCTCCACGGAGCGAGCTTCGACATCTTCCCGGGTGAGACCGTCGCCATCGTGGGCGAGTCCGGTTCGGGCAAGTCCACCACGGCGAGCGCCATCGTGAACCTCCTGCCCGGAACCGGTGTCGTCACCGGAGGATCGATCACTCTCGACGGCCGGGAGCTGACGAAACTCGGTCGCCGGGAGATGGAGGCCGTCCGCGGTCGCGAGATCGGCTTCGTCCCGCAGGACCCGATGTCGAACCTCAACCCGGTGTGGAGCATCGGCTTCCAGGTGAAAGAGGCGATCCGTGCGAACGGGATCGCCCGGGGCCGCGAGGGCGTGAAGGCGCGGACGATCGAGGTGCTGAAGCAGGCCGGACTCGCCGATGCCGAACGGCGTCTGCACCAGTACCCGCATCAGTTCTCCGGCGGTATGCGCCAGCGGGCGCTGATCGGCATCGGCCTCGCGGCCGATCCGAAGCTCCTCATCGCGGATGAGCCGACCTCGGCGCTGGATGTCACGGTGCAGCGGGTCATCCTCGATCACATGGCGACGCTCACGCGTGACAAGGGCACCTCGGTGCTCCTCATCACGCACGACCTCGGCCTCGCGGCCGAGCGTGCGGAGAAGATCATCGTGATGAGCAACGGCAACATCGTGGAGGCCGGGCCGAGCCGGCAGATCCTGGAGAACCCGCAGCATCCATATACCCAGCGACTGGTCGGGGCCGCACCGAGCGTCGCGTCGCAGCGCATCCAGGCGGTCGTGGAGGATCGGGGCATCGAGACGCTCGACGACCTCGCCGCCATCCCACCCACGGTGCGCGTCGCCGGACTCACCAAGGACTACAAGATCCGTCAGGGGAACTTCCGCAGCGAAGCCTTCCGGGCGGTCGACGACGTCTCCTTCGAGATCCCGCGAGGGAAGACGCTCGCGCTCGTCGGCGAGTCGGGGTCCGGCAAGTCGACCGTCGCGAAGATGGTCCTGAAGCTCGAGGAGCCCACCAGCGGCACCATCGAGATCGACGGCCAGGATGTGTCCCGCCTCTCGAACGCGCAGGCGTTCGGGTTGCGTCGCCGCATGCAGCCGGTGTTCCAGGACCCGTACGGATCGCTCGATCCGCTGCGCAACATCGGGAACACGATCTCGGAGCCGCTGCAGATCCACGGAGTGGGCGACCGCGCCGCGCAGCGGGCGCGCGTCGAGGAGCTCCTCGACCAGGTGGCCCTGCCCCGTGCACTGGCCACCCGGTACCCGAACGAGCTGTCCGGCGGTCAGCGGCAGCGCGTCGCGATCGCTCGCGCGCTCGCCCTCAAGCCCGACATCGTCGTGCTCGACGAGGCGGTGTCGGCGCTCGACGTGCTCGTGCAGGACCAGATCCTGCAGCTGCTCGCCGAACTCCAGTCGGAGCTGAACCTCACCTACCTCTTCATCACGCACGACCTCGCGGTCGTCCGGGTCTCCAGCGACCTGGTCTGCGTGATGGAGAAGGGCAAGGTCGTCGAGCAGGGCACGGTCGACGAGATCTTCGCGAACCCGCAGCAGGAGTACACGGATCGTCTCCTCAAGGCGATCCCGGGGGCGTCGATCCCGCTCGGCGGCCGCTGAGGTGGCATCTTCCGCACACCCCGAGGGCGCACGGACCTTCCGTGCGTCCTCGGGCACCGTCGTCTTCGTCCTCAGCATCCTGCTGGTGCTGTTCCTGCTCGGGGACACCGTCGTCAACGGCAGCATCGTGCAGGCGCTGCTCGTGGCGCCCTGGCTGCTGCTCGGTCTGTGGATCGTGTACGAGACGGCCTTCGTCTCCTTCGTCCGCGTGGATCAGGAGGGGGCCGTGGTGCAGAACCTGCTGCGTCGCACGACCTTCGGCTGGGCGCGTGTGCAGGACATCGACATGCGCTGGCAGCTCGAGTTCACGCTCGACGACGGTCGCACCCTGAGCTGCTGGGGCGGACCGGCCAAGGCGCGTCCGCCTCGTCGCTCCCGTGATGACGACGCGGAGCCGAAGGTGCCGTCGGCGCTCCGGGTGCTCACCGGCATCCGCGATCTGTGGAGCGCGGCGCCCGCGACGGCGGATGCGCCGATCCGACGCAGCTGGGACGGTCCGGCCCTCATCGCCCTCGCCGTCATCGTGCTGTGGGCCGTCGCGGCGCTCGTCGTCGTCAACCTCGGCTGAGCGCGCCTCAGCCGGGGAGACCGAACAGGCCGGGCCAGGTCGCCGCGGCCCAGGGGTAGCCGACGAACGCCGCCGCATCGATGAGGAAGTGCGCCACCAGGAACGGCAGCAGTCGACCGGTGCGGTGGTAGAGCCACCCGAAGAGCAGTCCCATCGCGAGGTTGCCGATGAAGGCGCCGGGCCCCTGATAGAGGTGGTACGTCGCACGGAGCACCGAGGTCGAGACGATGATCGTCCACGGCGACCACCCGAGCTGCCGCAGGCGGGCGAACAGGTACCCGAGCACGACGAACTCCTCCTGGAGCGATGCGCGGGCGGCGGCGAGCAAGAGGATCGGCACGGTCCACCAGTGCGCGTCCAGACCGGCGGGGTTCACGGCCACGAACAGTCCGAGCGCCCGGCCGCCGAGGTAGAGCGCCAGTCCCGGCACGCCGATCGCGAGGACGAGGAGCACGCCCCGGCCGATGTCGCCGCCCACGCGAGTGCCGTCGAGGCCGAGGCGCTCCAGGTGCGGGCGACGGCGCTGCCACAGCAGGAAGCACACGAGGAGCACCGGCACCAGGGCGAAGCCGATGGACAGCACCTGATAGATGAGGTCGAACACCTCCCGGTCGCTGCGGGAGGGGTTGAGGGTGGCGGTCTGATCTGCGAGGGGCGTGTCGTCGGTGAGCCGATAGGCGAGCTGCACGATCGCGTAGACCGCGGACTGACCCAAGCCCAGGGCGAGCACGATGGCGATCTCCCACCACAGGCGCGCTCGACCCTCACGCGGTTCGTCGCGCCGGGTGGGCGCGGTCGACGGCGTCTGCGGCGCCGGGGGAGTCGGGTCGGGGAGGGTCACGGGACGATGGTACGACGTGCGTTCAGGAACCCGATCCGCGCGTACGTTATCCTGGAACGTCGGCTTCCCGGCGCAACCCCACACTCTTTGAGGACCCTTGTATGGCGCACGCCCTCCGCTCTGACCTCCGCAACGTCGCAATCGTCGCCCACGTCGACCACGGCAAGACCACGCTCGTCGACGCGATGCTCCGCCAGACGGGCTCCTTCGGCGAACACTCGCACGTGGAGGAGCGCGCCATGGACTCCAACGACCTGGAGCGCGAGAAGGGCATCACGATCCTCGCCAAGAACACGGCGATCACCTACAAGGGCAAGCACGCCGACGGCAAGGAGATCACGATCAACGTGATCGACACCCCCGGCCACGCCGACTTCGG
>NZ_DLNJ01000014.1:0-63679 GCF_002478345.1 Microbacterium sp. UBA7513
AACCAGATGCTCGTCGAGATGGACGGCTTCGACCCGAACGCGAACGTCATCGTGATCGCGGCCACCAACCGTCCCGACATCCTCGACCCCGCGCTGTTGCGCCCCGGCCGCTTCGACCGTCAGATCGGTGTCGACGCTCCCGACCTCAAGGGCCGCCAGAAGATCCTCGAGGTGCACAGCAAGGGCAAGCCGCTGTCGAAGAACGTCGACCTCGAGGTCGTCGCCCGCAAGACCCCCGGCTTCACCGGTGCCGACCTGGCGAACGTGCTCAACGAGGCCGCGCTGCTCACGGCCCGCTCGAACGCGCAGCTCATCGACAACCGCGCCCTCGACGAGGCCATCGACCGCGTGATCGCCGGTCCGCAGCGCCGCACTCGCGTGATGAAGGACAAGGAGAAGCTCATCACGGCGTACCACGAGGGCGGACACGCGCTCGCGGCGGCGGCGATGAACTACACCGACCCCGTGACGAAGATCACCATCCTTCCCCGCGGCAAGGCGCTCGGCTACACGATGGTGCTGCCGCTGGACGACAAGTACTCCGTGACCCGCAACGAGCTGCAGGACCAGCTCACCTACGCCATGGGCGGTCGCGTCGCCGAGGAGCTCGTCTTCCACGACCCCACCACCGGTGCGTCGAACGACATCGAGAAGGCGACCTCTATCGCCCGCAAGATGGTCATCGAGTACGGCATGACGACGCAGGTCGGTCCGGTCAAGCTCGGCACCGAGGGCGGCGACATGTTCGTCGCGCGCGACATGGGCCGTGGCCGCGAATACTCCGAGAAGGTCGCGGAGCGCGTCGATGCCGAGGTGCGCGCGCTCATCGAGCAGGCGCACAACGAGGCGTACGCGGTGCTCAGCGAGAACCGGGACATCCTCGACCGTCTCGCCCTCGCGCTCCTTGAGGAGGAGACCCTCGACCACAACCGCATCGCGGAGATCTTCACCGAGGTGAAGAAGCTCCCCGAGCGTCCGCTGTGGCTGTCCAGCGAGGACCGCCCTGTCTCGGAGCGGCCGCCGATCGAGGTCCCGAAGAAGGACGTCTCGCTCGCCGCCTCCGTCGAGGCGCCGACGGCCCCGCCGCGTCCGCAGCAGGGCTCCGCCGGAGCGGGCAACCCTCGTCCCGCGACGGCGTGACGTGACCGTCGACAAGCGACGCGTCGAGCGGCTCACCAGGGAACTCCTGGAGGCGATCGGCGAGGACCCCGATCGTCCGGGGATCAAGCAGACGCCCTCCCGGATGGCCGAGCTCTACGCGGAGTTCTTCGCCGGGGTGGGCGAGGATCCCGCCGCGCCGCTCGCCCACACGATCAGCGTGACCCGCGGGCCGGCGCCCGACACCCTGCCGTCCGGCGCGGTGCTGCTGCGCGACATCCGCTTCCGCTCGGTGTGCGAGCACCACCTCCTGCCCTTCGCAGGGCACGCGCACATCGCCTACCTTCCGGGCGAGCAGGTCGTCGGTCTCGGTGCGCTCGTGCGCGTCGTGGAGATCCTCGCCGCGCGGCCGCAGGTGCAGGAGCGGCTGGGGGAGCAGATCGCCGACACGATCGCCGAGAACCTCGACGCGCGCGGCGTGCTCGTCGTGCTCGATGCCAGCCACGGCTGCGTGACGATGCGGGGCGGGCGGCAGACCGAGGCCTCGACGCTGACCATCGCGGCGCGCGGGGTCTACACGGATCCCGTGGCACGCGCGGAGCTGGTGACCCTGATCGGCATGACCGTGCCGGGGGTCGGGACGTCGCGCGCATGACCGGTATCTGGGGCATCGTCAACGTCACCCCCGACTCGTTCAGCGACGGCGGGCGGTATCTCGACGCAGACCGCGCGGTCGCCCACGGCCTTCGCCTGCGCGCGGAAGGGGCCTCCGTCCTCGACGTCGGGGGCGAGTCGACCCGGCCGGGCGCAGAACGCGTCGGGGCGGATGAGGAACAGCGCCGCGTTCTCCCGGTCGTCGAACAGCTCGCGGCGGCCGGCGCCGTCGTCAGCATCGACACGCTCAACGCGTCGACCGCCGCAGCAGCCGTGCGCGCGGGAGCGCGCATCGTCAACGACGTCTCCGGCGGACTGGCCGATCCCGACATGCGCGCCGCCGTGGCGGAGTCGGGCGCTGATTTCGCGATCGGGCACTGGCGGGGCTTCTCCGCCGACATGTACGCGAACGCCGATTACCGCCGCGTCGCCCGAGAGGTGGCCGGCGAACTGCGCGAGCGCATCGGCGAGGCGGCGGCCGCCGGGATCGCGCCCTCCCGCCTGATCGTCGACCCCGGTATCGGGTTCGCCAAGGCCGGTGCCCAGAACTGGGACGTGCTGCGGGGCCTCGACGAGATCGTGGGTCTCGGCTTCCGCGTGCTGGTCGGGACGTCGCGCAAGCGCTTCCTCGCCGACGTGCTGCAGGAGGCGGCGCCGGGCGGTGACGGTGTCTCCGAGGAGCGCCGGGATCTGGCCACCGCGGTGACGAGTGCGCTCGCGATGCGCGCCGGCGCCTGGGCGGTGCGCGTGCACGACGTCGCGGCCACCCGCGACGCCCTCGCGATCACCCGCGCCTGGGAAGGCTGAGTGCGAGGTCGGAGCGTCACCGTACCCTAGAGGCATGGACTTCCTCGACGAGATCGTGCTGACAGGGCTGACCGTGTTCGGCCACCACGGCGTCTACCCGCACGAGCGGGAGAACGGACAGGAGTTCACGGTCGACCTCCGGTTGCGGCTCTCCCTCGAACAGGCCGCCGCGTCCGACGATGTGGCCGACACCGTGCACTACGGCGAGCTCGCAGAGCGGGTGGCCGCCGTCGTCGCGGGGGAGCCGGTGAACCTCATCGAGACCCTGGCCGAGCGGATCGCGGACGTCGCCCTCGGCGACCGCCGCGTGCAGCAGGTGACCGTCACGGTGCACAAGCCGCAGGCGCCGATCGCCCTGACGTTCGGCGACGTGGCCGTGACGGTGCATCGGACGCGGGCTCCGGAGTCGCTGGAGGACATCACCACATGAGCCGTAACCTCACCCAGCCCCCGCAGGTGCCCGGACCCCGGCCTCCGCGCCCCGAGACGGTGGCGGTCGTCGCGCTCGGCGCCAATCTCGGAGACCGCGAGGAGACGATCCGCGCCGCGGTCGCGCGCATCGCTCGGCTGCCGCTCGTCTCGGACGTGCGCCTGTCGCGCCTGTTCGAGACGGTGGCGCTCCGCGTGGACGGCCCCGATCCGGACGCCCCCGGGTATGTGAACGCCGTGGCCCTGGTGACCACCCGGCTCGCTCCCGAGATCCTCCTCGGCATGCTGCACGCCATCGAGGACGAGAACGGCCGCGTGCGCGGCGAGCGGTGGGGCGATCGCACCCTCGACCTCGACCTCATCGCCTACGGCGACGTCGTCTCGGACGACCCCCGTATCCAGCTGCCGCATCCGCGGGCGGCGGAGCGGCTGTTCGTCCTGGAGCCGTGGCTCGACGTCGACTCCGACGCCGAGCTCGTGGGGCGCGGCCGGGTCGCCGATCTGGCGGCGGACCTTCGCGCGCGAGGCGAGGGATGAAGCGCACCTCCGCCGGACTTCTCGCCGTCCTCGCGCTCGTCGGCGCCGGAGCCGGCTTCCTCCTCGACCAGATGCTCACGGCGACGGGGCGGGCCACGTTCACGCCGTCCCTCTTCCTCCCGGTGCTGCTCGTCCTCATCGCCGGCGCGTCGCTCGGGGTGGCCTGGCCGGTGCGGCGCAGCGTCCGCTCCGGGGTGCGCATCGACCCGTTCCGTGCCCTCCGGGCCGCGACCCTCGCGCGGGCGTCCAGTCTGCTGGGGGCGATCCTGGCGGGCTTCGGCGCCGGACTGCTGGCCTTCCTCCTCACGCGCCCCATCGATCCCCCGATAGGGTCGACTGTGGCCATGGTGGCGCTGATCGCGAGTGCGGTCGTGCTCGCCATCGCCGCTCTCGTCGCCGAACAGTTCTGCACCCTGCCGAAGGATCCTGATGACTCAGAACCCAGAGACCGCGCCCCTGAACCCGGCGGAGGGCACTGACCTCGGCGCCCTCGACCAGGGCACCTACACGGGCCTGCGCACGGCGCGCAACGAGGCCCGCCTCGAGCTCGACGGCACCTGGCACCAGATCTCGCCGCGCTACGTGGTGTCGCAGATCGTGCAGAACGTCATCGTGCTGGCGCTCGTCGTGGCGGCGGCCGTCGTGCTGAACATCGTGCTCGAACAGGACTGGGTGTGGATCCCGGCGGGGGTCATCATCCTCATCACCCTCGTGACGCTGGTCATCCTCCCGCGTCAGGCGCGGGCGATCGGCTACATGCTGCGGGCGGACGACATCGTGTTCCGCAAGGGCATCCTCTGGCAGCGCATGATCGCGGTTCCGTACGGTCGCATGCAGCTCGTCGACATCACCCAGGGGCCTCTCGACCGGGCGTTCGGCATCTCCCAGCTCAAGATGGTCACCGCGGCGGCGACCACCGGCGTGCAGATCCCGGGCCTCACCCAGGCGGCGGCCGAGGCACTGCGCGACACGCTCATCCAGGTCGCCGAGACCCGCCGGACCGGCCTGTGAGCGAGCCGCAGCTCCCCACGGCCGCGCCCGGGCAGACCTCCGCGGGCACGCCGTCGAGGCACCTCGCGGACGGTGAATGGCACCGGATGCATCCGCTCACGCCGCTCTTCAAGGGCGGCCTGGCGCTCATCATCGTCGGCGGCATCGTGATCGCGAACATGCGTGACCGCGTCATCGCCTGGCTCGTCGGGCAGTTCGCGCCCGAGGAGGCGCACTACGACGACTACACCGGCGGCGACCCGGTGGACTGGGTGCTCGCGAACAACTTCGCCCTGATCGCGCTGCTGGGTGTCCTGGCGCTCGTCGTGGTGCTCGTGGCGATCTTCTGGTTCGTCTGGCGCTTCCAGCAGTTCCGCATCACCGGCGACCATGTCGAGGTGCGCAAGGGCATCATCTTCCGTTCCCATCGCCGTGCGCCCCTCGACCGCGTGCAGGGTGTGAACCTCACGCGGCCGTTCCCGGCACGCATCATCGGCCTCGCGAAGCTCGAGGTCGTCGGCGCGGGCACGGATGCGAACGTCGCGCTCGAGTACCTGGCGACGCCGCGCGCCGAAGGGGTGCGCGCCGAGATCCTGCGCCTGGCCTCCGGGGCGCGGGCCGCTCGGCAGGCGGCGTCGAACCCGGAGGGCGCAGCGACGCCGGGCGGGACCGCTCCGGCTTCGGCCCGGGCACAGCTCGTCGGCTCGATGAACGAGGGCGTCAACGGCCTGCTCGCCGGTGTGGACCTGCAGGATGTCGTCCCCGAGAGCGTCGTCAAGATCCCGGCCGGCCGGCTGATCGGCTCGCAGCTGATCTCCGGGCTGCTGTGGCTGGTGTTCTTCGGCGTGATCTTCGCGATCGCGATCGGCAGCACCCTCATCGGCATCCTCGTCGACGGCGATCCCGACGGCGGGATCGTCCTCCTCGGCATCGGTCTCGGCATGGGCGTTCCCATGGTCATCGCCGTGGTCGGTATCACGTGGGCGCAGATCTCCAAGTCGCTGCGCTACTCCATCGCGCCCACCCCCGACGGCGTGCGCATCACCTACGGCCTGCTCACCACCGTCACCGAGACCCTTCCGCCGGGCCGCATCTTCGCGGTCGAGGTGTCGCAGTCCCTGCTCTGGCGGCCGTTCGGCTGGTGGACCATCAAGATCAACCGGATGAGCGGCAAGAGCGCCGCGCAGCAGTCGTCGAGCAGCGGCCAGCAGTTCAACGTCGTGCTCCCGGTCGGCAAGCGCGCGGATGTGGAGCGGGTGCTGTCGCTCGTGCTCCCCGACGTGCCGGCCGAGAGCATCCCCGCGCTGTGGGACCAGGGCGTCGTCGGTCCGACCGACGCCGACCCCTACCGGACGATGCCGCGCCGGGCCTGGTGGCGGCGACCGTTCTCCTGGAAGCGTCACGGATACACCGTGACGACGGACGGCCTGCTGCTGCGCCGCGGCATCGTGTGGCGGAAGCTCGCGGTCTTCCCGCTCGCGCGTCTCCAGGGCGTGTCGCTGAGCCAGGGGCCCATCGACCGGGCGCAGGGAGTCTCCGGCGCGCAGGTGCACACCGTGCCGGGGCCGATCACCGGCCTCCTCTCCGGGCTCGAGCGGGCCGATGCGCTCGCGCTGCTCAACGAGGTCAGCGTCGCCGCAGCCGAGGCGGCATCCCGGGATCACACCCATCGCTGGAGCGAGCACGCCGCGACCGGAGACCCGGTGGCGCCTCCCGCTCCGCCGGTGTTCGGTGGTCCTGCGACGCCGATGTCTCCCTCGTTCGGAGGGGCGGCATCCGCTCCGCCTGCTCCGCCTGCTCCGCCCGCTCCGCCGGCTCCGTTCGCACCGCCTGCTCCGCCGACCGGTGTTCCGGGTTCGGCGACTTCGCCGGTCCCGCCCGTCCGGACTCCTCCGGTCGCTCCGCCGCCGGTCCCGCCGGTCACGGCGCCTCCGGTCGCTCCGCCGCCCGCTCCGCCCGTCGCGCCGCCACCGCCGCAGACGGCTGCCCCCTCGACCTCCCCGGCGCCGACCGGTCCGACCCCTCCACCCACCCCGCCGGCGCGACCGGACACGTCGCGCGAGGAGTGAGCGTGGTGCGCGACGGTCGCCTCGGCGTCGGCATCGTCGGGGCCGGGCGCGTCGGTCCGGTGATCGGCGCGGCACTGGCCGGAGCCGGGCACGCGATCGTCGGGATCACGAGCGGATCGGACGACGAGCGCGCATCCGCGGTGCTCCCCGGCGTCCCGGTGCTGGACACCCAGGAGGTCGTGCGGCGTGCCGAACTGGTGATCCTCGCGGTCCCCTCCGCCGAGCTGCCGGCCCTCGTCTCGGGCATCGCGGAGCTGGGCGGGTGGCAGATCGGCCAGCTCGTCCTGCACACCGATCCGGCACAGGGCATCGAGGTCCTGCGCCCGGCGGCAGAGCGCGGTGCTATCCCGCTCGCGGTGCACCCGGCGATCACGTTCACCGGGACCTCGATCGATCTCCGACAGTTGCAGGCGGGATTCGCGGCGGTCACCGCTCCTGCCGCCGTGCTCCCGATCGCCCAGGCGCTGGCCGTGGAGATGGGGTGCGAACCGGTCGTCATCGCCGAGGCCGACCGCCCCGCCTATGCCGATGCGATCGCCACGGCCACGGAGTTCTCCCGCTCGATCATCGGCCAGTCGACCTCGCGGCTCCGTGAGATCGGGGTCGAGAACCCGGGTGGCTTCCTGTCGGCTCTGGTGCAGTCGACGGTCGAGCGGGCGCTGCGCGACGCCTCGGAACCGCCGCCGCTCGTCTGATCGCCTTCCCGGCGCGGCGTCTCGGACTCAGCGTCCGCCGGAGAAGCCGCCTCCGCCCCCGCCCCCGGAGAACCCGCCGCCGAACGAGCCACCGGTAGCGGACGAGGTGCCGGTGGACGGGGCCGAGTAGGTCGCGGCCGCCGTGGAGGAGCTCATGAACGCCACGAGCGACGTGCGGAGAGCGAAGGACGTGGGGTCGCCGATCCAGGTCGGGCCGTGCGCCTCCCGGCTGTAGGCACTCTCCAGCACCCGGCCCCACTCGTCCTCCATGCCGAACAGCATCGCGAAGGGGAGGAGGCGCTCGTACACATGGATGACGTCCGCCCCCTCCTCGGTGCGCCGTTCCGCGCCGGTGTAGGACTGCAGCATCCGCAACCGATCCTCCTCCGCGACCCGGATGAACTCGCGCACCCCCTGCAGATGCTCGTACGCCTGCGCACCTTCCGGCGTCAGGACCGTGTGCCGCGAGAAGGTGAAGAAGCTCGAGGCCGCGACGAGCAGTGTCCCGACGGAGATCGCCAGAAGCGCGGGGCCGGCGGACAGTCGTCCGGATGCCACGGCGATGATGGCGACGACGAGACCCGCCACGGCGAGGGCGATCGCCACGGACTGCAGGATGACGGCCGCGCGGCTGCGCACCCTGGTCGTCAGACCCCGGCGGGCGGCCTCTTCGTGACCCTTCGTCGTCAGCGCGGTCATCCGTGTCGCGAAGGCCTCGCTCTCGGTCGGCAGGTCCACGACGCCGTCCGCACCCGCGTGGAGGAAGAGCGCGTCGAGCGCAGCCTGATCGAGGGGGCTCGGCGCGCTGGCGTGGGGCTGTCGTCGCAGCCGGGGCGCATCGGCTGACGCGCCTTCCTCGATGCGCAGGGCGCCGCGGACGGCGAGGTGCACGATCTGGGCGGGCACCACGTTCTTGGCGCCAGGGAGGAGCGCGGCCGCGAGAAGGGGAGGCTGGTCGTCGGGGACGTCGTACTGCGCCACGATGATCCCGGTGGCGCGACGCCGACGTCGGGCGGCGCCCACGGCGACTGCCCATCCGATCGCGGACAGGCCCACGGCACCGGCAGCAGCGAGCACCGGCCCGAGGTCGGCGACGGGATCGGGCAGGCGGGCGGCCGGCTGAGTCACTGTGCCGGGATCGAAGCCGACGGCCACCGTCACCCCGTCCGCGGCGGGTAGAGGCCCGGCTTCGACGTGGAAGGAAGCGGCTTCTCCGTCCGTGATCGGTCCCTCCAGGTCGCAGGGCTCGGTGGATCCGGAGGGGCCGATGTAGCACTTCGTCGCGCCGGTGAGATGGGCGGTCAGCACGGCATCGAACCGGATGTCGGCCCGGAACGTCTCGATCGGTTGCGTGCTGTCGAGCGGGAGGAGATCCCAGTAGAACTCGTCTGCGGCGCGAGAACCGGACGGGTCGGGTGCGCTCCCGACGATGATGTCGCGCATCTCGTACTCGATGACGTAGGTGGTGAGACCGTGGACGAAGTCGTCGTCGCCGGTGAGGATGAAGAGGGTCCCGTCGTCCTCGTCGGTCTCATACGGGACGGCGGCTCCGTCTCCATAGGTGACCGCGAGCACCCGGGTGTCGATGTCAGCGTTCTTGTATGCCGTCGCCAGGCCGCGCACGATGCCGCGGTTCTGGTCGGTATCGGGGAATCGCGCGGCGAGCGTCTCCGTGACCCGCATGTGCGCCCGGCCGTCCTCGTCGAGCCCGACGTCGTACACCGCGTCCCACGAGGCGTAGGAGAACTCATCCACGTCGGCGGCGGCGACGATGGTCGTCGCGGTCGCCGGGGCCACCGCGACGGCGACTTCCGGCGCGAGGACAGGGACGGCGGCGAGAGCGAGGACGGCGCTCGCACGGAGGATCCGAGTGGGGGCCATGCTTCGAGGCTACCCAGCGCATCGCGCGGCGAGGACGTCCCGCGCCATCTCGGTAAACTGGGGAGGACTTCCAAGGAGCCCCGCACATGACTGACGCGCCCGAATCGGCCTCGGCCGCCCCTTCCACCGAAGAGGACATCCACGAGCAGAAGGCCGTCCGCCTCGCCAAGCGCGAGCGTCTGATCGAGAAGCGCTCGGACGCCGGCGGCGGAGCCTTCCCTGTCGCGGTACCGGTGACACACAGCATCCCCGCGCTGCGTGCGGAGTACGGCGACCTCGAGCCCGGCGCCGAGACCGGCGTGGTCGTCGGCGTCGCGGGGCGCGTGGTGTTCAGCCGCAACACCGGCAAGCTCTGCTTCGCCACGCTCCAGGCCGGCGACGGCACCCGCATCCAGGCGATGATCTCTCTCGCCAATGTCGGCGAGGAGTCGCTCGCGGACTGGAAGGAGTACGTCGACCTCGGCGACCACGTCTTCGTGCATGGTGAGGTGATCTCCAGCCGCCGCGGTGAGCTGTCGATCATGGCGGACGACTGGGCCATCGCGTCTAAGGCGATCCTCCCGCTGCCCAACGCCTACGCCGAGCTCAGCGAAGAGGGGCGTGTGCGCAGCCGCTACCTCGACCTGATCGTGCGGGAGCAGGCGCGGACGACCGTGCGTGCGCGCGCGGCGGTGAACGCGAGTCTGCGGTCGACCTTCGCTGCCCACGGGTACCTCGAAGTGGAGACGCCGATGCTGCAGGTGCAGCACGGCGGTGCGTCCGCCCGTCCCTTCGTCACCCACTCCAATGCGTTCGACACCGAGCTCTACCTCCGCATCGCGCCGGAGCTGTACCTGAAGCGCGCGGTCGTCGGCGGTATCGAGCGGGTGTTCGAGATCAACCGGAACTTCCGCAACGAGGGTGCCGACTCGACGCACAGCCCGGAGTTCGCGATGCTCGAGGCCTACCAGGCCTACGGCGACTACAACCAGATGGCGGGCCTGACGCAGGAACTGGTCCAGCAGGCTGCGGTTGCCGTCGCCGGGTCGACCACGGTCACCTGGGCGGACGGCACCGAGTACGACCTGGGCGGTGAGTGGGACCGCATCTCGATGTACGAGTCCCTCTCGGCCGCCTCCGGTCGGACGGTCACGCCCGCGGACTCCGTCGACGACCTGATCGCCTTCGCTGAGGCGAACGGGGTCGATGTGCCGCCTCAGGCCACGCACGGGAAGCTCGTCGAGGAGCTCTGGGAGCACTTCGTGAAGGGTGACCTCGTGCGGCCGACGTTCGTCATGGACTTCCCCGTCGACACGTCGCCTCTCGTGCGCGAACACCGGTCCGTTGAGGGCGTCGTGGAGAAGTGGGACCTCTACATCCGGGGCTTCGAGCTGGCGACCGGCTACTCGGAGCTCGTGGATCCCGTCATCCAGCGCGAACGCTTCGTGGAGCAGGCGAAGCTCGCCGCGCGAGGCGATGTCGAGGCCATGCCGATCGACGAGGAGTTCCTGCGGGCTCTCGAGCACGGCATGCCGCCGTCCGGGGGCATGGGGATGGGCATCGATCGACTCCTGATGGCGATCACCGGCCTCGGGATTCGCGAGACCATCCTCTTCCCGCTGGTCAAGTAGAAGCGAGGCGCTCACGCTCCGCCCCGCCCGCGGAACGCCCACTCCGGCAGAACGGCGCCGCACATCATGGTGTCCAGCAGTAGCGCGAGGCTGTACCCCGGATCGATCTCTCTCGCCATGTCGAGGTAGCGACCCGCGTGCGTGGCACGGCCGAGCGCCCAGGAGAGCCAGGCCGCGACCGTGAGCGGGCCGGGGCGTGCTGCCCGGGGGGCCAGGGCGGTCGCATGTCGGACGGCGTGCAGCGCTGCACGGAGGCGCTCCCCGTCCGGCGCGGGGCCGCGGCCGAGGAACACCCGTCCGATGTCGTCGGGCACCCTGGTGCCGGAGGCGGCGAAAGCCAGCTGCGCCTCCATGGTGCGAATGCCCTGACGGTGATCGGTGGCCCACTGGGCGATCGCCGCGTCGCGCACCGGCGGACGTCCGAGGCACCACACGAGCGCTGCGGCGTCGAACGGCCGCAGAGTGTCGTGGTGATGGACGACGGACTCGAGGAAGGCGGGGATGTCGTCGAGGAGCGCGCACGCCGCGATCACCTCCGGCTCTGCGGAACCGGAGGTGTCGGCCTGCCCTGGCGCGAGGGCGGCGTCGAGGCCGCGCAGGATGCGTGCCACCTGGTCCTCCTCCGGGGCCTGGACAGCCGGGAGCCCCGCGCCGGAGAACTGATCGCCGGAGACGTCGCCGAGGGAGGAACCACCCGGCGGCGTAACGATGTCCGACAGGGGATACAGCGTCGGATCCTCGTCGTCGTAGCGGGCCCATCCCTCGGGCGTCACACACAGGGCCTCGACGGTACGCAACCCCGCTTCCTCGGCGCATCCGAGAAGGGTGTCCACCGTCACAGCTTGGGGGAGGACGAGGCCATCGGGCGTCGTCTGGGGTGGTTCATCGGTGTATACGACCACAGCCAGCGCATCGGTACCGGGGACGCGGCCGAGCAACTCGACGGCCGCTGCGGCGTAGTGCAGGAGAGGAACGGCAGCATCGGGTAGATCGAGGCGCATCGCCCCGTCGCTGCGGCTGCCGTGGAACGGGAGCAGGGCGATGCTCTCGTGCGGCGTGAACCCTGCGAGGGCGGGCACGATGCCGAGGAACTGGGCGGAGTCGGAGGCGCGGAGCACGGTTGTCATGAGGAGAGGTTCCCGTTCTTCCGTCTCCGCCGGACCGGGGACGGAGCGATGTGGACGAGATTCCTGGGAAGCGGCGCCTGTGCACGAGTAGTCGCTCGCGTACGATGGAGGCATGGACAACTTCTGGCTCGCCGCGGCATGGTCGCTCCTGCCGACGGTCGGCGTCAGCATCGTCTTCTTCGTCGTGCTCCGCGGGATCCTCCGGTTCGACCGCACGGAGCGGAAGGTCCACGCGCAGATTGAGGCCGAGGAACGCGCCGCGCGCGGACTGCCTCCGCGGGCCTGAGTCCGCCCCATCCGCTACTGTGAAGCGAGCGTGCCGGCTCCGGTGCGCCTCGGGGTGACGATCCCCGGCGTGGGTGAGGGGGCGTGATGACCGCGGAGTCCTGGGGCTGGTGGATTGCCGCCTTCGTGCTGGTGCTCGACATCATCATCCGCGTCACCGCGATCATCGTCATCCCGCGCAACCGCCGTCCCACCGCGGCGATGGCCTGGCTCCTCGCCGTGTTCTTCATCCCGGTGGTCGGCGTCTTCCTGTTCCTGCTGATCGGGAACCCCCGTCTGCCGCGCGCACGGCGCCGCAAGCAGGAGCAGATCAACGAGTACATCGCCGAGACCAGCGAGCACCTGCACTTCGGGACGCTGCGGCCCAACGCCCCCGCCTGGTTCGGGCCCATCGTGCAGATGAATCAGCGCCTCGGCGCTCTGCCGCTCTCCGGCGACAACGGCGCGCACCTCATCTCCGACTACCAGGAATCGCTGGACGAGATGGCGGAGGCCATCCGCACGGCGCAGGACTACGTGCACGTCGAGTTCTACATCCTGCAGTCCGATGACTCGACGGACAACTTCTTCCGCGCCCTCGAAGAGGTCGCGGCGCGGGGCGTCGCCGTCCGCGTGCTCCTGGACCACTGGGCGAACCGCGGCAAGCCCCGCTACCGCCAGACCATCGCCCGTCTCAACGAGATGGGCGCCGAGTGGCATCTGATGCTTCCGGTGCAGCCACTCAAGGGCAAGATGCAGCGCCCTGATCTGCGCAACCACCGCAAGCTGCTCGTCGTGGACGGCAACATCGCCTTCCTGGGATCGCAGAACATCACCGACTCCACCTACAACCTGCCGAAGAACATCCGGCGCGGTCTGCACTGGGTCGATCTGATGGTGAGGCTCGACGGACCGGTGGTGTTGAGCGTCAACGCGATCTTCCTCAGCGACTGGTACAGCGAGACCGATGTCGTGCTGGAGGAGATCGACATCTCTCACGCCAACATCGGATCGGGGGACCTGGACTGCCAGGTGGTGCCGTCCGGTCCCGGCTTCGAGGTCGAGAACAACCTGCGTCTGTTCCTCGCGCTCCTCTACGCGGCGAAGAAGCAGATCATGATCGTCAGTCCCTACTTCGTCCCGGACGAGGCCCTGCTGCTCGCGGTCACCGCGGCCGTCGACCGCGGTGTCGAGGTGCAGCTGTTCGTCTCCGAGGAGGGCGACCAGGCGATGGTCTACCACGCCCAGCGGAGCTACTACGAAGCGCTGCTGCGCGCGGGGGTGCGGATCTGGATGTACCGGAAGCCCTACATCCTCCACACCAAGAGCCTCACCATCGACGATGAGGTGGCCGTCATCGGGTCGAGCAACATGGACATGCGCTCGTTCGGCCTGAACCTCGAGGTCTCGATGCTCGTCCGCGGCGAGGAGTTCGTCGCCGAGATGCGCGAGGTCGAGGACAAGTACCGGTCGTTGAGCAGGGAGCTGACCCTCGAGGAATGGATGCAGCAGCCCCTGCGCTCCACCGTGCTCGACAACCTGGCACGGCTCACCTCCGCGCTGCAGTGACCCTGCATTCCGTCAAGCCCCGTTTCGCCCGGAGGGACGCGCCGCTAGCCTGAGGGGCATGACTCCCCGCAGGCTTGTGATCGCCGTGTCCTCCGCGCTCGCCGCGGCTCTCCTCCTCGCCGGCTGCACGGTCGGTCCCGGCGGAGCGGCACCGCACTCGACGTCCGACCCGTCCAGCGGTCCCGGGAGCGCGGGGAGCAGCGACGACCAGGACGACATGGATGCGACACTCCTCGACGACGGACGGATGTTCGCCATCGTGAGCTGGGGATCCTCGACGTGCCTGCCCCAGGTCGACGACATCACCGCCGAGGGACAGCGGGTCTCGGTCACCCTCGTCGAGCCGGACGCCGATGGCGCGACGGAGCAGGCCTGCACGGCGGACCTCGCACCGCGCGCGAGCCTGGGCGCGCTGCCCGAGGGCGTCGACCCGACGAAGGACATCACTCTCGTCGTGACCTCCGGCGACCTGCTCGATGAGATCGACGTCGATGCCGATCCCGATGCCACGGCGACACCGGGATCGTCGACCGAGTATCAGCCTTCGGCCGGCTGGTTCGACGACGGTGGGCTCGTCCTCCTGACCTGGGGCTCCTCCAGTTGCGCTCCGGTCGTCGAGACCGTCGAGGGCGACGGGTCCACGGGGACCGTCACGTTCGTCACCGACGAGAACCAGGTGTGCACCATGGACATGGCGCCGCGGGGCACGGTGATCGAGTTCCCCGAAGACGAGGTCGACGATGATGGTCCGTTCCAGCTGACCCTGGTCGGCGGCGGTCTGGAGGGCACGGTCGACGTGCGCTGAGGAGGCGGCTCTCAGAGGACGTGCACCGGGTGCCCGGTGGGCAGAGCCAGCAGGAGTGCGCCGGGGTCGGCGCGGCAGGTGACGCGCACAGCCTCGCCGAACTCGTCGCCGTCGAGCTCGATGGGCGTGGGGGCGGGCGCCGCAGCTTCGGCGCGGGCGCCGCGGAAGTAGTGGACCGAGGCATCCGTGCCCCGGCGTTCGAGCACGAACCGTCCGGCACGGAACCGGCGCAGCACGGAGTTGTCCCACCAGATCTTGCGCCAGACGCCGAGCCAGCCGAGCACGCCGGTCGGCTGGATGACCGCGACGTCGAGGGTCGCGTCGGTGATGGACGCGTCCGGGATGAGGGAGATGCCGGCCGGGAGGGTGCCGCAGTTCGCGAACAGGATGCTGTGCACCTTCGTGGAGTGCAGCCGCCCCGTGCCGATCTGATAGACCGCGCGGAAGGGCTTCGCGCGGGGAAGTGACCGGGCGGCGCCGTCGACGTAGGCGATCCAGCCGACCGACTTCTTCAGATCGGCACGGGTGTTCGCGATCATGTCGGCGTCCAGGCCGATGCCGGCGAGCACGACGAACGCATGCTCCTCCTCGCCGCCGTCCTCCCTGGTCATCCGGGCCCAGCCGATGTCGATGGGGTGGTGGAAGTCGCCGAGGGCGGCGCGGATCATCTCCGTAGGGTCGGCCAGCGGGAGACCAAGGTTGCGCGCGAGAAGGTTCCCGGTGCCGCTCGGGAGGATCGCGAGCGGCACGCCCGTATTGGCGATGGCTTCGGCGACCGCCCGCACCGTGCCGTCGCCGCCCGCCACGAGCACGACGTCCACTCCGCGCGCGAGCGCTTCCGCCGTCGCCCCCTGCCCCGCGTCCTCCACGGTCGTGGGGTAGAAGGCGGGATGGTCCCATCCGGCTTCGCGGGACAGGTCGCGGACCTGCGCGCGCAGACGCTTCCCGTCGACCTTCACCGGGTTGTACACGAGCGCCGCCTGCTTCCGAACGGGAGGACTCGTGGTCATGGCGCTACTCTAGACCGGCATCGTCCGAGGAGAGCGGCGCCGATGGAGGGACACCCAGCCGCCCGGTCCCCGGGCCCACACCTCGTAGACTTGCGGCATGATCGACCTCGCACTCCTCCGCGACAACCCGGAGATCGTCCGCCGTTCGCAGGCTGCCCGTGGCAATGACCAGAGCACCGTCGACGTCGCACTCGAGGCCGACCGATCGCGCCGCGCCGCGCTCGCCGCGTTCGAGGAGCTGCGCGCCGAGCAGAATGCCTTCGGCAAGCTGGTCGCGAAGGCGCCCAAGGAGGAGAAGGCCGCCCTGGTCGCGCAGGCCAAGGACCTCGCCGACCGGGTCAAGCAGGCCCAGCACGCGGCGAACGAAGCGGCCGAGGCCGCTGCGACGGCAC
The DNA here is from genome assembly GCF_002478345.1 of Microbacterium sp. UBA7513. Classification (NCBI taxonomy): domain Bacteria; kingdom Bacillati; phylum Actinomycetota; class Actinomycetes; order Micrococcales; family Microbacteriaceae; genus Microbacterium; species Microbacterium sp. UBA7513. The sequence goes on from NZ_DLNJ01000014.1 coordinate 15,938, forward strand.
TCGCGCGGATCGAGAACGTCGTGATCGACGGCGTCCCGGCCGGCGGCGAGGAGGACTTCGTCGAGCTGCGTCGCGTGGGCGAGGTGCCGGCCTTCGACTTCGAGCCGCGGGATCACCTCGAACTCGGGGAAATGCTCGGCGCGATCGACATGGAGCGCGGCGCCAAGGTCTCCGGCGCGCGCTTCTACTTCCTGCGCGGGATCGGTGCCCGCCTCGAGATCGCACTCATGAACCTCGCTCTCGACAAGGCGCTGCAGAACGGCTTCGTGCCGCTGATCACGCCGACCCTCGTGCGCCCCGAGATCATGCAGGGCACGGGGTTCCTGGGCGAGCACGCCGACGAGGTGTACCACCTCGACAAGGACGACGACCTCTACCTCGTCGGCACCAGCGAGGTCGCTCTCGCCGGGTACCACAAGGACGAGATCGTCGACCTCGCGCCCGGCGCCCTCCGCTACGCCGGATGGTCGACCTGCTACCGCCGGGAAGCCGGCTCGCACGGCAAGGACACCCGGGGCATCATCCGCGTGCATCAGTTCAACAAGCTGGAGATGTTCGTCTACACGACCGCCGAGGATGCCGAGGCGGAGCACCTGCGCCTCGTCGCTCTGCAGGAGGAGATGCTGACCTCGCTCGGCCTCGCCTACCGCGTGATCGACGTCGCCGCGGGAGACCTCGGGTCGAGCGCGGCGCGGAAGTACGACATCGAGGCCTGGGTGCCCACGCAGGGCGCGTTCCGCGAGCTGACCTCCACCTCGAACTGTACGACCTTCCAGGCGCGGCGTCTCGACGTGCGATACCGCCCCGCGGCGGAGGAGGGCGGTACGGCGCCGAAGACCCAGCACGTCGCGACCCTCAACGGCACGCTCGCGACCACGCGCTGGATCGTCGCCCTGCTCGAGACGCACCAGCAGGCGGACGGCTCGGTGCGGGTTCCCGAGGTCCTGCGCCCCTACCTCGGCGGACTCGAGGTGATCCGCCCGCTCGCCGACGAGCCGAGCACGCGGTGACGGCCCCCTGGCTGGTCGGCCTCGACGTCGACGGGACCATCCTCCTGCAGGACGAGACGATGAGCCCCGGTGTCCCCGAGGCCATCGCCCGCGTCCGCGAAGCGGGGCACGTGGTGACCATCGCGACCGGTCGCAGCTGGATGGCGACCCGTCGCTACGTGGAGGAGCTCGGCCTCACCGCCGAGTACGTGGTGTGCTCCAACGGCGCCGTCACGATGCGCCGTGACGGCGACGAGTGGGAGCGCTGGCACGTCGAGACCTTCGACCCGACGCCGGTGCTCGCCCTGCTCCAGGAGCGCCTTCCGGACGCGCGCTACATGGTCGAGCTCGGGTCGGGGCAGCGGCTGTTCACCGAGCAGCTCGACGACTGGACGCTCGACGGCGGCCGCCAGGTCGACTTCGAGGAGCTCGGGGCCCTCCCCGTCTCCCGCATCGTCGTCGTCTCGCCCGGACACGACGAGGACGACTTCCACCGACTCGTCGCCGACGCCGGACTCAACGAGGTCTCGTACGCGATCGGCTGGACGGCCTGGCTGGACATCGCACCGCAGGGAGTGGACAAGGGCACGGCCCTGGAACGCGTGCGCGACGAGCTCGGTCTGGACGCCGCGCGCGTGCTCGTCGCCGGAGACGGACGCAACGACATCGGCATGTTCGGCTGGGCACGCAGCGGCGGTGGGCGTGCGGTGGCCATGGGACAGGCGCCGGTCGAGGTGAAGGACGCCGCGGGTGAGATCACCGCGGACGTCGAGCAGGGAGGGCTCGCCAGCGCCCTGGACACGCTTCCAGCACCCGCCCAGGTCGACGCAGGAGAATAGAACTCGGCTAGACTCGCGCCTGGTCGGCAGATGTTTCTGTCGGGAGGGTTGTCCGAGCGGCCGATGGAGCTGGTCTTGAAAACCAGTGGGCAGAGATGTCTCGTGGGTTCGAATCCCACACCCTCCGCTTCCTGAGCGCGGTACCCCCGCCGTCGCTGAATTCGAAAGGGCCCGAGTGAGCGAGAACACCCGCCGCCGCCGCACCGTCGCGCGACATGGTCAGCTGCGCTCGCCCGGCGCCGTCAGCCAGCTCCTCCGGCTTCTCGCGATCAGCATGGCGGTGGTGCTCGTCAGCGGTATCGGCGTCGCGGCCTACTTCTACCTCGATTTCTCCAACACCGTCTCGGCGAACGCCGTCGACCTCGACGGCCAGGAAGACCTGCCGCCGGACATCGGGGAGTACAAGGGCGGCTTCAACCTCGTCCTCACCGGCGTCGACACCTGCGAGGACGATTACAAGCAGTACTTCGGCGATCGGTGCACCGGCGGGGATGCGGAGGGCACCCTCAACGACGTGAATCTGCTCGTGCACGTCTCGGAGGAGCCGCGGCGGATCACGGTCGTCAGCTTCCCGCGCGACCTGATGATCCCCATCCCGTCCTGTGAGGACGAGGACGGCAACGCCACCGCCGCGATGAGCAAGCAGCCCCTGAACGTCGCCTACACCGACGGCGGACTGAACTGCGTCGTCCGCACGATCTCGGCCCTCACGGACCAGGAGGTGCAGTTCGCCGCCTCCGTGACGTTCGGCGGGGTCATCGAGATCACCAACGCGATCGGCGGTGTCGACGTCTGCCTCGCCAACCCGATCCGCGACCGCTACACGGGTCTCGACATGTCTGCCGGCACGCACACCGTCCAGGGGCTCGAGGCTCTACAGTTCCTCCGCACCCGTCACGGCGTCGGCGACGGCAGCGACCTGGGCCGCATCGGCAACCAGCAGCAGTACATGTCGAGCCTCGCCCGCAAGCTCATCAGCGGCGAGGTGCTGGGCAACGTGCCGGTGATGCTGAAGCTCGCCAACACGGGCATCCAGAACCTCGAGACGAGCACGTCGCTCGCCGACCCGATGATGATCGTGCAGATCGCTCTCGCCGTGAAGTCGGTGCCGTTCGAGGACATCGTGTTCGTGCAGTACCCGACCCTGGAGGACTGGGACGACCCGAACAAGGTCGTGCCGAACGACGCGGCCGCCGCGGCGCTCTGGGACGCGATCGAGGCCAACGCCCAGCTGCAGATCACGCACGAGAACACCAGCAACGACGGCGTTGTCGTGCAGGAGCCGACGACACCCACCGCGCCCGCCGAGCCCACCACCCCGACGCAGGAGGCGACTCCGACCCCGACGACCGCTCCGGACGTCGTGGCGCTGCCCGATTCGATCAAGGGCAACTCCGCCGCGCAGCAGACCTGCTCGAACGGCAACGTGCGCTGATCGGCGCTCAGGCGCTCCGCGGGCGGTAGACCGTCGGCGGGTGCGTCGACGCCACGAGAGCACGAAGCTCCGAGAGCTCGGCGGGCGCCGCCCCGAGCGCTCGCGCCTGCACGAGGACGTTACCGAGAGCGGTCGCCTCGACGGGGCCGGCCAGGACGGGAAGCCCGGTGCGGTCCGCCGTCGCCTGGCACAGGAGCCGGTTGAGGGACCCGCCCCCGACCAGGTGGACGACGTCGAGGGGGTGCCCGGCGAGACCGCCCGCCGTCCGGACGGCGTCGGCGAACGCGGTGGCGATGCTCTCCACGACGAGCCGGACGAACGCCGGACGCGAGGCGGGGACGGCGGTGCCGCGGGAACGCAGGAGATCGCTGATACGCACAGGCATGTCGCCGGGGGGCGAGAGCCTGGGGTCGTTCGCATCGAACACCGCCGACGGCGGCGCCGCGGCAGCAGCCTCGGCGAGCAGCCACGACAGGTCAATGGGCGCTCCGTCCTCGGCTTCCCAGGCCCGCACGGTCTCGCTGAGGAGCCAGAGTCCGGTCACGTTGTGGAGGACGCGGAAGCGGTCGTCCACGCCGCGTTCATTGGTGAAGTTGGCGTCCCTCGCCGCCGCCGTGAGGATCGGCTCGACCCGCTCGACCCCGACCAGTCCCCAGGTACCGCAGGAGATGTACGCGGCGCGGGGCGAGGTCATCGGGACCGCGACCACCGCCGACGCGGTGTCGTGCGAACCCACCGCGATCACCGGCAGATCCACGCCGATGCGCTCCGCGATCTCCGGGCGCAGCCGACCGATGACCGTGCCGGGGTCGACGAGGTCCGGCAGGAGAGGGGCGTCGATGCCGAGGCGGGTCGCGAGCGCCAGGTCCCAGGTGCCGGACTCCACGTCCAGCAGTCCCGTCGTCGAAGCGTTGGTGCGTTCGGCGACGCGGGCGCCGGTGAGCAGGAAGGCGAGGAGGTCCGGGACGAGGAGCGCGGTGTCGGCGTCGTGCCGGAGCTCGTCCGCCCGGAGCTGGTAGAGCGTGTTGAACGGGAGGAACTGCAGGCCGTTGCGCGCGTGGAGGTCGTCGAACGGGACGAGGGCGTGCACCTCGTCCACCCCGCGGGCGGTGCGGTCGTCGCGGTAGTGGAACGGCTCCGCGAGCAGCTCGCCGGCGCGGAGGAGACCGTAGTCGACCGCCCACGAGTCGATCCCGATCGACTCGATGCCCGGTTCCCGGCGGACCGCTTCGGCCAGGCCGTCGAGGACATGGGCGACGAGGGCGTCGAAGTCCCAGTGCAGACCGTCGGCGCGGGCGACCGGGCCGTTCGGGAAGCGGGAGACCGGCTCGAGCTCCAGGACGCCCGGCCCCACGCGGCCGATCATCACGCGGCCGCTCGTGGCGCCGAGATCCACCGCTGCGACCGCACGGACGTGCCGTGCGGTCGCAGGCGAGCGGTCGTCGGTCATCGCAGGAACGCCGCGGCGACGCCGGAATCGACGGGGATGTGCAGCCCGGTAGTCCGGCTCAGCTCCGGACCGGTCAGCACGAAGACGGCGTCCGCGACGTTCTCCGGCACGACCTCGCGCTTGAGGATGGTGCGGTTGGCGTAGAACTGGCCGAGGTCCTCTTCCTTGACGCCGTACGTGGCCGCCCGGTTCGCTCCCCACCCGGAGGCGAAGATGCCGGAACCGCGGACCACGCCGTCGGGGTTGATGCCGTTGACCCGAATCCCGTGCTCGCCGAGTTCCACCGCGAGCAGTCGCACCTGGTGCGCCTGGTCGGCCTTCGTCGCCGAGTAGGCGATGTTGTTCGGACCCGCGAAGACGGAGTTCTTGGAAGAGATGTAGATGATGTCGCCGCCGAGCCCCTGATCGATGAGCACCCGAGCTGCCGCCTTCGAGACGAGGAACGAGCCCTTCGCCATCACGTCGTGCTGGAGATCCCAGTCCTTCTCGGTCGTCTCCAGCAGCGGCTTCGACAGCGAGAGGCCGGCATTGTTCACGACGAGGTCGAGGCCGCCGAACGCGAGCACCGCCTCGTCGATCGCGGCCTGCACCGCATCGGCGTCGGCGACGTTGGCGGCCACGCCGATCGCGACGTCCTCGTTCCCGAGCTCGGCAGCCGCGGCCCTGGCCTTGTCGAGGTCGAGGTCGGCGACGACGACGCAGGCGCCCTCCGCGGCCAGGCGGGTGGCGATGGCCTTGCCGATGCCGCTCGCGGCGCCGGTGACGAGCGCGATGCGGCCCTGGTGGGACTTCGGCTTCGGCATCCGCTGCAGCTTCGCCTCCTCCAGCGCCCAGTACTCGATGCGGAACTTCTCGGCGTCGGAGATGGGGGAGTAGCTCGACAGCGCCTCGGCGCCGCGCATCACGTTGATCGCATTCACGTAGAACTCGCCGGCGACCCGCGCGGTCTGGGTGTTCGCCCCGTACGAGAACATGCCGACGCCGGGCACGAGGACGATGAGCGGATCCGCCCCTCGGATCGCGGGCGATTCGGCGGTCGCGTGCGCGTCGTAGTAGGCCTGGTAGTCGGCGCGGTAGGCGGCGTGGAGCTCCCGCAGGCGTTCCGTCTGCTCCTCCACGGTTGCCGTGGCGGGCAGGTCGAGGAGGAGCGGCTTGACCTTGGTGCGCAGGAAGTGGTCGGGGCAGCTCGTGCCGAGGGCGGCGAGGGCCGGAGCCTTCTCGGAGGCCAGGAAGTCGAGGACCACGTCGCTGTCGGTGAAGTGGCCGACCATCGGCTTGTCCGTCGACGCGAGACCGCGGATGGTCCCGGCGAGGGCGGCCGCCCTGGCGCGGCGCTCCGGCTCCGGCAGGGCCTCGAAGCCCGATCGGGTGCTGCCGAACGGTGCGGGAGACCCGTGCTCCGCGATGTACGCGGCGGCGGTGTCGATGATCCACAGGGAGTTCGCCTCCGCCTCCTCCGAGGTGTCGCCCCACGCCGTGATGCCGTGGCCGCCGAGGATCGTGCCGATGGCCTGCGGGTTCGCGGCCTTGATCTGCGCGATGTCCAGTCCGAGCTGGAAGCCGGGGCGGCACCACGGCACCCAGACCACGCGGTCGCCGAAGATCGTCGTCGTGAGTTCCTCACCGTCGGCGGCGGTGGCGATCGCGATGCCCGAGTCGGGGTGGAGGTGGTCCACGTGCGGGGCATCGACCAGGCCGTGCATGGCGGTGTCGATGGAGGGGGCGGCGCCGCCCTTGCCGTGCAGGCAGTAGTCGAACGCGGCGACCATCTCGTCCTCGCGCTCGACGCCCGGATAGACGTCGACGAGCGCGCGCATGCGGTCGAGACGGAGGACGGCCAGGCCGGCCTCGGTCAGGGTGCCGAGGTCGCCCCCGGATCCCTTCACCCAGAGCAGCTCGACCGGCTGCCCCGTCACCGGGTCGATCTCGGTGCCCTTGGCGGAGGTGTTGCCGCCCGCGTAGTTCGTGTTCTTCGGGTCGGCGCCCAGGCGGTTGCTCCGCGCGATCAGTGCGGCGGCGGTGGGGTTCGTCATGCGAGTCCTCGGTTCGTGAGTGAAAAAGCCCGGTCGACGCCGGGGAGTCAGGGGAGCTGCAGGATCCGCGCCGCGAATCGGTCGATCGTCGCGGCGAAGGCGGCTTCCTCGGGGCGGTTGAGGTGCCCGTGGGTGGTGCCCGGCTCGACGACGGCTGCGACCTCGACGCCGGCGGCGGCGAGGGAGCGGGCGAACGCCTCGCCGGACACACGGAGTTCGTCGGTCTCGTCGTTGACCATGATGGTGGGCGGGAAAGAGGCGAGTGCCGTCGGCTCTGCGGTGCCGGGGACGGCATAGACGTCCGCCGTGTCGGGGTCGCTCCCGAGGTAGTTCTCGTACATGCGGCGCACGAAATCGGGGGTGAACACGTCAGCGGAGGGGTCTCCGTCGAGCAGGGCACGCAGCTCCGGTTCGGGAGCGGCCTGCACCGCCTGCAGCGTCGGGTAGGCGAGGACGGCGAGTGCGGGCACGACGCCGCCCTCGTGTGCGAGGCGGAGCGCCGCGCCGGTGGCGAGGTTGCCGCCTGCGCTGGCTCCGCCGATCGCCCACGGTCCGGAGGCGATCTCTGACGACGCGGCCCAGAGGAAGGCCGCCACCAGCTCGTCGTGGGGGACGGGGTAGTGCACCCCGTCCCGCTCGTCCGCACCGAGGCGTGCGGCCCACGCCGCCGTCACCGGGGCGAGGGCGTAGTCCACGCTCACCACGGCGATCCCGTGGTCGACGAACGCCCGCGCGACGGCGTCGCCCTCCGGCATGTCGATGTCGCCGCCCGCGAATCCGCCGCCGTGCGCCCAGACCAGGCCGTGGCCGCTCGGCGACTTCGGGGAGTAGACGCGTACGCGCAGCGGACCGTGCGGTCCGTCGAGGTCGTGGTCGCGGATGTCGTGGGCGGTCATCGGATCAGGCCCCCCAGCCTGCCTGCACGCCACCCACGCGCTCCTGCGCGATCCGCTGCCCGTACCCGGAGGCCGCGTACGCCGCCATCGGGTCGGCGGGCAGACCGCGCTCCTCTCGCCACGCGGCCAGGGCCGGGCGGACGTCGGTGGAGAAGGCGTCCATGAAGACGGCGTTCGCCGTCAGCACGTCGCCGCTGCGCTGGGCGGTCGCCAGCACCTCTCGGTCGACGAGCAGCGCCCGCGCGGTCATCTCCTGCACGTTCAGGACGGAGCGGATCTGTCCGGGGATCTTGTCCTCGATGTTGTGGCACTGGTCCAGCATGAAGGCGACGTCGGGGTTGTTCAGCCCGCCGCCCCGGATCACCTCGAACAGGATCCGGAACAGCTGGAACGGGTCGGCGGCACCCACGATGAGGTCGTCGTCCGCATAGAAGCGGGAGTTGAAGTCGAACGAGCCGAGCTTGCCGAGGCGCAGCAGCTGCATCACGATGAACTCGATGTTGGTGCCCGGCGCGTGGTGACCGGTGTCGAGGCAGACCATCGCCTTGTCGCCGAGGGCGGTCACCTGCACGTAGGACGTCCCCCAGTCCGGGACGTCGGTGTGGTAGAACGCCGGCTCGAAGAACTTGTACTCGAGCACGAGGCGCTGGTGGTCGTCGAGGCGCGCGTAGATCTGCTGCAACGAGTCGTGCAGGCGATCCTGCCGTCCGCGCAGGTCGGCCTGCCCGGGGTAGTTCGACCCCTCCGCGAGCCAGATCTTCAGGTCGCGGCTGCCGGTGGCGTCCATGACGTCGATGCAGGCCAGGTGGTGGTCGATGGCCTTGCGGCGCACGGCCGCATCTTCGTGGGTGAGAGCGCCGAACTTGTAGTCGTCGTCCTGGAAGGTGTTGGAGTTCACCGTGCCGAGGGAGACGCCGTGGTCCTCGGCATGACGGCGCAGGTCGTCGAAGGAGTCGACGATATCCCACGGGATGTGCAGCGCCACGGTGGGCGCGAGCCCGGTGTGGGCGTGGACCTGCGCGGCGTCCGCGATCTTCTCGTACGGGTCGCGGGGCGTGCCGGGAGTGCTGAACACCTTGAACCGGGTCCCGGAGTTGCCGAACGCCCAGCTGGGCAGCTCGATGCTCTGCTTCTCGAGCGCGGCGAGGATGTCAGGGGTGAGGATGCTCACGATGCACGGCCTTCGTTGTCGGTGGCGGGTGTGGCGCTCTCGCCGGCGGCGGCGAGCTGGTCTTCGAGGTGGAACACCTCGGTGAGAGAGGTGGCGGTCTGGTCGGGACGGCCGTCGAGGTCGAGGAAGAAGGGGGCCATCTCGGCCTCCCAGCGCGTGGCGACGGGTGAGGCGGCGAGGTACGCCTGCGCGGCCGCATCGTCATCGGTCTCGTAGTAGCCGAAGAGCACGCCGCCGCTTCCGAGGAAGAGGCTGTAGTCGCGCCGTCCGGCGGCCGCGATCTCGCGGAGCATCTCCGGCCGCACCGGGGTGTGACGGGCGAGGTACTCGGACAGCAGCTCGGGCTTCACCTGGAGCTGGAAGGCGACGCGGGTCATGCGATTCCTCTCGGGGCCCGGCCGGCGCTCGCGGGGAGCGCCGGCCGGACGGGCGACTCAGAAGTCGAAGTCGCCGATGTTGTCGGCGTCGAACACGAACGGGTCGCCCAGCAGGACGACGCCGTCGGCGCCGACGGTGTACTCGCCGAGGTCACCGGCCTCGAAGGTGTCGCCCTCTTCGCCGGTGATGTCACCTGCGATCAGGGCCTGCGCGGCGTAGGCGGCCAGGTAGCCGAGGTCGGCCGGGTTCCACAGCGCGAACGCGGTCACGGTGCCGTCCTCCACGTACTCCCGCATCTGGTTGGGCGTACCGAGGCCGGTGAGCGCGACCGTGCCCTTGAAGTCGGACGTCGACAGGTGGCGCGCCGCGGCGGCGATGCCGACCGTGGTGGGCGAGACGATGCCCTTGAGGTCCGGGTGCGTCTGCAGCAGCGCGGCCGTCTTGTCGAACGACGTCTGGTCGTCGTCGTCGCCGTAGACCGTCTCGACGATCGTGATGTCGGGGTACTCGCTGGCGACGTACTCCTCCATCAGCTCGATCCAGGCGTTCTGGTTAGTGGCGTTGGCCGAGGCGGAGAGGATGGCGATCTCCCCGGCACCGCCGATCTGGTCGGCGATGAGGTCGATCTGCACCTTCGCGATGCCCTCGGAGTCGGCCTGGTTGATGAACAGGTCGCGGCAGTCGGTGTTGGTGTCGGAGTCGAAGGTGACGACCTCGACGCCGGCGTCCCTGGCCTCGTTCAGCGCGTCGCAGATGGCCTGCGGGTCGTTGGCTGAGACGACGAGGGCGCCGACCCCCTGCTGCGTGGCCGTGTTGATGTAGCTGACCTGGGCGTCGGGCGTGGCCTCGGCAGGGCCCACCTCGGAGAACGTGCCGCCGAACTCCTCGACGGCCTTCTTGCCGCCCTCGCTGGACGTGTCGAAGTACGGGTTGCCGAGATTCTTGGGCAGGAAGGTGATCGAGGCGTCCGCCCCGTCGCCGCCGCCGTCTCCCCCGCCGTCGGTGGAGCCGGCGCAGCCGGTCAGTGCGACCGCCGCCGCCACCGCGAGGGCGGCGAAGGCGGTGACACGCTTGCGTGCAAACGTCATTGTTCGTTCCTTTCGTCGGGAGATGCCGCGGATGCGGCGTCCATCGGTGCCTTCGTCGCTGTGGCGGCACCGGCGGGGGGTCTGCCCGGTCGGCGGCGTGCCTTCTGCAGCCAGGCCAGGAAGCTTGCGGCCACCACCGAGATCACGAGGAGCGTGCCGGTGATGATGTTGATGACGTCGGAGGTGACGTTCACCAGGCGGAGCGCACTCGCGAGCGCCCCGATGAGGAAGGCGGCGGCGATGACGCCGTAGATCTTGCCGCGGCCGCCGAAAACCGACACGCCGCCGAGCACGACGGCCGCGATGACCTGGAGCTCGAGGCCGGTGGCATTGTCGCCGCGGGCGCTGCCGTAGCGGAGCGTGTAGAAGATGCCGGCGAACGCCGCGACGGCCCCGGACAGCACGAACAGGATGAGCTTCGTGCGCTCGACGTGCACACCGGAGAAGTGCGCCGCGTCCTTCGACAGACCGATCGCGTACACCCCGCGGCCGAACGGCGTGAAGTGCAGCAGGACCGCGAAGACCGCGACGAGCAGGAGGAACGGGAGCGTGATGACGGGGATCGGTGTGCCCGCGATCTTCGCCTTGGCGAGAGCCGTCCAGAACTCCGGGAAGTCGGTGACGGCGGCCGTGCCCAGCAGCCCGACGGCGAGGCCGCGGAAGAGGGCGAGCGTGCCGATCGTGACGGCGAGCGAGGGCAGCCCGACGACCGTCACGAGGAAGCCGTTGAACGCGCCACCGATCACGCCCACGACGAGGGCGGCGAGCGCGGCGAGCTCGAACGGGAGCCCCGCCTGCACCAGAGCGCCGGTGACGACGCTGGACAGTCCGACCATGCTGCCCACCGAGAGGTCGATCTCGCCGGTGATCATGATGAGGGTCATCGGCAGGGCGATCAGCAGGATCGGCGCGATGTCGAGCAGCAGGTAGGTCAGCGTGATGGGCTGCCCGAACCCGCGGATGCTGGAGGCCGAGACGATCGCGACCAGCAGGAGCAGGCCGACGATCGCGGCCTCGCGCGTGAGCAGCAGTCGGCGCCACAGGGGCTTGTCGTAGTCGCGGATGACGCGGGTGGTCGCGGTGGCGGTCGCGGTCGTCATGATTCGTCCCTCGCCTCGATGAGCCGCCGTCTCTGCCGCACCGCGAGCACGCGGTCGAGCACGATGGCGCCGATGATGAGCAGGCCGACGACGGCACGCTGCCAGAAGTCGGGGATCCCGAGGATCGGCAGCGCCCGGTTGATGGTCAGCAGCAGGACGGCGCCGATCGCCGCACCCCAGACCGAGCCGATGCCGCCGGTGATCGCGACGCCGCCGATGACGGCCGCGCCCACCGCGTCCAGCTCCCATCCCGCTCCGGCCTGGGAGTTGATGGTGCCGTAGCGGGCCGCGTAGAAGACGCCGGCGAGTCCGGCGAGAGCCCCGGAGAGGACGAACGCGGTGAGCACGCGACGGGTGACCTGCAGGCCGTAGAGTTCGGCCGCCGCCGGGTCGGAGCCGATCGCGTAGAACTCGCGGCCGCCGCGGGTGTTCTTCATGTACCAGGCGGCGACGGCGAGCACGAGGACCGCGACGATCGCGAGGACCGGGATGCCGAGGAGCTGCCCCGTGCCGAGGGCGAGGAAGTCGCGCGGCATGTCGGAGGCGTTCACCCGGTCGCTGCCCGTCCACAGCACGTTGATGCCGCGATAGGCGTAGAGGGTGCCGAGCGTGATCACCATCGCCGGCACCTTGGCGTACGCGACGAGGGCGCCGTTGATGAGACCGAGGAGGGCGCCGAGCACCACCGCGGCGACCACGACCAGGACGATCGGGATGCCGGGGATGTCGATGAAGAGCCGACCGGTCAGGTACGCGGTCAGGCCCATCACGGAACCCACGGACAGGTCGACGTTCCGGGTGATGAGGACGATGGCCTGTCCCACGGCGACGAGCACGAGGATCGAGGGCGTCAGCAGCAGGTCGCGCCAGCCGTCGGCGCTGAACAGGAACTTGGGGTTGTTGAGGGTCGCGGCGGTCACCACGAGCACGAGGGCCAGGAGGATGCCGAACTCGCGGGCTCTGCCGAGACCGGAAATGCGCTTGGTAAGCGCGGAGACGGGGATGGCGGTGGTCACGAGCTGAGCTCCGATGCGTGCGTCGCGGCGAACATGACGTTCTCGGAGGTGGCCTCCGAGCGGGGGATCTCGGCCGTGATGCGACCCTCGCGCATCACGAGCACCCGGTCGGCCATGCCGAGCACCTCGGGCAGCTCGGACGAGATCATGAGGATGCCCATGCCCTGACCGGCGAGCTGGGACAGCAGGCGGTGCACCTCGGACTTGGTGCCGACGTCGATGCCGCGGGTGGGTTCGTCGATGAGCAGCACCTGCGGCTGCGTGGCGAGCCACTTCGCGAGGACGACCTTCTGCTGGTTGCCGCCGGAGAGCGTCGCGGCCATGGTGTCCAGGGCGTGGGTCTTCACCTCGAGCCGCGAGGCCCACTCCCGAGCGGCGCGGTTCTCCATCGCGGTGGTGAGCAGGCCGAGGCGGGCGAGACGCCGACGGATCGCGAGGGTGATGTTGCCGCCGACGCCGGCTTCGATGACGAGGCCCTGCTTCCGGCGGTCCTCGGGGACGAGGGCGAGACCGGCGCGCATCGCGTCCACCGGGCGGCGGCCGCGGATCCGGCGGCCCTTCATGCGCACGCTGCCCTCGCGGTACCCGTCCACGCCGAAGACCGCGCGGGCGACCTCGCTGCGCCCGGCGCCGACGAGGCCGGCGAGCCCGACGATCTCGCCCGCACGCACGGAGAACGAGATGTCGTGGAAGAGGCCGGGGCTCGTCAGCCCCTCGACCTCGAGCAGCGGCTCGCCGATCGTCGCCTCCTGCTTCGGGAACAGCTCGGACACCTCGCGGCCGACCATCTGGTGCACGAGTTCGTCGACCGTGGTGTCCGCGATCGCGGAGGTCGCGATGTACGCGCCGTCCCGCATGACCGTGACGGTGTCGCAGAGCGCGAACACCTCGTCGAACCGGTGCGAGATGAAGATGAGGCCGCGGCCCTCGTTGCGCAGGCTCCGGGCGATCGCGAACAGCCGCTCCACCTCCACGCCGGAGAGCGCCGCGGTGGGCTCGTCCATGATGAGCAGTGTGGCGTCGAGGGAGACGGCCTTGGCGATCTCGATCACCTGCTGGTCGGCGATCGACAGGCCTTCGGCGGGGCGGTCGGGGTCGATGGTGACGCCGAGGCGGGTGAAGAGCCGCTCGACCTCGTGGCGCATGGCCTTGCGGTCGATCCGCCCGAACCGCCCGGTCGGCTGGCGGCCCATGAAGATGTTCTCGGTGACGGAGAGATCGGGGAAGAGCGTCGGCTCCTGGTAGATGACGGCGACGCCGGCGGCCTTGGACTGTGCGGTCGAGGTGAAGTCGACCTGCTCGCCGCGGAGACGGAAGACTCCGCCGTCGCGCTGGTAGAGACCGGCGACGATCTTCACGAGGGTGGACTTGCCGGCACCGTTCTCGCCGACGAGCGCGTGGATGGAGCCGGGGTGGACGGCGATGGTGCCGGAGCGCAGGGCGATCACCGACCCGAAGGCCTTCTGGACGTCGGCGAGCTCGAGCACGGGCGCCGTCGTGGGTGAGGACATCATTTCTCTCTCCATTGAGGGAATGAATCGTTTCAAACCCTGATGGACTTGAGACTAGGGGCTGTGTTGACGCGTGTCAATACGGCATGAGAGTCTGAGGCGATCCCCGCGGATGAGTCGTTTCAGCGGCGGGAGCCGGAGGGAGGGCGCGATGGCCGTCAGTGTGCGGGAGGTCGCCGAGGACGCGGGTGTCTCCGTCGGGACCGTGTCGAACGTGCTCAACCGGCCGGAGAAGGTGGCCGCGGAGACCGTGACTCGTGTGCAGGCGTCCATCGACCGCCTCGGGTTCGTGCGCAACGACGCGGCGCGGCAGCTCCGTGCGGGGCGCAGTCGGACCATCGGGCTGGTCGTGCTCGACATCCGCAACCCGTTCTTCGCCGAGGTGATCCGCGGAGCAGAGGAGCGCGCCGACCAGCACGGACTCTCTGTCCTCGTCGCCAACAGCGACGAGAAGCAGGAGCGGGAGGCGATGCATCTCGATCTCTTCGAGGAGCAGCGGGTGACCGGCGTGCTCGTCACACCCGTGGCCGAATCCCTGCCGCGGCTGGTGCGGATGCACGAGCGCGGGACGCACGCCGTGCTCGTCGACCGGGAATCGCAGGATGAGCGGTTCGCCTCTGTCGCCGTCGACGACGTCGAGGGCGGGCGCATCGCGACCGAGCATCTGTTGGCGGTCGGTCGTCGCCGGATCGCCTTCGTCGGCGGCCCGGTCGCGCTGCGCCAGGTCGCCGACCGTCTGAGCGGAGCGCAGGCGGCGGTGGCCGCGGCGGGGATCGGGCTGGAGTTCATTCCGACGTCCGCGCTCACCGTCGAGGAGGGGCGCCGGGCCGGTGCGCAGATCCTCGACCGCGCCCCCGGGAATCGCCCGGACGCGGTCTTCGCGGCGAACGACCTCCTGGCCCTGGGCCTCCTGCAGAGCCTGGTGATGACCGGCGATGCCCGTGTCCCCGAGGACATAGCGCTCGTGGGCTACGACGACATCGACTTCGCCGCGGCCGCCGTGATCCCGCTCAGCTCGGTGCGTCAGCCGGCCGCGCTCATCGGCTCGACCGCCGTCGACCTGCTGCTGCGAGGCCAGGACGAGGTGGCGCCGGCGCCGGAGCACGTGCTGTTCCGGCCGGAGCTCGTCGCCCGCCGCTCGACGACCGGGGAGTGACCGCGATCAGGCCGACGTCGGTGTGGAGCGTTGGGCGCTCGCACCCCGCATGATGCGGGCGACGGCGGTGATGAGGAAGAGCTGCCCGGTGATCCCCTCGGCGACGGCCACCGCCTGCACGCCCGGTCCGACGGGGACGAGATTCCCATAGCCCGTCGTGGTCAGTGCCGTGAACGAGAAGAAGAGCTGATCGCCGAGCGAGTCGTTGGCGGCATCGCCGAACAGCGGTGTCGGCAGCAGCAGCGACAGCAGGTTGTAGACGAAGGCGAAGAACATGCCGACGAGGATGTACGCGGTCACCGCGGCCAGGAGCGCCTCGACGTCGAGGCCTCGGCGGGTGACCTGGTGCGCGATGATGGCCCATGGCGCCACGAGCAGCGCGATCATGGAGGCGGCGGAGAGCGCCACGGCGAGGGCGGGGCTGTCCGTGGCGAAGAACGCCGCGAGGAGGGCGGCCAGGCCGGCGGCCGAGAGCACGACCCACGACACCCGCTGCACGAGGGCATGCGCCCTGGTCACGCGGAACACGATCGCGACCGTGACCAGCATCGCGAGGAACGCCCAGGGGCTGGGGACCGTGCCGGGCTGGGCCGCGCACAGTCCGTACGACACGATGAGGAGGGCGAGCACCGCGGCATAGCCCAGGGCGCCGCGCCTCGGGTCGACCGGGGCGGCGAACCCCGCGCGGACGTGCGCTCCCGATGGCTCGGACATGGCGTCTCCTCTCGCGTCCGCGGGGGCCGGACCCTCGCAACGTGCGGCCAGTATCGCAGGGCATGCGGCCGGCTCCGGGGATCATCCGAGCCCGGCGGTTCGTGACCACGCGCCGGACCCGTTATGATGGTGGGGTGCATCCGTGCTCTCGAGCCGGATGCCTGGAGACGTCGCATAGTCCGGCCTAGTGCACCACCCTGCTAAGGTGGAGTCCCCTTACGGGGACCAGGGGTTCAAATCCCCTCGTCTCCGCACAGGGCGATTCCTGGATCTCGAGAATTTTGTTCTCGTATCTCGGAAGCCCAGGCCAAACGGAGAAAGCCGCCGGAATCCCGGCGGCTTTCTTCGTCGGTCCGCTCGTTTCGCTGACGCCCCGAGGATGCTCGTTGGGAACGCCGCTCGCGCCAGGCAGATCTGTCGAGGACCGCGGGATGGCCTCCACCTGTGCAGATAGGTCCAGGACCGCGGGAAAGCCTCCACCTGTCCATTGCCCGCACGAGGTGGATAGACGGCGGGGACGACCGAAGATATCGTGGCGCAGATTCTGATGCCTGTCAGAGTCACACGTCCCGTCTGAATCAGAAGCAGTCGATAATGAGAGCGCGGGTGGCCCGGGCGCCCTCCGGCGACCGAAGCCCTGGCGACGCATCGTTACGAGGCCGTACAGCAGGACGGTACGAGGGTCCCCCGTGAGACTCAGCAACGAAATCACGAGTCCGCGAAGGAACGAACCGGGCTGAGCCTCGATGAGCCCGCGCAGTTGCGCGAGTGCTTCGCTACGCCTGCCGTACGGGCCCCTTGGCACCGCGAGCTGACATCAGGCATACTTGCCATAAGAATGCTTCGAAAGTATCATCTAAATGTAACTTTCAAAGCAGGGAGGCGAATACATGCGAGCTGTCGATGCACTGGAGACACTGGAGTTGCTGGGCTCCGCGCAGTGGGGTCTTGTGACCACCTCCCAAGCGCGCTCAGCGGGCTTGACGAACGTTCAGCTGGCACGTCTGGCTGATCGTGGGACCCTCTACCGGGTGCGGCACGGCGTGTACGCGCTCCCATCCGCCGGAGCAGACCCGCTGCAAGACCTTCGCGCTGCGTGGTTGGCGGCAGGTCGAGATGACGAGCGAGTGGTCGTGTCGGGAGCATCCGCAGCTGCGGTGCACGGGCTTGGCGACCTGGTTCCTTCACGTCACGAGTTCACTTCCGCAGAACGCCGGCAGAGCGCCCAGGCTGATGTGCGTTTCCACCGTGCAACCCTCCCGGACGCAGATGTGGTGGTCGTAGATGGGCTTCCCGTGACGAGCGTAGAGCGCACCGTTCAAGATCTGAGTGGGCGGGCACTAGATGCAGATCACCTCGCCACCGTGTTGGAGGACGCGGTCACCCGGTCTCACGCGAACCCCCGCAAGCTGGCATCTGCGTTGGAGCGGAACGCCCACCGCTACCATTCGCCGAGCGGGGCACGGCTGTTGGCGAGCCTCGCGCCGGCGTCCGCGCCCTACTGGGCTGCGGTGGCGAAAAGTCTTGCCGATGGCGCGACAGTTCAGGTGTCTCCAGAGCTTCGGGAGGGGCTGGCGTTGGCGCTGACAGACGCATGGCCTGTCGACGCGGTAGCGAACGCGTTCGCTGGGGTTGCGCGCTCGCACTTGGGCCGCGCCGCCTGATGATGGAGAAGGGGTAGAGCATGTCTGACATCTTGGATACAAAGCGGTTGAATGCGCAGCTTGCGGGCCGCATCAAAGCAGTAGCCAGGAAGCGGGGTGTGGCCGCGATCCTGGTCCGCAAACAGTACGTGTTTACGCTCTTCCTCAGTCGGATGTTCGGTACCGAGGAGCGCCCGCCGTGGGTGCTCCTCGGCGGCAACGCGCTTCTCATTCGCGCGGGAGGCGGTAGGTTCACCGAGGACATCGATCTTGCTCGGGAGTCCCCCTGGGGTGATCTCGACGGTGTGCGGAAGGAACTACAGGCATTAGCGGACCAGAACCCTGAGCGAGATCCGTTCCGATTCGAGATTTACGCCATCGACGCCCATTCCGAGGCTGACCCCTTCGGGTACGGCACGAAGACGGCGAAGGCGCGTGTGCGAGCAACTCTCGATGGAGTGGTGTTCGACACCTTCACCATCGACATCACATCGCGGCGTCACCTTG
Source organism: Microbacterium sp. UBA7513 (assembly GCF_002478345.1). Taxonomy (NCBI): domain Bacteria; kingdom Bacillati; phylum Actinomycetota; class Actinomycetes; order Micrococcales; family Microbacteriaceae; genus Microbacterium; species Microbacterium sp. UBA7513. Next base: position 33,864 of record NZ_DLNJ01000014.1, read on the forward strand.
ATGGGCCGGTGGACGACATTCCTCTGGCGCCCATCATCGACCATGAGACGTTGAACGATCTGCCTGCAGTGCCGACGACACCGGCTGAGAACCACCTTGCCGACAAGGTGTGCGCGATGTACGAACCGCATGGAGAGGACAAGAACCCCTCGACGCGCTACCGCGACCTGGCCGACATCGTCCGCCTCATCGCCGTCGCTGATATCGATGCCGAACGACTACACCGTGTACTAGTGCGGGAGAAGCAGCGCCGCAAGATTGATCTCCCCGAGGCTATGGTTTCCCCCGGCGATATTTGGTCGGATCAGTTCCCACGCGCAGCGCGGGATTTCGCGGAGTACCCCAGCGATCTTTACTCCCTCGAGGCTTCATTGAATACTGCGGGAACATGCCTAAATCCCATTCTTGCGGGGGAGGTGACGTCAGGTATCTGGCGCGCCAGTGACGCCACCTGGACGCCTTCTCCAGCGTAGCCCAGCCCACTCGAACCTAATCTGACGGTCGGGCGTTTGCGTCAGACGATGCCTTGGGGAGAGGACCACGGCGGTGTACGTTACGCCGGTTCGCGGAACACGTCTACGTAGGCATCGAAACGGAAGCCGCGTTCGACCAATGATCCGTCATCGAACAGGCCGTGCCCATCCCATGTGAAGGCGAAGCTCCGTTCGGGCGATTCCTTTCCGATGCTGGCCTCGAATAGCTGTTGGCGGATGTCGCTGATGAGGGTAGGAAGGATTCGGTCGGCGGGCTATGTCGTCGATGGGGAGTACGCCGTCATCAGGTACGAGTCGGTCGACCCGACGAAGATCGTGTGTCCGTGTGTCGTCGTCAGTGGACTGTCGCGCAGGCGTGCGCGGATCCGCCCGGGGAACGCCTCCTCAAGCCGCGCGCGCAGCGCCAGGCCGATGTCGACGGTGATGTCGCTGACGAAGTCGTTGGGGTGAATGGGTTGGATGGTACTCATCGCTGTCGGTGCTTTCTGTAGGCGGGATACCGGGGGTCTCGGTGCCCCACCTGTATGCCCGGCCTTCGCATGATGCTGCGTCAGGCAGGCAGCAGTCCGAACCGTGCGCGTCGCGCGGCCGGCATCCCGCGCCCCTTCTTCGCCGCCTTGGCACGTCCCGGGGCGGTGGCGTCACGGTTTGTGCGTTTCTGTCGCCGGTTCGGTTCCGGAGCGGGGCGGGTGGGGTCGTATTCTTCCTTGAGCCAGCGGAAGATGATGTGTCCGTTCATCGCGATGACGCCGAGGAGGGCGAGGAACGACTGGGTGGTCTCGCCTCGCAGCCGGCGGTTTGTCGAGTCGTACAGGCTATTGTCGGAACGCTTGAGCAGCTTGATGAACGATTCAATGGTCTGGCGCTCGTACGTGTGGGTGTCGTCCCATTCGGCGGTGCCGTAGCGGTGGTGCTGACGGTATTTCGACGCCGAGCTCGGCGTCGAACGTGAGGCTGGAGTCGTTTGTGCAGATGGGGCCAGGAGCTTTCGGCGGACTCTCCACAGGAAGGGGGGACAGCGCCGCTGCGGGGCGCCGGCTCGTCTGGCTTGAGCGGGCAGTTGAGGCTGCCGCCCTCACCGGAGCCCGGACAGCACTTGACCAGGTTGCTGTTGGTCTTGACGCCCTTCTGGCGCAGTTCCCACTTCGCCCGTTCCTGCAGTGCGGCGTACCGCCACTGCCGGTGACTCTTGTTGTAGCTGACCATGATCTGACGGTGCGTCAGCGGCGTTGCCGGCCACATCCAGCGCCCCTCGGGTATGAACGCCCCGTGCGCCTGCGCCTGCACTGAGCCCTCGCCCTTGGACGCTTTCGAGGTGGGAATCGGGTAGCGCATGCTGAGCATGCCGCCCGCCTGTCGACGCGGGGTTTGCAGGAATTCGGGGTTGGCGTTGGGGAGGTGCGCCTTGTCGCCGATGATGTAGCCGAAGCCGTAACCCTAGGCGAGGATGGCGTCTTGAGGCCGAGCGCACGCATGCGCTGAGCGTGGGATTCAGGGATCTATTGAGCGACGGCGCTGTGACCAGCAGCGCCGCTGGGCAGGCGCTGCTTACACACCTGCACGGTGTGCGAGAAAACTGGGGACTAGCGCACATCGCACGGTCACGGGACGCTTTACGGTCGGAGGTGGCTCGAGAACGAGCCGGCCGAACCTGACGCGAAACGCTCTCCGCCGCGCAGGGGTTGCTCAATCGGGCGCATTTCGACGGCGCCCGTTCTCGTCCTGGATGGGTCGTTTGCAATGTGATCTTCCCTTCTTTGGACGGCAAACTGCGGGCGGAAACAGAGACTCGATGTGGTTATCATCGGGTGATCCGCGTATGTGTGGCCCGCCGCGGGCAAGGCGGCGGGCCACTCGTGGGCTCGTCAGAGGGTTTGCGAAAGACGCACCAGGATCGCGATGGTCTGAACGGCCTGTAGCAGGACTCGTAACCAGCTCAGGTGTTCAGACCATCGGCGTGCTTTCGGGTCTTCATCTGACCGGCGGACTGCGCTCATGCTTCCTCCTTCCCGTGTTCTTGCTGTGAGTGCGTCCAGTAACGCAGAGTTCGGTACAGCGGTCCAGTACGGTGGAGGAGCGCTTTAACCGGCCAGTAAGGATTTCCATCATGTGAACATTTTGAAGAGGTTACTGGCCGGTTAAAACGTTCAGGCCAAAGTGCATCGATTGGAGGACTATGGCTATAGGTGCTGGTTCCACCCGGAGGCCGACCGCGAAGGAACGCCAGAAGCTCGAGGGTCGCCTGCGTCGTCTAGATCGCGCGGATCAGCTTCGTCACATCGCAGAGATCTACGAAAAGATGCCCCGCCGCTACGCCGCGGAAAAGTTGGTTATTCGCAGTGGCTTCTCCTTCCGGGACGATGTGCCGTTCACGGACGCGTCCGACCGGAGCGCGCCACCTCCCGAACAGAGGCCGTCGGCCACGCGCCTCGTCACGAGCCGCGGGTCTGCGCTCCGATTCGCTCTCACGGTTCTCGCCGTCATCCAGGCCAACCGGAAGGTAGGAACGAAGGCGCGCCTGTCCGAACTCCAACTGCCAGTCGCCGGTCGCTTTCAAGTGACCGGTTGGTCGGATCTTGTCGCCGCCGATTCTGTCGACAGCCGAGGAGTGAACAACCTCCTCGCTGCCGGTGACAAGCGGGCACGAGGCGTGCGAAACGCCTTGGATACCCTGGAAGCGGCCGGCGTGGTTGACATCGGCCTACCTGTCGGCAGCCGCGGTCGATACGAGAACTTCGAGATGCTTAATGAAGTCGGGCGGGACGTGCTGGGCAACACGGAGCCTTACACAGTCCCCAGGAGCGGGGAGGCAACGTTTTCGCTACCTGCGGGCTTCGTGCGAAACGGCTGGCTGCACGTGCTCGAAGACTCGGAAATCGCGATCGTGCTGATGATCGCCTGCGGGAAAAGCGCGCTGCGTGACGGACGGTTCCTCGCGTTCGAGGGTCAAGTGCGGCTGCGCAACTACGGCATCCATCGCGACTCTTTCTCTGCCGCTCGTAAGACGCTCGAGTGGTTTGGTCTGCTCGAAGTTCACGAGGTCGAACGCCACCACGATGGACGCGCGGAGCGAGCAGAGACGCGCCTCCATCGTCTTCGTTTGCGCCTCGACGGCTTCGATGATCCTGGGCCCGACACGGTGCTTGACGCGCTTCGCAGTCAGGTCGGTCGGGGTTGAGGTGTACTCACCCTCCATGCCGGTCCGGGTGCTCCCGCGCCCGACGTTCAAGCCCAGGACGATGCTGCACCTCGGCGGCTGGCGCCGTTTGTCCGCCGTATGACTGAAGCGGCGCCATTGTGTCGCGCCCGGCGATTGGCACAGATCACTATCCTGACTGCGCTGAATCCGGGTTGCTGCGAGGTGGCGCTGGCGCGCAGCGTCTCGGCCCCGAATCTTGCCGCGGATGCGGCGCCTACGCCCGGCAGTGGGCTCGCCGCTTCAGTCGCGAGTGCTTGTGCAAAGACTCCGCCGTGCACCAGGGGGCCTTCAGTGCTAAGCAGGTTCCAACGGGTCTTTGCCTGCGAGCTCACGGACCCTCCGCAGCGGCGCGAGTCCGCTCGCCGGGGCTTTCGTGTTCTCGCCTGCGGGCGGGTCCTCCTCACCCCTGCGCCCCCGGCGCCCAGGTCGGGTCGGGGGAGAGCGCGGCGGAGATCTTCCGGCTCGCCGCGCCGAGCTGCCGGGCCTGCGCCCGGGTCAGGGTGTCGAAGACGACGCGGCGGATGAGGGCCTGGTGTGCGGGGGTCGACTCCTCGACCTTCCGGTGGCCGGCGTCGGTGAGGATGCCGAGGGTGAAGCGCCCGTCCTCCGCATCGACCTCGCGCCGGATCCAGCCTTTCGCCTCCAGGCGGGTGACCGCACGGGAGAGTCGGGACAGCGTGCTGTTCGCGTAGCCCGCGAGGACACTGAGGCGGAGCGTGCGCTCCGGTGCCGCATCGAGGGCGTAGAGGATGCCGTGCTCGAAGTGGGTCAGTCCGCTGTCGCGCTGCAGTTGCGCGTCGAGGGCCGCGGGGAGCCGTTCGAGGAGCGTCGCGAGTGCCGACCAGACGTCCATCTCTTCAGTGCTCAAGGGGGCGGGGGAGGATGACGACATTCCTCCACCGTAGCGGTCGAGCCGTGCTCTTCGCTTGCTCAGGAAAGTGAGATGTGACTAGTATGACTTGCTCAGGCAAGTGATGCGGGAGGTCCGCGGAAGTGAGAGGGAGACGGATGGAACTGGGGCTGCGCGGCAAGAGGGCGTTCATCAGCGGATCGAGCCAGGGGATCGGATACGCGGTCGCGTCCGCTCTCGCCGCCGAGGGTGTCGATGTCGTGATCAACGGTCGTGACGAGGGACGGGTCGACGCAGCGGTCGGCGTGCTGGCCCTCGCGCACCCGGAGGTGACCGTGTCCGGGATCGCCGCGGACTTCACCGACCCGTCGCAGGTGGCGCGGCTGACGGAGCGGCTCGGTGACGTCGACATCCTCGTCAACAACGTCGGTCTCTTCGGTCTCGCCGACTTCGCGGACGTCGCCGATGCGGACTGGGCGCGCTACTTCGAGGTGAACGTGATGAGCGGCGTGCGTCTCTCCCGCTCCCTCCTGCCGGGGATGCGGGAACGGGGCTGGGGGCGCATCGTCTTCGTCAGCAGCGAGTCCGGCGTCAACGTCCCGGCCGACATGGTGCACTACGGCGTGACGAAGGCCGCGATGATCGCGCTCGGGAACGGGCTGGCCAAACTCACCCGCGGCACCGGCGTGACGGTGAACACCGTCCTGGGCGGCCCGACCTACTCGGAGGGGGTCGCGGCGAGCGTCGCCGCGGTCGCCGAGGCCCGGTCCGTCTCCGAGGAGGTGATGAAGGAGGCGATCATCGGACAGAACACGACCACACTGCTGGGGCGCTTCCTCGATCCGGCCGAGGTCGCCGACCTCGTCGTCTACCTCTCCAGCGTCCGCGCATCGGCGACGAACGGCGCCGCGCTGCGGGCGGATGGCGGGGTGCTGACCGCGATGCTGTGAGCGCGTGGGCGGGTCGCCGGGGTGTCCCGGTTCGGGTATCCTCGCGGGCATGCCTGAACCGACCCAGACCCCGCAGCGCGAGGCTTTCGGCTCGCGGAACGTGTTCATCCTCTCGGCGATCGGCTCGGCCGTGGGTCTCGGGAACATCTGGCGCTTCCCCTACGTCGCCTATGAAGGCGGCGGCGGTGCGTTCCTCATTCCGTACCTGTGCGCGCTGCTGACCGCCGGCATCCCGCTGCTGTTCCTCGACTACGCGATCGGCCACCGGTTCCGGGGCTCCGCGCCCCTCGCGTTCCGACGCCTGCACCGGGCCGCCGAACCGCTGGGCTGGTGGCAGGTGCTGATCTGCGTCGTCATCGCGGTGTACTACGCCGTGATCGTCGCGTGGGCGGGCATGTACACCTGGTTCTCCGCGCAGCTCACCTGGGGTGCGGGCAACGAGAACGACTTCTTCTTCGTCGACTTCCTGAAGTCCGCCGACGTCGCGAAGGTCGGCCTGTCCGCGGAGTTCGTGCCGCAGGTGGGGCTGCCGCTGATCGCGGTGTGGCTGATCGTCATCATCATCATGGCGCTCGGCGTCAAGCGCGGCATCGGGCGCGCCAACATGATCCTGATGCCGCTGCTCACCCTCATGTTCGCGGTGCTCGTGGTGCAGGCGCTCTTCCTCCCCGGCGCTCTGGACGGCCTCAACGCGTTCTTCACGCCGAACTGGGAGGCGCTCGCCGACCCGGCCGTGTGGGCCTCCGCCTACGGCCACATCTTCTTCTCGCTGTCCGTCGCGTTCGGGATCATGGTGACGTACGCGTCCTACCTCAAGCGCAAGACCGATCTCACCGGCTCCGGTCTCGTGGTCGCGTTCGCCAACTCCGGTTTCGAGATCCTCGCCGGCATCGGCGTGTTCGCCGCCCTCGGGTTCATGGCCCAGGCGCAGGGCACGGATGTCTCCGGCGTCGCGACCTCGGGCATCGGTCTCGCGTTCGTCGCCTTCCCCACGATCGTGTCGCAGGCGACCGGCGGGTCGATCATCGGCGTGCTGTTCTTCGGTGCCCTCGTCTTCGCGGGGGTGACCTCGCTCATCTCGATCCTCGAGGTGATCGTGGCCGCCCTGCAGGACAAGCTCGGGTGGGGACGGGTGCGCACCACCCTCATCGTCTCCATCCCGCTCGCCGTCATCTCGATGGCCCTCTTCTCCACCACCACCGCGCTGTCGGTGCTCGACACCACCGACGCCTTCGTCAACGCCTTCGGCATCATGGCAGTCGCCCTCGTCGCGGTGATCGTCGTGGCCTGGGTGCTGCACCGGCTGCCGCAGCTGCAGGAGCACCTGAACCGGCGATCCAGCTTCCGGGTCGGGCTGCTCTGGCGCCTGCTGGTGGGCGTGCTGGCCCCGCTCGTGCTCGGCTACCTGCTGATCACGGAACTCCTGACGAAGATCGCCGAGCCGTACAGCGGCTACCCCGGCTGGTTCCTCGGCGTGTTCGGCTGGGGCATGGTCATCACCCTGGTGATCGGGGGAGTGCTGCTGTCGCTGGTGCCGTGGAGCAGGCGCTCGCGCGCCAAGGACGACGTCGGCTACGACGACTTCCTGGACCAGGAGGAGTACGCCGCCGACCCCGAGACGACGAGCATCGCCGTCCCGGCGGCGCAGACGAAGGGAGCGGGCGCATGACCACCACCGCGATCGTCATGATGATCATCGCCATGGTCACGGTGTGGGGCGGCCTCCTTGCGGCCGTGGTGAACCTCGCCCGTCACCCGGAGGTGGAGGACACGGAGCCCGCGGTCCCGGTCGAGCTCTGATCCCCGACCCGATCGCATCGGGCCGGAACGGTCGGGTGCGCGGAGAGGCGGCGGCGAGACGATGAGGGGGAAAGGAGGACCCCTGTGATCGGCACGCTCAACGCCCTGGTCGACCTCGTCGAGGCGGACCACGGTCAGGAGATCGACGTCGCCGCGTTCGCCCGTGCGCACGGCACCACCGAGTACCACCTGCGCCGGATGTTCTCGGCGCTCGCCGGGATGCCGTTGACCGAGTACGTGCGGCGTCGTCGGATGACGCGCGCCGGCGCGGAGCTCGCCGCCGGTGCACCGAGTCTGCTCGCCGTCGCCGTTCGGCACGGCTACGGGTCGACCGAGGCGTTCGCCCGGGCGTTCCGCGCCGTGCACGGCATCGGGCCGGCAGACGCGCGTCGGCACGGGGGCCCTCTCCGCACACAACCCACGCTCCGGTTCCGCCTGAGCGTCGAAGGGAGCACCCCGATGGATGTCACCATCACCCACCGCCCTGCGTTCGTCCTCGTCGGCCATGCCGCGGAGGTCCCGCTCGTCCACGTCGGCGTCAATCCGCACATCCAGGCGCACATCGCCGCCATCCCGCCGGAGGAGCACGCCCGCCTCAAAGCCCTCGGCGACGAGGAGCCCGCGGGCATCCTCGCCGTGACCGCCGACATCGATCCGGATGCCCTGGAGGGAACGCCGCTGACGTACCTGCACGGGGTAGCCGTGCGCGACGACACCGCGGTTCCCGACGACCTCGACGCCCTGCGCGTGGCGGAGGGCACCTGGGCCGTGTTCGGCGCGAGCGGACCGTTCCCGGAGACTTTGCAGAATCTGTGGGCGGCGACGGCGACCGAGTGGTTCCCGTCCAACCCGTGGCGGCTGCGGCCCGGGCCGTCGGTCGTCCGCTATCGCGAGTTCACCGGCGACACGGCTTCCTGCGAGCTCTGGCTCCCCGTCGAGCAGAGCTGACCGCGCATCGGGTCGGGCCCGAGGGCTCGACCCGATGTCCGTGGCCGGTGGCACACTGACCGCACGACGACCCGGAGGCAGGCCATGACAGCGATCGATCCCAAGAAGACGCTCGACGCGTATCAGGCGAAGCGGGGTGCCTTCCGTGTCCTCGAGGTGCCGCCGCTGACCTATCTGATGGTCGACGGCGCCGGCGATCCGAACACCGCTCCGGCCTTCGTCGATGCGGTCGCGGCGCTCTACCCCCTGGCGTACACCCTCAAGTTCGCCAGCCGGGCCGAGCTCGGCATCGATCAGGTCGTGATGCCCCTGGAAGGCCTGTGGCACGCGCCCGACATGGCGTCATTCACCACCCGACGCGACAAGTCCACGTGGCTCTGGACGCTCATGATCATGGTGGGCGACCACGTCACTCCCGCCCTGTTCGACCACGCGGTCGAGACGGTCGCGGCGAAGAGCGCGAAGAAGGGGGACGAGCTCCCGGCACTGGCCGCCGTCCGGCGGGAGGTCCTCGACGAGGGCCTCTGCGTGCAGACTTTGCACATCGGGCCGTTCGACGACGAGGGCCCCGTGCTGGAGGAGCTGCACGAGCGACTCGTCCCGGAGAACGGGTTGCGGCTGCGCGGGCGGCACCATGAGATCTATCTCAGTGACCGTCGTCGCACCGCCCCGGAGAAGCTGCGCACCATCCTGCGGCAGCCGGTGGAACGGATCACCTGAGCGCGTTCCGCACCGGGCGCTCGGAAAGCAACCCCCTGATTCCGGCGGTCTGCGGCGGATACTCTTCGAGGATGAGCACCGTCAAGCATGCGGCACGCGTGGCGAAGGACTCCACCGCGTTCCGGCGGACCGCCCGCGCGGGATTCGTGGTCCTCGGCATCATCCACATCATCATCGGCGCGATCGCCATCACGATCGCGGCCGGCGGGTCGGGGGACGCCGACCAGGACGGCGCGATGGAGCAGGTGCGCAACAACCCCATCGGCGGACTGCTGCTGCTCGCGATCGCCGTCGGTCTCTTCGCGCTCGCCGTGTGGCAGGTCGCGAGCGGGTTCCTCGCCGCCGACCCCGCCGAGACGAAGAAGTGGGGCAAGCGCCTCAAGCTCTTCGGCATCTCCGGCACCTACCTCGTGATCGCCGGCCTCGCGCTCGTCTACGCGCTGGGCGGCCGCGCGGAGTCCTCCGACGCCTCGAAGACCCTGAGCCAGGTGGTCCTCGCCGCACCCGGCGGGGTGGCGCTGCTCGTGGTGATCGGTCTCAGCGTCATCGGTGTCGGCATCGGCTTCATCATCGGCGGGATCATGCGCTCCTTCCGCAAGCTCATCGACGTGCCGACCGGAGCTGCCCGCGCCGGCGTGATGGCGCTCGGCATCGTGGGCTACATCGGCAAGGGCGTCGCGGTGGGGGTCACCGGGGTGCTGTTCGTGGTGGCGGCCGTGACGCAGGACCCGGAACGCGCTGCGGGTCTCGACGCCGCTCTGCACAGCCTCCTCAGTCTGCCGTTCGGCCGGCTCATCCTCGGCGCCGTCGGCGTCGGCTTCGCCCTGTACGGCGCCTTCTGCATTGTGCGTGCCCGCCTCGCCCGCATGTCCTAGTTCGCCCGCGCTGCCGCCGGGCACGACTTCGGAGATCGTTGCCGACACGCGGCTCGGCAGCCGTGCAGCCCCGCGTGTCTCCTTCCGTCTCCGAAGCTGTGCCCGCCCGGAGCCGGACCCCGGTCGGCCGGAAGATGGGAGACTGGAACGATGAGCGCTTCTCCCGGAGTCGACGTGATCACCCCGCTGACCGAGACCGAGGTGCAGCGGATCCGCGAGGACTTCCCGATCCTGCACACCCGCGTCCACGGCCATCCGCTGGCGTACCTCGACTCGGGGGCGACGTCGCAGCGTCCGGAGTCCGTGCTCGACGCCGAGCGCCGCTTCGCCACCACCATGAACGCGGCCGTCCACCGCGGCGCCCACACGCTGGCCGCCGAGGCGACCGAGCTCTTCGAGGACGCCCGCAGCACCCTCGCCCGGTTCGTGGGCGCCGATGACGACGAGATCGTCTGGACCTCGAACGCCACCGAAGCGGTCAACCTCGTCGCCTACTCCCTCTCCAACGCCTCCCTCGGCCGGGGTGGTGCCGCGGCCGAGCCTCTCCGGCTCCGCGAAGGGGACGAGATCGTCACCACCGAGATGGAGCACCACGCCAACCTCATCCCCTGGCAGGAGCTCGCTGCGCGCACCGGGGCCACGCTCCGGGTCATCCCGCTCGACGACGACGGGGCCCTGCGGCTGGATGCGGCCGCGGAAATCATCTCGGAGCGCACGAAGCTCGTGGCCTTCACCCACGTGTCGAACGTGCTGGGCGTGATCAACCCCGTCGAGACTCTCGTCGCGCTGGCCAAGGCGGTCGGCGCCCTCACCCTGCTCGACGCCTGCCAGTCGGCTCCGCACCTCCCGCTGGACCTGCACGCGCTCGGCGTCGACTTCGCGGTCCTCTCCGGCCACAAGATGCTCGGCCCCACCGGAATCGGCGCGCTCTACGGCCGTCGCGAGGTCCTCACCGCGATGCCCCCGTTCCTCACGGGCGGCTCCATGATCACGACGGTGACCACGACCGCGGCCGAGTACCTGCTGCCGCCGCAGCGCTTCGAAGCGGGCACGCAGCGGGTGTCCCAGGCGATCGCGCTCGCCGCCGCGGTCGACTACCTCTCCGCGGTCGGGATGGAGCGCATCGCCGCGCACGAGGCCGCGTTCGGGCAGCGTCTCGTCGAAGGGCTCGAGGCGATCGACGGCGTGCGGGTCCTGGGCGCGGGCATCGAGCTGCCGCGCGTGGGGCTCGCGAGCTTCGACGTGGCGGGGATCCACTCGCACGACGTCGGGCAGTTCCTCGACGACCAGGGCATCGCGGTGCGCGTCGGTCACCACTGCGCCCAGCCGTTGCACCGTCGGCTGGGTGTGACCTCATCGACGAGGGCGAGCACCTACCTGTACACCACCGCGTCCGAGGTGGACGCCGTCATCGAGGCGGTCGCCGGGGCGATCGCGTTCTTCGGGAGGGGCGCATGAGCGACCTGCAGAGCCTGTATCAGGAGCTGATCCTCGACCACTCGCGCACGCCGCACGGGTTCGGCCTCCGCGAGGAGATCCCCGCGCAGTCGCATCAGCTCAACCCGACCTGCGGCGACGAGATCACCCTGCAGGTGCATCGCAGCGCCGACGGCGGGGTGGAGGCGATCGCGTGGGAGGGACACGGGTGCGCCATCTCCCAGGCGTCCGCGTCCCTGCTCGCCGAGCTCGCCGAGGGCCTCACTGTGGACGAGCTCGAGGTGCGCATCGCCGCCTTCCGCGAGGCGATGCGCTCCCGTGGCACGATCGAGCCGGACGAGGAGCTGCTCGGCGACGCCGCGGCGCTCGGGGGAGTGTCGCGGTACGTGGCGCGCGTGAAGTGCGCGATGCTCGCCTGGGTCGCGGCGGAGGACGCGCTCACGCGCCTCTGACCGCGTTCGCCTGCCGTTCTCGACGGGAATAGCATCGGCCGGCAGGCGTTGGCCAGAGCATGACAACTCTCGGAATCATCGGAGCAGGCAACATCGGCAGCCAGGTCGCCCGTGTGGCGGTGGCCAACGGCTATGACGTCGTGATCGCGAACTCGAGAGGGCCGGAGACCCTGGCCGATCTCGTCGCAGAGCTCGGGCCGCGCGCGAAGGCGGCGACGGCGGAGGAGGCGGCCACCGCGGCGGACGTGGCCGTGGTGACGGTGCCGCTGCACGCGATCGATCAGCTTCCCGCCGCGCAGCTCGCCGGCAAGATCGTGCTCGACACGAACAACTACTACTTCGAGCGCGACGGGCACATCGAGGCCCTCGACAAGGGCGAGACCACCACGTCCGAGCTCGTGCAGGCGCAGCTCCCGGACTCGAAGATCGCCAAGGCGTTCAACCACATCTACGCCGCCGAGATCACCACAGACGGGAGCCCGGCCGGTACGCCGAACCGTCGCGCGCTGGCCACGGCCGGGGACGACGCGGAGGCCGTGGCCTTCGTCACCCGCTTCTACGACGAGGCCGGTTTCGACACGGTCAACGTCGGCCCGCTCAGCGAGTCGTGGCGCGTCGAGCGTGACCGTCCGGCGTATGTCATCCGGCAGAACGCGGAAGAGCTGGCGGAGAACGTCGCGCGGGCGAACCGTCTTCCCTGACGCGGCGCGCGCCCCGGTCTGGGATACCAAACTTGGCCAATCCCGGGCCGGGGTGCGACAATGCCCGGATGGCGGGGGCTGTGGGGGTAGGCGGGGAACTCGAGTCGGTCAGGGTCACGAGGATCCTCCGAGACGACATCGTGCTGGGTCGGCGCGCGCCCGGTTCCCGGCTGGTGGAGCGGGATATCGCCGCCGAGCTGAATGTGTCCCGACTCCCGGTGCGGGAAGCCATCCGCACGCTGGTCGCGGAGGGCGTGGTCGTCGCACGGCCCCGGACGTGGGCCGTGGTACGGGAATTCACCCATGACGACATCCGCAACTTCGCGGAGGTGCGCGAGGCGATCGAGACCCTCATCTTCGTGTTCGCGGCCGAACGCCACGATGCGAAAGGGCTCGCCCGACTGAGCGAGGCGTACGAGCGCGAGGTCGCCGCGGCCCGGGCCGGCGACGCGGAGACCGCCCGGACGGCGGCCGCGGCGTTCCATGAGGTCGCCGTCGACCTGGCGGGCAACGAGATGCTCGGCGAGCTCATCGCCGTGTTCCTGACGCGCTTGCGCTGGCTGTTCGGACAGCACGACGACCTGGAGGCGATGGCGGAGGAGCACCGCGTCATCCTCGAAGCCGTCCGTGCACGCGATGTCGAGGCGCTGCGACGGATCGTCCCCGCGCACCTGGCGAGCGGGCATTCCGCGGCCGAACGCCGGCTGACGCGTACGGTTTCCGGCTGACGCGCCACCCTCCACGAAGACGCACCCCACCGCGCGGAGACCCGGTTGTATCCTTGTCCGGTCGGAGTCGGTCCGGTCTGTTCGCGCTGTCCTGGGGAGCGAGATGCGAAGTCTTGCTGTCGTCGTCGGGGGGATCCTCCTGCTCGGAGGTGCTGCGCTCCTGGTGGTGGCCGATCAGGAGCGCGCCGCCGGTGTCGCCGCCGTGAAGGCGGAGATCGCGCGGATCGAGCAGGTGCTCGCGGAGTCGCAGGCCGAGAACCTCGAACTGGCGGAACGTCTCACCGCTCTGCGGTCGCGCATCGCGGAGCAGGACGCCGAGCTGAACGACACGACGGGCTTCCTGCCGTGAGGCGGCGGGTGCTCGCAGTGACGGTGTCGGCGGCCGTGCTCGTCGCGGCGGCCGCCGTCGCGCGATCCGACGCGCTGGACCAGGAGCGCGCGGAGGCGGTGGCCGAGCTCTCCGTGCTGGCCAACCGGTCCTACGACGCCGCGCAGCGCACCGACCACCTGTCCGGCGCCGTGGCGCGGGCCGAGCAGGACGCCGAGGATCGGGCTGCCGTGCTGGCGGTGCGGCCGGCATTCCTGGAGGAGCTCTCGACGTTGGCCGCCGTCCTCCAGGGCGCGGACGGCAAGGTCGACACAGCGGCGCAGCTCGCGTCCGCCCGGTCCGCCCAGGAGACTGTGCGCGCCGAGCGCCATGACCCGGACACCGTGGTCGCGGCGACCGCGACGGTGGAGGCGCTCACGCAGAAGGTCGGCACCGAGGTGGCCGGGTGGCAGGCGTCGCAGAGCGCCGGTCTCGGCGGACCCGCCTGGGCGTCGAGCGGGCCGGACGGCTACGCGCGGGTGCGCGCCGCCCTCGACAGGGTCGGCGGCGGGGGCGTCGGACTGTACGAGTCGTCGGCCTGTGCGGGTGGCACCGCGCCCGCCTGCGCCAACAGCAACGGCTACATCAAGTACCGCGCCGACATCACCGGCTGGAGCGAGGGGCGCCTGAACTGGGCGATGGCGCATGAGCTGGCTCACATCTATCAGTTCCGGGTCTGGGGCACCCTCACCTCCTCGGACGCGTACGGGGCGATGTTCGGCGGCGATCCGGAGTTCCTCGCCAACTGCATGGCTGTCGTCCGCGGCTTCCCGGGGGCGGTCGGGTGCTCCGGTGAGCAGCAGGCCTGGGCCTCGGGTATCTGGGTCGGCGTCGTCGGCTGAGCCTCGGCCCGATGCCGCCTGCCGATGTCGGACGTCTGCGGCATGCTGATCCGGAGCGATTCCGGCCGAGACTGCGCGGCATCCATACCGGTACGCTCGAGAGGAGGAGGTGCCGGTGGGACGGACTGCGGATGCCATCGCCGAAGGCGTCGCGATCGCGACGGCCGCTGCGCGCCTCGCCGTGAAGAACCACATCCTCATCGGCACCATCGCCGAGGACGGCGTCTTCGACCTCGACAAGTACGTCGAGGATGCGAGGGCTGCGCTCGGGGCGATGGCTGCGGAGTCGGAGGAGGCCGCCGCCACGGTCACGGCTCTGCGCAAGCGCGCCCGCGGTCGGCATTCCGATCCGGTGGGCACCCACGACTACCGTGACCGCGACGTGCGCAATCTCCGGCGGCGGGCCAAGCAGTCGCTCGGCGTCGCACAGCGTCTGCGAGAGATGATGGACGACCGTGCCCAGCTGGAGAGCATCGTCGAGGAGGCGCGCGCGGCGGCCTGGGCCGATGTGCGGCACAATCTCGACCGTCGACTGCGCGTCGAGGGCATGCGACCTGACCAGGATCCCGACTACGCACGTATGCGCGAAGCGCGGATGCAGGCGCTGCGACTGGTCGATCTCCAGGCGCTCTCGTCGCAGCAGCGGGCCAGGGAGAAGCGGCGGAAGAAGCAGGAGAAGGCGGCCGCGAAGGGCGACTGAGCCCTCGTTTCGCTTTCCGGTCTCGTCTGTTGTAGGCTGGTCGTCGGCCCGCTGAGCGGTAAAGCACCGCGGGTCCTGCGCCTCTAGCTCAATGGATAGAGCATCTGACTACGGATCAGAAGGTTGGGGGTTCGAGTCCCTCGAGGCGCACACTGTGTTGAGACAGTACGAAACCCCCGTCGCGGAAGCGGCGGGGGTTTTCGCTGTCCCGGACACATGCTCCGGTCAGAGCAGGCTGGTGATCGCCGGGTCGCGCTCGGCGAGGTCGGCCGCCGTGGCCATGATGGCCGTGCGCATCGCGGCCACCGCGACCGCGGGGGTGACGTCGGAGCGATGGGCGAGACTGATCGTCCGGGACATCGCCGGGTGGTCGAGGCGCGCCGACCGCAGCGCGGGGCGTTCGTACAGCACCATCGCCGGGACCACCGCGACCCCGACGCCTCGTTCGACGAAGCGCAGCACCGCATCCATCTCCGCACCCTCCAGCGCGAGCGTCGGAGTGAGGTCCGCGGCACGGAAGGCGGCGTCCATCGCGGCGCGCAGCTCGTAGCTCTCATCGAACTGGATGAGCGGGAGGGTCGCGAGGTGCGCCAGGCTCACGGACGGGCCGTGGGTGACCGGCGGTGCGGCCGCCGACGAGATGACCACGAGCTCCTCCGCGAGCAGCGGGATGTGCGTGAGGCTGACTCCCGCGGGCACCGGCCCCTCGGACTGGGTGACGAGGGCGATGTCGACGGCACCGACGGCGAGCTGCTCGACGAGCAGCCGGGAGCCTCCTTCGGTGAGGTGCAGGTCGATGCCGGGGTGTGCGGCATGGAACGCGCTGAGGGCTTCCGCGACGAGGCTGATGCAGAGGGTGGGCGGAGCGCCGAGGCGCACGCGGCCGCGACGGAGTCCCGCGAGCTCGGCCACCTCGTCGCGGATGGCGTCGGCTTCGGCGAGCATGCGTTGCGCGCGGGGAAGGACCGTCTCGCCGGCGGCCGTCAAGGCGATGTGGCCGCGGGCGCGATGGAACAGCTCGGCGCCGAGCTCCCGCTCGAGGGTCGAGATCTGACGGCTCAGCGAGGGCTGCGCGAGATGGAGGTGCTCGGAGGCGCGGGTGAAGTGGCCGAGGCGGGCGACTTCGACGAACCCGCGGAGCTGCTCGAGGTTCATATCCATAGCGTACCCGCATGGTTTCCAGACGAACTATGCATTGGAGTTATTAGGATCGCCTAACTAGCGTCGAGAGCATGAATGCACCCGAACGACAGATCTCCACCACGGTCCTCGTGATCGGCACCGGAGGCTCCGGGCTCCGCGCCGCGATCGAGGTGGCCGAACACGGCGTCGACGTGCTCGCCGTCGGCAAACGTCCGCGGCAGGACGCCCACACGTCGCTCGCGGCGGGCGGTATCAACGCGGCGCTCGGCACGATGGACGCCGAGGACAGCTGGCAGCAGCACGCGGCGGACACGATCAAGGAGAGCTACCTCCTCGCCAACCCCCACACCGTCCAGATCGTCACCCAGGGCGCCGAACGCGGCATCCGCGACCTCGAGCGCTGGGGCATGGACTTCGCCCGCGAAGGCGACGGCCGCATCTCTCAGCGCTTCTTCGGCGCGCACACGTACCGGCGCACGGCCTTCGCCGGCGATTACACGGGCCTCGAGATCCAGCGGACGCTGGTCGCCCGTGCCGAGCAGCTCGACGTGCCCATCCTCGACAACGTCTACATCACCCGCCTCCTCGTGCGTGACAACGTCGTCTTCGGCGCCTACGGGTTCGACCAGGCGGACGGCACGCGCTACCTCATCCATGCGGACGCCGTGATCCTCGCCGCCGGTGGGCACAACCGCATCTGGCGTCGCACGTCGTCGCGGCGCGACGAGAACACCGGCGACTCCTTCCGGCTCGCGGTCGAGGCGGGGGCGCGACTCCGCGATCCGGAGCTCGTGCAGTTCCATCCGTCCGGCATCATCGAGCCCGAGAACGCCGCAGGCACCCTCATCTCGGAGGCGGCGCGCGGCGAAGGCGGCATCCTCCGCAATGCACTCGGCGAACGGTTCATGGCGAAGTACGACCCCGAGCGGATGGAGCTGTCGACGCGGGATCGGGTCGCGCTCGCCGCCTACACCGAGATCCAGGAGGGGCGCGGCACCGTGAACGGCGGCGTCTGGCTCGACGTGTCGCACCTGCCCCGCGAGACCATCATGACCCGGCTTCCGCGCGTCTATCAGACGATGATGGAGCTGCAGATGCTCGACATCACGGCGGATCCGATCGAGATCGCGCCGACCGCGCACTACTCGATGGGCGGTGTGTGGGTGCGGCCGGACGACCACCAGACCGACGTCGGGGGGCTGTACGCGATCGGGGAGGCATCGAGCGGACTCCACGGCGCGAACCGTCTCGGCGGGAACTCCCTCATCGAGCTGCTCGTCTACGGTCGGATCGTCGGTCAGGCCGCGATGGCCCACGCCGCGGGGCTCGACGCCCAGCGCCGGTCGGCTGATGCGGTCGCCGCCGCCCGCGCCGAGATCGACGACCTCCTCGCCGCGGAGGGGCGCGAGAACGTGCGGGCTCTGCAGCGCGCGATCCGCAACCTCATGACGGAGTACGCGGGCGTGGTGCGGTCGGAAGAAGGCCTGAAGGCGGGACTCGCGGACCTCGACATGATCGAGGGGCGGATGGAGGACATCGGCATCCACCCGGACATCGCCGGATTCCAGGACCTCGCCCACGCTTTCGACCTCAAGGCCTCCGCGCTCGCGGCCCGAGCCACGCTGGAGGCGGCGCGGGAGCGTCGGGAGACACGGGGATGCCACAATCGCAGCGACTTCCCGGACACCGATCCCACGTTGCAGGTGAACCTCGTGTGGTCGCCGACCGCCGGCGTGACGCGCGAGGAGATCCCCGCGATCCCCGACGAGATCGCCGAGCTCATGCGCGACGTCGACACGACCGGCAAGCTCGTCGAGTAGTCCGCCGAGACCTCGCTTTCGCGTCGAGACCCCGCCCTGCACGCATCAGCAGGGCGGGGTCTCGACGGTAGTGCGGGGTCTCGGGGAGGGATCAGTCGACGCCGAGGCCGACGGCCTCGTGGTCAGGCTCCGGGTCGTCGCGCTTCGGGGCCTTCGGCTCCTCGCCGGGGGACTTCTCGGTGCTGGGCTCCTCCAGCTCCTCGGTGCTCGGCACCTCGGCCGGGTCCGCGTCCTCGGGGGAGTCCGCCTGCTCCGGCGTCGTCGCCTCGCCCTCCGCGGTGTCGGAGGCCGGGGTCGGGGTGGGGGTCTGCGCCTCGGGCGAGAGGTCGTCGTTCGCGGTCGGTTCGGGAGTGCTGTCGGTCATGATCGTCCCTTTCTGCGATGTCGTCCCCATAGCCTGCCTCGGACTCTCCGGGAGATGAAGGGCCTTGACGCGGACCCGTCGGCCGCGCGGTTAATCGCGGTGAACCGGAATCCCGAACTCGGCGTAGCCTGGAGGGGTGACTGCGTACGTCTCGGCCTTCGACCTCTTCTCCATCGGCGTCGGCCCGTCCAGCTCGCACACCGTCGGACCCATGCGCGCGGCCCTCGACTTCGCGCGGCAGCTCACCGCCTCCGGCGAGCTCGACCGTGTCAGCCGCGTCGAGTGCACGCTGTACGGCTCGCTTGGCGCCACCGGCATCGGCCACGGCACCCCGGACGCGGTGGTCGCGGGGCTTCGTGGTCTCGCACCGGAGACGTGCGACCCGGCGGCGGTCCGCGCGGCGTGGTCGGCGTACCCGGTGGGGGAGCCGCTGCAGATCGACGGCACCCGAGCGGTGCCGTTCCGGAAGGACGACATCGTGTTCGCTCCTCGGACCCGACTCCCGGGACACCCGAACGCCATGACGCTCATCGCCCGTGATGCCGACGGGACCACCCTGTTCGAGCAGACGTACTACTCGATCGGCGGAGGTTTCATCCGGCGTGAGGGGGAGGAGGCGCACCTCGCGACCGGCGCCTTCCCCCATCCCTACGCCGATGCCGCCTCGCTCCTCGCGGTGTGCGACGACCTCGGACTGTCCATCGCCGAGGTCGCCCGCCGCAACGAGACCGCGCTGCGGAGCGAGGAGGAGGTCGCCGCCGGCCTCGATGCGATCTGGGATGCCATGGCGGGCTGCGTGGACGCCGGTCTGCACACCGACGGCATCCTTCCGGGCATGCTGCAGGTGAAGCGCCGTGCCGGCACGATCCGCGCGCAGCTCGAGGCGGTCGAAGCCGATGGGCACCGCGAGCTGCCCGGCGAGTGGCTCGGCGCGTTCGCGCTCGCCGTGAACGAGGAGAACGCGGCGGGCGGCCGCGTCGTGACGGCCCCGACCAACGGCGCGGCGGGCATCCTCCCGGCGGTGGCGATGTACTGGTGGCGCTTCCTCGCCGACTCGGGACTCGGCGCCGGGAACGCGGTGACGCCGTACGGGGAGCTCGTCGGCAGTGCGCTGCTCGGGTTCGACGGCGCCCCGCCGTCTGCTCCCGCGCTCGACGGGGCGGATGAGGAGATCGCCGAGGCGAACCGCCGCCGGGGCATCCGCAGGTTCCTGTTGACGGCCACCGCGCTCGGTTCACTGTTCAAAGCCAATGCCTCGATCTCCGGCGCCGAGGGCGGGTGTCAGGCCGAGGTCGGCTCCGCGTGCGCGATGGCCGCGGGCGGGCTCACCGCGGTGATGGGTGGCACGAACCGACAGATCGAGAACGCCGCGGAGATCGCGATGGAGCACCACCTCGGCCTCACGTGCGACCCGATCGGGGGACTCGTGCAGATCCCGTGCATCGAGCGCAACGCGATCGCCGCGTCGACCGCCGTCACCGCCGCCCGCCTGGCGCTCCGGGGCGACGGCAGCCATTACGTCTCGCTGGATGCCGTCGTCGAGACGATGCGCCAGACGGGTCTCGACATGTCGACGAAGTACAAGGAGACCAGCGAGGGTGGTCTGGCGGTGAACGTCATCGAGTGCTGACCTCGCCGACCCACCCCCTTTCGCGCGCCCCGGCCCGTTGCGTGCGCACGGAGAGGGGTGGCAGGCACGCAGAGGGGTGGCTCGACGGAGGAGGGAGAGGTGCGTTCGCGCAGGTGCTGTGCGAGGGACTGAAACGGGGACCGGGAGCGGCGACGACGCATCTGCTCGGTGAGCGAGGATCCGCGGGGCCGTAGGCTGACGGGCATGACCGAGCAGAAGGCGCCGAGACGACGCGGGCGCCCGCGCGGCGGCACCGACTCCCGCGAGCGCATCGTGTCCGCGGCCGTCGACGAGTTCGGGGCGCAGGGGTACGACGGCGCGACGGTGCGGTCGATCGCCGCCCGGGCTGGGGTCGACTCCGCGCTCGTCCACCACTACTTCGGCACCAAGGCCGACCTGTTCGCCGAGGCCGCCGGAATACCGCTGCGCCCCGACCTCGACGTCCCGGAGATCCTCGCGGGGCCGAAGGCCCAGGCGGGGGCGCGGCTCGTGCGCTATGTGCTCGACGCCTTCGAGAAGCCCGACGTGCGCCGCCGCGGGGTGCTGCTCCTGCGCACGGCGATCGGGAGCAGGCTGACGACCCCCCTGCTCGCCGGCTTCCTCTCCCGCGAACTGCTCTCCCGCGTGGCGCGCCGCCTCGATGTGCAGGACGCCGACCTCCGCGCCGCACTCGTCGCCTCGCAGATCGCCGGCATGCTCATCGGCCGCTACGTCCTGCAGCTTCCCGCGCTCGCCGGCGCCTCCGTCGACGAGCTCGTCGGCCGCGTCGGCCCCACCGTCCAGCGCTACCTCTTCGACTGACCCTCGCCGCGGCGGGCACAGCTTCGGAGATCTCGGCCGCCGCGCCGAGCCGCACGGGCCGCCGGCGGCGTGTCGATCCGGCGCTCCGAAGCCGTGCCCGCCCGAGAATCGTTGACGCCCGACGAGGGGAGGCGCATAATTCATCGCATGATGAATAATGCGGCCGTCGAGATCACGCAGCTCCGCGTGCGGCGTGGGGCCGTGTCCGTGTTCGACGGCATCGATCTCGCCGTGCCCCGCGGCCAGATCACGGGTCTCCTCGGCCCCTCCGGGTGCGGCAAGACCACGCTCCTGCGGTCGATCGTCGGTGTGCAGCGGATCGCGTCCGGTGACGTGACCGTTCTCGGCGAGCCGGGCGGGTCTCGCCGGCTCCGGCACCGTGTCGCGTACGGCACGCAGGGCGCCTCGGTCTACGGCGATCTCAGCGTGCGGCAGAATCTCGCTTACTTCGCCTCGCTCCTGAAGGCGCCGAAGGGCGACGTCGACCGGGTCATCCAGGAGGTCGGTCTCGGCGCGCAGGCGGGGCAGCTCGTCGACGCGCTGAGCGGCGGCCAGGCGACGCGGGTATCGCTCGCGGTCGCGTTGATCGGCGCCCCCGAGCTCATCGTGCTGGATGAGCCGACCGTCGGCCTTGACCCCGTGCTGCGCGCGGAGCTCTGGACCCTGTTCCGCCGGCTGGCCGACCGGGGCGTCACGCTCATCGTCTCGAGCCATGTGATGGACGAGGCGGTGCGCTGCGACCGACTGCTGCTGATGCGGGAGGGGAGGATCATCGCCGACACCACGCCGTCGTCCCTGCTCGCCGACACCGGCACGACCGACGCCGAAGCCGCGTTCCTGGCGCTGATCGAACGCGACAGAGCCGCCGACACCGCGACCACCAGGCGCGCACGCCGAGAAGCCCAGGAACGCCAGGAGGAGGACGGGACATGAACGGCCGACGGTTGTTCGCGACCGCCGGCCGAGTGCTCACGCAGCTCCGACACGACCCGCGGTCCATCGCCCTGATGCTCATCGCCCCGAGCCTGCTCGTCGGTCTCTTCGCCTGGCTGTTCAGCGAGCAGGACGGCGTGTTCGACCAATTCGGTGGTGCCATCCTGGCGTTGTTCCCGTTCATCGTGATGTTCCTCATCACGTCGATCACCACCTTGCGCGAACGCCGTTCCGGCACGCTCGAACGGCTGATGACCACGCCGCTCGAGAAGGCCGACTTCATCCTCGGGTACGCGCTCGCGTTCGGGCTGATGGCTCTGCTGCAGGCGGTGATCACGGTCTCGTTCGCAGTCGGGGTGTGCGGGCTCGACGTGGACGGGCCGCTGTGGCAGCTGGGTCTCGTCGCGGTGGTCGATGCCCTGCTCGGCACGGCGCTGGGGCTCCTGGCGAGCGCGTTCGCCCAGACCGAGTTCCAGGCGGTGCAGTTCATGCCGTTGCTGGTGTTCCCGCAGATCATCCTCGGCGGTCTGTTCATGCCGCGGGACCAGATGCCCGACGTGCTGTATGCCATCTCCGACTGGCTGCCGCTGAGCTACGCGATCGACACGATCAACGCGGTCGCGGCGGGCGACGAGGGCTGGGACGTGTTCGGCCCGCTGCTCGTCGTCGTGGCCTTCGCCGTCGGCGCCCTGGTGCTCGCCGCGCTCACGCTGCGGCGGCGCACAGGCTGAGCAGCGATCGCGCGGGTCAGCGGGCGGCGCGGTTCTTGGTGTGCTTCGTCGGCACGGCGGCCCACGGGTCTTCGGGCCAGGGGTGCCGGGGGTAGCGGCCGCGCATCTCGGCGCGTACCTGGGCATAGGGACCCGACCAGAACGAGGCGAGGTCGTCTGTGACGGCGAGCGGCCGCCCCGCCGGGGACAGCAGGTGGAAGAGAACGGGGACGCGGCCGTCCACCAACCGGGGAGTCTCCGCCCACCCGAAGCACTCCTGCAGCTTCACCGCGACGACCGGGCGTGCGGTCGGATCCCCGTCGGGTTCCGGATAGGTGATGCGTACGCGGGAGCCGCTGGGCACCTCGAGCCGCTCCGGGACGAGGGCATCGAGGTGCACGGCCTCGGGCCAGGGCAGCAGACGACGAAGGGCGGACATGAGGTCCAGCCGGCCGACGGGGGTGCCGGTCGCCAGAGCGTCGAGCTCCGGTGCCAGCCACGCGTCGAGGGATTCGAGCAGACCCGCGTCCGACACCTCGGGCCAGGGCTCGCCGAGCTCGCGTCGCAGCAGTGCGAGTCGACGCCGCAGGGCGTCCGCCCCATCGGACCACGTGAACATGCCGAGGCCGTCGCGTCGTAGTGCTCGGCCCACGGCATCCCGGCCTTCCGCGGCCGCGGCGCGCACCGGCACCGACGACCGCAGGATCGCACCGATCCGGCGTTCGCGGCGGGCCTGTACCCGACCTCCGACGAACTCGGCCTCGACACGATCGGTCATCAGAGGGCCCGATGCACGCTCCATCTGCTCCTCGGTGAGTACGGCTGCGGAGCGGATGACCGCACCGGAGCCGGCTGCCGCCCGGGACGAGGCTCGGGCGACGTCGGCCACGGCGAGCCATTCCGACGCGGCGAGGGGACCGCTCACTCCGGCCCGGGTGCCGGACGCCAGCAGGTAGGTCGCGCCCGATCCGGTGCGTTCGACACGGTGAGCGACACGCTCGGGGAAGGCCAGCGCGATGAGGAGACCGACGCCGTCGAGACCGGCGCGGGTGTCCGGCGCCGGAGCGACCAGGCGTTCCAGACGGCGCGCCTCCTCGCGCCAGCGGCGGGCTTCGGCCGTGCCCCCTCCGCGCAACGCGACGAGAGCGTGGGCGATGTCGGCATCCGGGACGCGATGGTCCCCGCCGAGAAGAGCCACGACCTCGGCCGCGAGCCGGCTCCCCGCCACGGGACGGCCGTCCCGCAGCGCTCTGGCCAGCCGCGGATCCGTGGGGATCCGTGCCAGCGCACGGCCTTCCGCCGTCGCTCGACCGTCGTCGTCGATCGCCCCGAGACCACGGAGCACGGCGACAGCCTCGGCGAGACTGTCGGGTCGCAGCGGTTCGATCATGCGCAGGCCGGCACCGCCCGGCGCGCCCCAGCACGCGAGGAGGAGGGCGGCATCGGTGAGGTCGGCCGTGGCGATCTCCGGGGAGGGACGCGCGGGAGCCGCGGCGTACGTGCGCTCGTCGACGCAGCGGACGACGGTGCCGGGGCCCTGGCGGGTCGCGCGTCCGGCACGCTGCACACAGGAGGAACGGGAGGCGGCGGTGGTGACCAGACCGGTCATCCCGCGGGACGCATCGCGCTGCGGCTGCCGTGCCAGACAGCTGTCCACGACCAGCCGCACGCCTGGCACCGTGAGAGACGACTCGGCGAGGGAGGTGGTGACGATGATGCGGGGTGGCTCTTCCGACGCCCGACCGCGGATCACGGCGTCCTGCTCCGCCGGCGGGATCTGGCCGTGCAGTTCCCGGACGTCGAAGACGCCGCTCAGCGAGCGGACGCGTCGGGCGATCTCCGACACCTCGCGGGCGCCGGGGGCGAAGACCAGCACGTCGGCTTCGGGGTCCGCATGGACCAGCTCGGTGGCTGCGGATGCGGTGACGCCGGCGACGTGGTCGAGAAATCCCCGGGTGACGCCCCGCTCGTCGAGGCGGGGCAGGGGACTCGGCGCCCAACGCTCGGTGAGCGGAAACGCCGGGACATCGTGGTCGACGATCGGCGCGGGAGTCTCCTCGGTGTCGATGACGGCGGCGATCCGCTCGGCGTCGAGGGTGGCGGACATCGCGATGACGACGAGGTCATCCCGCAGCTCGCGCACCTCCGAGAGCAGGCCGATGAGGAGATCCGTCTCGAGAGCCCGTTCGTGCACCTCGTCGATGATGACCGCAGTGACGCCATCGAGTCCCGGGTCGTCGAGCATCCGTCTCAGCAGGACTCCGGCTGTGACGAACTCGACCCTGGTGTCGGGCCCGGCGGTGCGCTCGCCGCGGACGGTGAAGCCCACCCGGGAGCCGAGCGGGGAGCCGTCGAGGTACGCCAAGCGGCGCGCGGCGGCGCGTGCGGCGACGCGGCGCGGCTGGGTGACGATCACGCGACCGGTGCTTCGTGAGGCGAGAAGCGGTGGCACGAGAGTCGTCTTGCCCGTGCCCGGCGGCGCGGTCACGACCACGGATCCGCTCGCGTCGAGGGCTGCGGAGAGCTCGTCGAGGGCGCCCGCGAAGGACAGACCGGCGCCGATGGTGGCGAGGTCGAAGGCGGCGCGCGTCATCCGTCCAGTCTGCCCGGTCGGGAGACGACGGATGCCGCGACCGTGTCGGTCGCGGCATCCGCAGTGAGGTGTCGACTACTCCGCGGCGGGAGCCGCGGGAGCGGGCGGTGGAGGGGTGGTCGGCGTCGAGACGCGGGGCGTGGGCGGGGGAGTCGAGGCGTCGGCGACGCCCGCTCCGAAACCGCGGCCGACGGCCTGCCCCTGGATGATGCCGGCGAGGTCGAGGCCGGTCGCGGAGTGCACGCTGTCGAAGACCGAGCGCATCGCCTTCGCGCTGTCGGCGCCGACGACGTTCGACGCGCCGTCCTCGGCGGACCCGCCGACGATCGAGACGCTGCCGATCGCGGCGTACCCCTTCGCGAACTCCGACATGATCGACGGCAGCACCTCCAGCACGCGCTGCGAGAGGAAGGCGTCCTGGTTGGAGGCGATGGCCTTGGCCTCAGCCTCGACCGCGGCTGCTCGGGCCTCACCCTCGGCGCGGATCGCCTCGGCCTCGGCGTTGGCGCGCAGGCGACGGGCTTCGGCTTCCGCCTCCGCCTGGGCGCGCAGCGCGTCGGCGTCACCGGTGGCCTTCGCGATCGCGGCCGCCGCCTCACCGTCGGCGCGCGCCTTGTCGGCCTGCGCCTGCTGCTCGGCGATGCGCGTGCGCGCCTCGGCCTGCTTGACCTGCTCGATCGCCGCCGCCTCGGCTGCGCGCTCGCGCGTGTAGAGCTCGGCCTGGGCGCGGGTCTCCGCCTCGTACCGCTGCGCGTCCGCGACGCGCTTGACGTCGGCGTCGAGCTGCGCCTGCTTGTTCTCGGCCTGTTGCTGGAGCACGGCCTGCTCGGCCTGGGCGCGGGCGAGCTGCTCGGCCTGCTCCGCCTCGGCGCGTGCGCGGCCGATTCCGGCGTTGGCGTTGGCCGTGTTCGTGTCGAGCGCGGTCTGCTCGACGAGGTTCGCCTCCTGGTTCGCGATGTTCTTCTGGTTGATCGCGCGGTCGGCGTTGGTCTGCGAGATCTCCGCGGCCTGGCGCTTCGCCTGGATCTCCGGGGCACCGAGGGACTGGATGTAGCCGACCTTGTCGGTGATGCCCTTGATCTGGAAGGAGTCGAGGATGAGGCCCTGCTCGGCGAGCTCCTGGGAGACGTCGGCGGCGATCTGGTCGGAGAACTTCTTGCGCTCCCGCATGAGCTCCACGACGGAGAGCGTCGCGACGATGCCGCGCAGGGCGCCCTCGAGCTGCTCGGTGGTGAACTGCTCGATGGCCTTGTCCTGGGAGGCGAAGCGCTCGGCGGCCCGACGCACCAGCAGCGGGTCGGAGCCGATCTTCACGATCGCGACGCCGTCGACGTTGAGCGTCACGTTGTCGAGCGACTGCGCTTCGGCGTTGAGCGACACCTGCCGCGACCGGAGGGAGATGATCTCGTGGCGCTGGGTGATCGGGTTGACGAGCGACTTGCCGTTCACGATGACCGTGACGGGCGATTCCGACATCTCCGAGCTGCTCGTGCCGTCGGCGCCGATGACGGCACGCTGCACCTTCTGCTTGCGTCCGGAGATGACGAGCGCTTCGTCGGCGCGAGCGACCTTGATCCAGCTGCGTGCGAACAGCAGCAGGATCAGCAGGACGACGATCACGGCGACGACCGCGACCCCGACGATGGTGAGGATGCCGATGATTCCGGCGATCTCCATGGATGACCTCCCTGGTTCCCCCCGAGGGGGCGGTCCGATATGCCCACGGTCGATGTGGGCGTGCGCAACCCACCCTGCCAGAAAAGCGACGCCCGCCACCGTCGCGGCCGTCATGATCCCGTCGTCGGTGGAGACGCCACCGACCGCGGCGACTGTGGAGGGAGGGAGCCGTCAGCGGGTGCGGAGCTTCTCCGCGAGGTCGCGCAGCAGACGCAGCTCCTCGTCGTCGAGGCGTGACATCCGGTCGGCGATCGACCGGCCGTGCACTGTGGCGAGCGCACGGAACGCCCGGGCGCCCTCGTCCGTCGCGCGGATCAGGGCGCCGCGGCCGTCGTCGGGGTCGGCGCACTTCGCGACCAGCCCTCGAGTCACCATCCGGTCGACGAGACGGGAGACGCTCGGCTGGCTGATGAGCATGTTGGCGGTGATGTCGCGCAGGCGGGCGGTCATCTCCGGCGAGCGCGTCACCGTGAGCAACACGTCGTACTCGGCCTGCGTGATGTCGCCGGTGTCGAAGTCCGCCGCCATCTCGGTGAACAGTTCGTGCTGCGCGCGGAAGAGGCTTTCCCAGGCCTCCAGCGCGAGCTTCCGATCGGTCATCCTCACAGAGTACCGGGCGCAGTAAAGAGCCGGTCGGAGAGGCTCCCGACCGGCCCTTGTCCCTTGCACCAAGAGTGTCCTGCAATCACATGCGGTGGATGCCACAGCAAACATTCACCGTGCGATCACTGTATAACGGCGAGGTAACGAATGCAACGGTTTCATCACGATGATTCGGGCGGATACTGGAGGGGACGGTTTCGAGAGCCCCCGCCTCCGCACCGCGCGGCAGACCTCTCGACGCCAGGAAGAAGATGCTCATGAAAGCTCTCCGCTACGTCGAGATCGGCAAGCCCCCCGTGGTGGTCGACATCCCGATTCCGAAGCCCGGCCCTGGACAGGTCCTGCTCAAGATCACCGCGGGTGGTGTCTGCCACTCCGACGACTACGTCATGGGGCTCCCCGAGAAGGACTACCACGAGCAGGGTTATCCACTGCCGTTGACGCTCGGGCACGAAGGTGCCGGCATCGTGCATGAGATCGGCGAGGGCGTCGACTCGACACTGAAGGTCGGGGATGCCGTGGCCGTCTACGGGCCGTGGGGCTGCGGCCGCTGCCACAACTGCTCGATGGGCAAGGAGAACTACTGCACGAACGCCGCCGCCGAGGGCATCCGTCCTCCGGGCCTGGGCAGCCAGGGGTCGATGGCGGAGTACATGATCGTCGACGACGCGCGCCACCTCGTGCCGCTCGGGGATCTCGACCCCGTGCAGAACGTCTCGCTGACCGACGCGGGCCTCACCCCGTACCACGCGATCAAGAACTCGCTTCCGAAGCTCGGCGCCGGCACGGTCGCGGTCGTGATCGGCACCGGTGGGCTCGGCCACGTCGGCATCCAGATCCTCAAGGCCATCTCGGGTGCCACGGTCATCGCGCTGGACGTGAACGACGAGAAGCTGAAGCTCGCCACCGAGGTCGGCGCGGATCACGTGCTGATCAGCGACGCGTCGGCGGCCGAGAAGATCCGCGAGCTCACCGGCGGTCTCGGCGCGAACGCCGTGTTCGACTTCGTCGGCGCGAACCCGACGATCGCACTGGCGCAGAGCGTGGCCGCGCTCGAGGCCGACATCACGATCGTGGGCATCGGCGGAGGCAGCATGACGCTCGGCTTCGGCTCGATCGCCTATGACGCAGCCGTGCGCATTCCCTACTGGGGCTCGCGCGCCGAGCTGATCGAGGTGCTGGACCTCGCCCGCGCCGGCAAGATCCACGTCCAGACCGAGAGCTACACGCTCGACGACGGCCCGAAGGCCTATGAAGACCTCGCGTCGAACAGCATCCGCGGACGCGCCGTCATCGTCCCCTGACGTCGGCCTCGAACGCCCGGGAGGATCTCCTCCCGGGCGTTCTCTGTTTTCGGGCGGCGCTCAGTCGCGGCGTCGCCGGTCGGCGAGGAGGGCGAGCGCCGCATCGATCGCGCTCGCCGCCGCGTCGGGGGCCACGCGCACGAGGGCGAAGGCGGAGACCACGAGCCCCGTACAGGCGTCCGCCAGGGTGTCGACCTCCGTTGCCGCGAGCTCGGGGAGAGCGGCTACGATGCCGCGGGCGAACGCCTCACGGAGCTCCGCGCGATAGGAAGCCACGACCCGGGCGACCGCGTCGTCGGTGCCGATGGGAGCGGCAGCGGTGTTGACCAGCAGGCAGCCGCTCGTTGCCGGAAGGCTGCCTGTCGTCAGCAGGGCCGCACGCAGTCCGCCGAGATAGGTCCTCAGGGCCTCCGGTGCCACGACCTCGCCCGTCAGCGGGGCGAGGCGCGGGCGGATGACCTCGTCCAGATAGCTCTCGACGGCGGCGTCGAAGAGTCCTCGCTTGGAACCGAAAGCGTGATAGATGCTGGAGCGGCTGAGGCCCGTCGCGCGCTCGAGCTCCGGCAAGGGCGCGCTCTCGAAGCCGCGCGCCCAGAACACGCCACGTGCCGCGCGGACCACCTCTGCGGTGTCGAAGGTCTGTGTGCGCCCCATCCGCCCTGCTCCTGCTCTTTTGTGAATCGCTTGATCCAGTATATATTGTAACGACCGATACAGAATGCGCGGCCGCGCCGCGTCGAAGGGGGACCGCCATGGTCATCGCAGGACTTGTGCTCACCGGCGTCGCGGCGCTCGTGCACGTCTACATCTTCTGGCTGGAGTCGTTCGCCTGGACCAGCGCGCGCGCTCGCCGCACGTTCGGCACCGGCACGGCGGAGGAGGCCGCACGACAGAAGGAGCTCGCCTTCAACCAGGGCTTCTACAACCTGTTCCTCGCGATCGCCGTGCTCCTCGGCATCGTCCTCTTCGCCACGGGAGCGACGGCCGTCGGCGCGACCCTCGTCTTCACCGGCGCCGGATCGATGGTCGCCGCGAGCCTCGTGCTGCTGCTGTCGAGCCCCGACAAGGCGTCCGCCGCCCTGAAGCAGGGAGTCATCCCGGCGCTCGGCGTCATCGCGCTCGCCATCGGCCTCCTCGTCTGAGTCAGGCAGCACCGTTACTTTCTTCGTGACCCG
>NZ_DLNJ01000013.1:0-42356 GCF_002478345.1 Microbacterium sp. UBA7513
GCGGCGCCGGCCGCGGCGGCGAGCTGCAGGGCGCGGTCCATCGCGGCGGAGTCGTGGGCCGAGACAGTCACAGCATCAGAGTAGGCCCCGGTAACCTGGTCCCATGCGTGTCCACGTCGCCGACCACCCGCTCATCACCCACAAGCTCACGGTCCTGCGCGACGCGCACACCTCGTCGCCGGTCTTCCGGCAGCTGACCGAGGAACTGGTCACCCTCCTGGCCTACGAGGCGACCCGTTCGGTCCGCGTCGAGGACCACGAGATCCAGACCCCCGTCACCACGACGATCGGCGTCAAGATCAGCGAGCCGCGTCCGCTCGTCGTCCCGATCCTGCGTGCCGGGCTCGGGATGCTGGAGGGCATGGTCAAGCTCCTCCCCACGGCCGAGGTGGGCTTCCTCGGGATGGCGCGGGACGAGAAGACGTTCGAGCCGACGACCTACGCCGAACGCCTCCCGACGGATCTCAGCGACCGGCAGTGCTTCGTGCTCGACCCCATGCTCGCCACCGGAGGCTCGCTCGGCGCCGCCATCGACTTCCTCTTCGCCCGCGGGGCGCAGGATGTCACCGCGATCTGCATCCTCGCCGCTCCGGAGGGTCTCGCGGCCATCGAGAAGCAGGTGGGCGACCGCGATGTGACCCTCGTGCTCGGTGCCGTCGACGAGCGGCTCAACGAGCAGGGGTACATCGTGCCCGGACTCGGCGACGCCGGCGACCGCCTCTACGGCACCGTCTGACCCCCCTCGAGGCGGAAGCAGGCGAGCCCGCCCGTCAGGCCGCGCCGACCAGACGCGCGAACGCACTGAGCCGCGCGACGCCGTCCGGCGTGCGAGGCAGGTCCTCCAGGAGCCCCGTCGAGTAGACGACGTACGCCGTGTGCATGGCACGGGAGACGCCGACGTTGAGGCGGTTCTGCAGCAGCAGGAACTCCGGGCCCCGCGGGGCATCCCGACCGCTCGACGCGGCGAGCGTCGTGATAGAGACGACCGCCTCCTTGCCCTGGAAGTTGTCGACCGTCCCCACCGGGACCCCGCCGAAACCGGCCGCCGCGAGCGCATCGTGCACGAGCTGCCGCTGCGCGTTGTAAGGCGCCACCACGATGATGTCCTCCGGCGTCAGCGGGCGGACGCTGCCCTCCGCGTCGTTGTCGTGGAAGGTGCGGCCGACGAGGTCGCGGACGATACGCACCACCTCTGCGGCTTCCTCCGGGGACTGGGTCGCGTTGCCGCGGTGCCGCAGCGGCACCACGTGCAGGCCCGGGTCGATGCCCTCGACCGCGCGCCGCTCGGTACCGGGAGCGGACGCGAGCTTCCCGGCGTAGGCGAGCTTCGACACCGGAGCCGCGACATACGGGTGCATCCGCCAGGAACGGGCGAGGAAGTAGCCGTACTCCGGACGCACGACGGGATCGCCGTCCATCACCCAGCCGAGCGCAGAGGTGTCCACCGGCTCCGGGTGGGCGCCCTGGCTGACCTGAGGCAGCTGCTGGGGGTCGCCGAGGAGCAGGAGCCGCTGCGCACCGGCGGCGACCGCGATGGTCGAGGCGAGCGAGAACTGTCCGGCCTCGTCGATCACGAGCAGGTCGAGCTCTCCCCTGGCCACCCGCTGGGTGTTGCTGAAGTCCCACGCGGTGCCGCCCACGACGGCACCCTCGTTCCCGTGCTCGGCCAGGAAGGCGGCCATCCCGGTCTTCGGGATCACCGTGTAGCCCGGATCGGCGTCGGCATCCTTGGGGCACTTCGCCACCTGACCCGGGGCGACGCCGTCGGCGACGACGCGCTCCAGCAGCGTCTCGATGATCGCGTGGGACTGCGCGACGACGCCGATGCGGAAGCCGTGCTCGTTGACGAGCCGGGCGATCACCTGCGAGCCGGTGTAGGTCTTCCCCGTGCCCGGGGGGCCCTGCACCGCGAGGTAGCTGCGGTCGAGGTCGAGGACTCCGCGGACGATCGCGTCGATCGTGTCATCCCCGGCGGCCGGAAGCGCGTTCCCCGACACCGTGCGCGGAGGCAGGCGGCGGAGGATGTCGGTGGCCGCGTCCTCGGGAAAGCCCGGGGCGGCCGCGTGCACCGCGTCGGCCCATTCGTCGATCGCCTGCTGCAGCGACACCACCCGAGGCGGCGCGGCAGGGGTGAGGGCGACGGGGAGGTCGTCCCAGGTCTGTCCCTGCACGGCGGACTCGACCACGAGGTACCCGTCGTCCAGCACCTCGACGACTGTGACCCCGTGCGGCACGTGCACGGCCCGCGACGGGACGTCGGTGTCGAACGGGGCCGGGACGTCGTAGAGCGCGAACGGCTGCGCGCCGGGGCCGAGCGTCGTGCCCGGGGACACCTCGCCGCGGATCTCGAGCTCCCGCGACAGCACTCGGCGGCCTTCGCCGATGCTCCAGTCGCGGCGCACCCGCGAGCGGGTGGCATCGACCTTCACCACATCGCGCGTGCCGTCCCACATGGTGACCGGCTCCCGCAGCCGTTGGAAGTGCGCGACCCAGAAGCTCTTCGCCTCGCGGGGGAAGTAGTCGATGGCGGCCGCCGCGATCCGGTGCACGAGCCCGTCGTCACCGGCCTCCACCGCACGCTCCGCGTCGCCGAGCAGAGCGAGCGAACGCGGCGATGGCTCGTAGATGACCTCGTCCGCATCGTCCGGCGGGGCCGGCGTGACGCCCTCTGCGCGGGCGATCTCGATGAGCCAGTTGCGCAGCCGGCGGGTCGAGACGCAGTCGTAGCGGTTGTAGTCGGCGAGGTCGGCGAGCACGGCGTCGGCCTCGGTCTGCGCGCCCGCTGCCGCGAGCTCCCGCGCCGCGACGTACTGCACGATGGAGTCGTCGCCCTTCTGGACGTCGCTCGTGCGCACGTCCTCCCCCATGTAGAGCGGCTCGAGCTTCTTGATGGAATAGGACCGCGAACCGACCCGCACGGTGCGCAGCACCAGCGGGTACAGGTCGACGAACACGCCTTCGCGGAGCAGACGGTCCACCTCGCCCTCGCGCACGCCGTGGCGGGCGGCCATCGCGACCAGATGCGAGGTCTCGTAGGGGGCGTAGTGGTAGATGTGCATGCCGGGGTGCGCGGCGCGGCGCACCTTCACGAAGTCGAGGAAGGTCTCCAGCGCCCGCCGCTCCTCCGCGAACGAGTGCGCCCAGAGCGCGGTGTACTGGTCGGCGTTGTCGACCCAGCCGAACAGATAGTCGATGCCCCACTCCGCCTCGCCGTCGGGGGCGGGCTCGGTGTACAGGGGATCGCCCTCGAAGTCGAAGAAGATGTCGCCGTGGCTGGGCACCGGGAGGGTGTGGATCGCCGCGGCGTAGTGCACGTCGTACGTCGCCGCGCCCTCGGCATCCGCCCGCAGCTGCACGCGGGCCTGGGCGCGGAGGTTCTCGAAGGTGTCGACGTTCATGCCCTCGGGGGCCTGCGTCGCCGCAGCTAGGTCGTCGATCGTGAGGATCCCGGCGGCGCGGAGACGGGCCCGCTGCACCGGACGCATGCGGGCGACCATGAGGAGGTCCCGGTGAGCCAGCACCTGCTCCTCGCAGGTGGCGCAGCGCCCGCAGGCGACCACGCGCAGGTCGCCGCGGTCGTCACCCCACGCGAGGGGCGCCCCGGCGGCACCATCGGCCACGGCGCGGTCCGCGATGAGAGCCCGCAGCCGCGACCGGCGAACCCGGAACAGCGGAAGGAGGTCGTCGACCGCGTGCGTGCTGACGCTGTTGTCCCCGTGGATGAGGTCGACCTCATCCGCTCGGGGGATGCCGAGCCGGTCGAGCTGGTCGACATATGCCGCGAGCTGCATGAGCGCGGTCACTCGGGCCTTTCGCGCGAGCTTGGAGTCCTGCACACGCCAGCGCCCGTCCGCATCGCGGCGGAGGAAGTCGGCGAACCCGACGAACTCGTCGGTGGCGAAGGCTGCCTGGAAGACGACCAGTGCGTCGGACCGTAGAGCGCTCAGCGTCTCATCGACGGCGGCCGCGAGGGCCTCAGGATCGCTCGAGGAGACCTTGGCGATCCGATGCACCCGTTCGTCGCCGAGCTCCCGGATGTAGCGGTCGAGCACGTTCTGCTCGTGCACGTCTCCCAGCTGAGCGGCGCGGAGGAGCGTCGCGTCCTCCGGCTCCTCGACGGCGGGGACCCGACCCAGTTTCGCGTCGATCGCCCGCGACCATGCGAACTCGCACTCGGCGGCCGCCTTGAGGTCGCTCGCGCTCCAGATGACCCGCTGCGCCTCTGTGTCGATCCGCACGATTCTCCCGTTCTGTCGGCTGCTTCGACACTATCCGCGGCATCCGACACGGCGAAAAGCGGGCGGTCCCGCACGACGTGTCGCGGTCAGCGCCACCAGGTGTCGTCGGGGGTCACCGGCAGGTGACGCTTGTGCTGGGTCGCGAGGTACCGCGCCTCGATGCGGCCGGCGACCTCGGGGTCGACCTCCCGCCCTTCGAGGAAATCGTCGATCTGCTCGTACGTCAGCCCCAGCTCGTCCTCGTCCGTGCGCCCCGGCTGGTCGTCGAGGAGGTCGGCAGTGGGGACCTTGAAGGCCAAGCGCTCCGGAGCGTCGAGGAACTGGAGCAGGGCGCGCCCCTGTCGCTTCGTGAGTCCGGCCAGCGGGAGGACATCAGCCGCTCCGTCGCCGAACTTCGTGTAGAACCCGGTGAGGGCTTCGGCGGCGTGGTCGGTGCCGATGACGATCAGCCCCTCATGCCCGGCGAGCGCGTACTGCGTGACCATGCGGAGGCGCGCCTTGATGTTGCCGCGGTTGAAATCGGAGATGTCGCTGGAGACGGCGGACTCGATGTCCTTCTCGACGCCCTCGACGCCGTTCTGGATGTTCACCTCGATCGAGGAGTCCGGCGCGATGAAGTCCAGCGCGGCCTGGGCGTCGTCGGCGTCGTGCTGGACGCGATAGGGCAGGCGGACGGCGAGGAAGGTCGCCTCCCCGCCCTCGGCACGCACGCGCTCCACTGCGAGCTGGGCGAGGCGCCCCGCGAGCGTCGAGTCCTGTCCGCCGGAGATGCCGAGGACGAAGCCCTTCGCGCCGGTCGTGCGCAGATAGTCCGCGAGGAAGCCGACGCGACGCTCCACCTCCGCTTCGGGATCGATGTCGGGCCGGGCGCCCAGGTCTTCCGCGATCTGCTTCTGCAACGACACGTTGTCCTCCGCTCATCGGTTCGGCTCCAGTATCCCCCTTCCGTGTTTCGTGCGGGTCACGCCACCGCGCGGACGAGCTATCCAGCGGCGACCTGACAGACTGAGACGGTGAAGCTCCTCGTCGCCGCCCTCGAGTCCGAACTGTCCGCCTTCCCCGAGGAGCTCGACGGCTTCGACCGGCTTGTCACGGGCCCGGGGAAGCTGCCGGCGACGTACGCGCTGACTCGTGCCCTGGACGCGAAGAGCTACGACGAGGTCGTCGTCGTCGGCACCGCGGGCTCCATCGAGAAGGGGCGTGCGTACGCGGTACACGAGATCGCGACCGCTGTTCAGCACGACGTGATCGACCTGGACGGCGTCGTCGGACGGCATGTCTCGCTTCCGCCGCAGGTGACCACGGGCCGCGAGGGCGTCGTGATCGCCACGGGTGACCACTTCGTGAACGACGCCGAGGTCACCGCCGTGATCCGGCCGATGGGTGCGGCGCTGGTGGACATGGAGACCTACGCCTACATCTGGGTGGCGGGGCAGTTCGGCGTGCCCATCCGGGCGTTCCGCGCCGTCTCCGATCAGGCGGAGGACGGCGCCCTGGCCGACTTCCGCGAGGCCATCGCGCGGTGCAGCATCGAGCTGCGCGAGGTGATCCGCACCGAGTACGGGGTCTGACCTCAGCGCGTCTCGATGACGCTCGGTCCGTTCGGCAGCGCACGGACCGTGAGCTGCGCGGGGATCTGCTCCTGCATGGCCTCGACGTGGCTGATGACGCCGACCGTGCGGCCGCCCTGTCGCAGCTCGTCGAGCGTGCGCATCGCGACGTCGAGCGTGTCGCCGTCGAGGGAACCGAAACCCTCGTCGATGAAGAGCGTGTCCAGGCGGATGCCTCCGGCGCGGGCCGTCACGACCTCGGCCAGACCGAGGGCGAGCGCGAGGGAGGTGAGGAAGGTCTCGCCGCCCGAGAGGGACTGCGGCGGACGGGTCTGCCCGGTGAAGGCGTCGGCGACCACGATGCCCAGCCCGGAGGCGGCCCCGCGCGCAGCCAGCGCATCGGAGTGCTGCAGACGGTAGCGTCCTTCGGACATGTCGTGGAGCCGGCGGTTCGCGGCGTCGACGATCTCCTCGAGCTCCGCCGCCAGCACGAAGGTCTCCAACGTCATCTTGCGGGTGTTCGCTCCGCGTCCGGCGATCGTGTCCGCGAGAGCCTGGAGCACCTCGAACTCCGCGGCATCCGCTGCCGTGCGGGCGTGCTCGTCCTTCGCGGCGTCGATGAGGCCGGCCAGCCGCACCGCGTCGCCCGCCGCCCTGGTGGCCTCGTCGACGGCCGTCGACCACGCCGCCCTGGCCTCGCGGGCGGCCTGCTCGACCGGCGCGAGGTCGATGGGCTCCTCGGGCAGCGTCCGCAGCTCGAGGTCGAAGAGGAGGGCGCGCTCCTTCTCGCGCTGCACCGCGTGCGTCGTCACCCGCTCGTCCAGTTCCGTCTGCACGGCCGGCGGGCGCAGCGCCGCGGTGGCGGCCTCGACGTCGGAGAACTCGGAGGCGTCGAGCGCGGCATCCCTCTCGGCAGCCGCCTCCGCCGCGGCCTGCTGCCTCCGCGCCGTTTCGGCTTCGGCGTCGAGGAGGCGGCGGGCGACGGCGAGGTGGGTGGTGGCCTCCGTCACGCGCTCAGAGACCGACGCATAGCTGCCTCGCGCCTCGTCGATCGCCGCGCGGGCGGCCTCGTCGCGCTGGACGACCAGGGCGAGCTGCTCGCGGGCCTGGGCGAGGGCCGCCTCGTCCTGGACGCGCCGCTCCTCGAGCGCATCCTGCTGCGCACCGAGCTCGACGAGCTCGCCGTCGCGCAGCCGCGCGGTCTCGGCCGCGGCGAGGGCCTCCTTCTCGGCGGCCACGGCGGCATCGAGCTCGGCCTTCGACGTCTCGACGTCTCGTCCGTCCGCGCGCGCCAGAGCCGCAGCGAGCTCGACCTGCAGCGACGTGCAGGTCGCCGCCGCCTGCTGCTCGCGGCGCGCCGTCTCGTCTCTCCGGGTCTCCGCAGCCGCGATGTCCTCTAGAGAGACCGCGGCACTGTGGTCTGCCGGAGCCGGATGCTCCCGCGCCCCGCACACCGGGCAGGGGTGATCCTCGATGAGAGCGGACGCCAGCTCCCCGGCCATGCCGTCGATCCGGCGCTGGCGCAGATCGGCGAGAGCCGACTGCGCGGCGGCCTGCACGGACGTCGCCTCGGCGAGAACCCGTTCGGCCGCGGCGCACTCCAGCTGCAGACGTGCCGCCTCTTCCGCCGCCTCGCGGCGGAGCTCGGCAGCGACGCGCGCGCCCTCCGCGGCGGGGACCCGATCGCCGAGCCGACGGGCGTCATCCCGCTCCGCGGTGACGGCGGCGATCCGCCCGGGCAGCGCCGCGCGCTCCGCCTCGCCGTCGGCGCACCGGCGCTCGGCGGCGGCGACGGCCTCTTCTGCGGTGACGCGCTCGGCGGCGCGGCGCGGCGTCTCGGCCTCCAGCGCGACGGCGCGCTCCCAGACCCCGGATGCCCGTGTCCGGTCGGCGATCCACGCATCGAGGTCGTCGGTCTCGACACCGAGCTGATCCCAGTCCGCCCGTGCGCGCTTCTCCGCAGCCACCGCGTCATCAGCCGCCGTCCCGGCACGGTCGGCCGCGGTGATCGAGGACCGCAGCACCTCGGCCGCCCGCGCCCTGGCGAGCTCCGCCTTCGCCTCGGCGATGGCTTCCT
Organism: Microbacterium sp. UBA7513; assembly: GCF_002478345.1. Lineage (NCBI taxonomy): Bacteria > Bacillati > Actinomycetota > Actinomycetes > Micrococcales > Microbacteriaceae > Microbacterium > Microbacterium sp. UBA7513. The sequence goes on from NZ_DLNJ01000013.1 coordinate 7,866, forward strand.
CCTCGGCGTCCAGGCGCGCCATCGTCGCACGGGCACGGTCCCGCTCGCTCTGGGCACGCTGATCCTCCCGTGCGGCGGCCAGAACAGCATCGGCGGCCTCGAACCGCTTCTCCGCCTCCTGACGCTCGGCAGCGCGCCGTTCCGCCCGGTACGCAGCGCGAGCCTGCGCCCGTTCCAGCTCCGCCAGGCGATCGGCCGTCGTGAGGCCCTCCCCCTGCGCCTCCGGTCCGACCTCGCCGTCGGCGTCGCCGGCATCGCGCCCGAGGTCGGCATCCGCCACCAGACGCTCGGCCTCGTCCAGCCGGGCGGACACCGTGGCGAGACGCGCCCCGAGGCTCTGCTCGGCGTGGCGCCGCCGCTCGTCGAACCGGGCCTGCACGTCTTCGAAACGCTCGGTGCCGAAGAGCCGGCGCAGCAGCGCCTGCCGGTCCCTGCTGCCTGCGAGCAGGAACTCCGAAAACCGGTTCTGGGCCAGCAGGATCACCTGCAGGAACTGCTCGCGGCTGAGCTGGAGGATGTCATCGAGCTCGTGCGCCACGTCGACCGCCCGCGCCGCGCGTCCGACCCAGCCATCGTCCGTGAGCTCCTCCAGGGAGACCGCCGCCGCCTGCTTGGTCAGGCCTCCTCCCCGCCGGGCCGGCCGGAGGTACTCGGGGGACCGCGTGACCCGGTAGCGGCCGGACGGCGTGCTGAACTCGACGACGACCTCGGAGGGGTCGTCCGGTTCGCTGTGGTCGCTGCGGAGCCTCTTCTCCCCGCCGTCGTACCGCGGCACCCCGCCGTACAGCCCGAAGCAGACCGCATCGAGGATGCTCGACTTCCCCGCTCCCGTGCGGCCGGCGATGAGGAAGATCCCGTCGTCGGCGAAGGCGTCGAAGTCCACGGTCTGCCGGGCACGGAAGGGGCCGAACCCCTCGACCTCCAGTCGATGCAGCCGCACTAGACGAGGGCTTCCGCGCGGACCCGGTCGTCGAGCACCTCACGGATCAGCTCGCGTTCGACCTCGGTGGCTCCGTGGCCGGCCCGCACGTGCTCGAGGAACGCCTCGATCCGGTCGGCATCGGTCACCGCGGAGCGCAGCCGCTCACCGTACGAGCGCTCCTGCATGCCCGCGACCACCGCGGGCTGATGGAGCACCATGGCGCAGTGCGGGTACGCCTCGCGGAGCCGACGCATGGGCTCGGTCTGCGGTACGGCGTCGGTGTAGACGGCGCACACCCAGGCGTCGGCGTGCGCGGCGATGTTCTCTGCGGAGAGGATTCCTTCAAAGGTGCCGGTCAGAGTGACCAGGCGCCGCGGAACCGGCAGCTCCAGCCACTCGACGCCCGCGAGTCCGTCGGCGTCGAGGTCGACGAGCCAGGAGCCGCGCGGCTTCTGCTGCTCGCCGAAGCTGTAGTGCAGCGGAGCGCCGGCGTATCGCACCCGCTCGCTCACCTGCTGACGACCGTGGATATGACCTAGTGCGACGTAGTCGGGGCCGTCGAACGCCCGGAGCGGCACGACGTCGAGACCGCCCTGTCGCACCTCGCGCTCCAGACCCTCCGTCGGCTCCACTCCCGCAGCGAAGCAGTGGGCGATCGCGACCGCACGGCCTGCGTGCTTCTGCATGCCTGCGCGGACGAGGGTCATAGCGTGCGTCATGGTCTGCGCCTGCGTGCGCAGCTGCCGACCCTCGGCGTCACCCTCCGGCCAATGCTGACGGACGATCGCGGGCTCCAGATACGGAATCCCGAAGAAGTGCACCGGACCGTGGGCGTCGTCGATCGTGACGGGGGTACCGACCGCGAGGGGGTCGGTGAGCACGTGGATGCCGTCGCGCAGCAGCCGGGCCTGGAACCCCAGCCGCGCGGCCGAATCGTGGTTCCCGCTGGTGACGACCACCCGCGCACCCGTCTCGTGGAGACCGACGAGGGCGTCGCCCAGCAGCGTGTACGCGGCGGCCGAGGGCGTGGCGGAGTCGAACACGTCGCCCGCGACGATCACGACGTCGACCTCGTGCTCCCTGACCTGCGCGGTCAGGGCGGCGAGCACCTCGGCCAGCGCATCCATGGTCGAGTTGCCATGGAACGTCCGGCCGATGTGCCAGTCCGAGGTGTGCAGGATCCGCATACCCCCACGGTACGAAGACCCTCGGACATTCCCTCCGAGGCGTGCCGGGAGCGCCGTCTCCCGAGGCACGAGGAGGAAGCGGAAGGTCCCCTGACCCACCCTCGTCGCGGCGACCGGCACGTGGTGATGCGAGATGCGCTGTGCACCTTCACCTGTGCGGCGTGCGGGGCTGCGCGATGCGAGATCAGGGCTGCCCTCCGCCCACAGGGGCCGGCTTGCCCCGCCGGCTGAGGGTTGTGCCCGCTCCGCCGCGACTACCGACTTCCGCTCTCCTCCTCGAGGTCGTGCGACCAGTTCGCCTGCTGGATCCGGTTGTCGAGCTCTCGGAGCTCCTGGGCGACCGCATCCGCCCGCGCACGCAGCGCGGCGACGGGCAGCGCCGACACCTGCCGCAGCTCCGAGCGCATCTGGCGCAGGTACTGCTCGCTCGCCCCCGAGGCCGCGGCCGCCGCGTCCGTGAGCACGGCATGGCGCAGGCGCAGCACGTCCCGCGCGGCGAGCGCATCGGTCATCGTCCCGTCCGCGCCGAGGTCGAGGCGGGCGTTCGTCGCGTTGATGCGTCGGATCAGGCTCTGCAGCCGGGTCAACGCGCCCTCCGCCTCTTCGATCAGCGCCGCCGCATCCTCGGCGGGCTCCTCACCCTCCTGATACCGGGCGTTCGCGACGATGCGCGCCCGCAGCTGCTCGATGCGGCGCTGCAGGTCGGCGCGGGCGGCGAGGGCTTCGGCGAGTCTCATGCCCTCATCCTCGCAGGCGGCGGCCGTAACAGTTCGTCATACAGGCCGAAGGTCAGCGCGTGCGGAGAAGGCCCGACTGCTCGGGGTGCGCGGCGAACCACTCCGCCACGTACCAGCAGACGGCGTCCACCTTGCGGTCGCCGCGCTCCGCGATGTCGGCCACGGCCCCCTCGACAACCTTCCCGGCATACCCGTTTCCGCGGAATGCCGGGACCGTATAGGCCCGGGTGAGCGCGACCGTTTGGCCGTCGTCCCGGTAGTCGAGCACGCTGACGAGCTTCCCGTCGCGCGTGAGGGTGTACCGCGATGCGTCCTTCTCGTCGGTCAGGATGAAGCCGCCGACGGTGTGCGAGATCGTCATCCGTGTCACGTTACGCCTCTTGCGACGCGCCCGGGCGTTTTGACATGTCCCGTCACGATCGGACATAATCCCCCCATGACCATCAACGCACGCCCTTTGTCCGCCCAGGAGGCGAACGGGACTGCCGGGATGATGATGCCCGGTCGCGTTGACATGTGTTGCCGAATGTGTCGCTGAACGAACAGCCACCTCGCCTGACCTGACTCCTCGCCATCTGCGAGAGCAGCGTCCCGAGCACACACCCGTGCTCGCTTCCCCGGCTCCGCCGGTCATTCGTGCAACGCATCCGAGCCCCCTCCCATCGGGCTCACGTCCTGAGGACCCATCATCATGTCGAACTCCGCCCTTCTCGAGCGTCCCGCCGTCACCGCCCTGAACCGCACCGTCCGACCCGCCGAGTCGTCGGCTCCGCTGGCCCCGGCCGGCGCCGACCTCCCCGCCGTCCGCTCGCCCCGCGGCTTCGCCCTCTACGTCGGCCTGGACGAGATCAAGGCCGCCGAAGCCGGTGTGAGCCTTCCGCTGCTCGTCGACGCCCTCCGCCGCACGCTGGCCGAGCTCGCGCCCGGCGCCGAGACCCACGCCACCGTCGCCCTCGCCCCGCACGGCTCCGGCGGCCGAGACCTGGACGTCGTGCGTCTCGCCCTGCAGGAGCCCGGCGCGATCGCCCGCACCAAGGCCGCCGCCGAGGAGGAGACCACGCCCGAGGAGTCCGGCGTCACCGTCGACATCTCCCGCAAGCGCGTGCTCATCGACGGCGAGTCCGCCGCCTTCACCTACAAGGAGTTCGAGCTGCTGCAGTACCTCGTCCTCCGCGAGGGGCGCACGATCGAGCGCAGCGAACTCGTCGCCGCCCTGTGGCAGGCCCAGGACGACGAGACCCCGGGCGAGCGCACGATCGATGTGCACGTGCGGCGACTGCGGGCGAAGCTCGGCCGCTACGAGGACATCGTCCGTACCGTGCGCGGCATCGGCTACCGCTTCGACCGTCATGCCGATGTCGTCATCCGCTACGGCCACGGAACCCCGTCGCCCGACCGCTTCTGACCCGCTCTGCTCAGCCCGGAGGCCTGTGTCAGGAGTCGCGCGTAGGGTGGGCGCATGACCCTCGCCGCCGCCCCCGCGACGGCGGGCGCCGTCCGCGCGGATGTCCCGCGGGAGACGACGTACCGCCCGCCGCACCCGCTCGATCTCCGGCGCACCGTCGGCATGCTGCGTCGCGGCGGCACCGATCCGACGACGGTCTTCGACGGCCCCGTCATCTGGCGCGCGGTCCGCACGCCACAGGGTCCGTCGACATTGGCGCTGCGGATGTCGGGGAACGAGGTCAAGGCGACCGCCTGGGGTCCGGGCGCCGAGCACGCCCTCGCCCTCGTGCCGACGCTGTGCGGCGCCGGCGACGACCCGACCGGCTTCGATCCCTCCCTGCACCCCCTCATCGCCGAGGCAGCCCGGCGACACCCCGGCATCCGGCTCGCGCGCACGGACGAGGTCTTCGATGCCCTGGCCTGCGGCATCCTCGAGCAGAAGGTCACCTCCATGCAGGCCTTCGGCGCCTGGAGGTACCTCGTCTCGCGCTACGGCGACCCGGCACCGGGGCCGACGCCGCGACCGATGGCCGTCGCTCCCACGGCGGCGCAGTGGCGACGCATCCCGTCCTGGGCATGGCATCGCGCCGGCGTGGAGCCGCCGCAGTCGAAGACCATCGTGCGGGCCGCAGAGCGCGGCGATCGCATCGCCGCTGCCGTCCGAGCGGCCACGACCGGCGCTGACCGTGACCGCGTGCTCACGAGCCTGCCCGGAGTCGGGGTCTGGACCGCCGCGGAGACCCGGATCCGCGCGCTGGGCGACCCCGATGCCGTCAGCGTGGGCGATTACCATCTGGCGCACGAGGTCGGGCATGCCCTGACCGGGCACCGCACGGACGATGCCGGCATGGTCGAACTGCTCGCACCCTGGGCCGGCCACCGGCAGCGCGTCATCCGGCTCATCTTCGCGAGCGGCGTCGCCGAGGCGCGGCGCGGACCCCGGCTCGCCCCGGAAGACCACCGCCGACGCTGACCAGCCCGTTCCCGCAGCGGCCGACGTATGCTGAGCGCATGTCCCGTACCGCCCTGCGCATCTTCGTCACGGTCGGCCTGCTGATCGCCGGTGTCGTCCTCGGCCTCATCTTCCAGAACGTCTGGCTGGGCGTGCTGCTCGCCGCGATCGTGTGGTTCGGCTGGTTTCTCGGCTACGAGTCCCGCCGCGGTCACAACGCGGGCGTGAACGACGAGGACCATGGCGTCGAGCTCTGACGCCCGTCAGTAGTAGACGGCGAGGGGGCCGGAAGGTCCCTCCACGACCTGCACCGGGGTGTCGAACACGCGGCTCAGCACGTCGTCCGTCATGATCTCGGCCGGGGTGCCGAACTCCACCACCCGGCCGTCCTTCATGGCGCAGATGTGGTCGGCGTAGTGTCCGGCGAAATTGATATCGTGCAGCACGATGACGATCGTCCGCCCCAGCTCTTCTGCCGCGCGCCGCAGGTGCTTCATCATCTGCACGGCGTGCCGCATGTCGAGGTTGTTGAGGGGCTCGTCCAGCAGCACGAACTCCGTGTCCTGCGCGAGGACCATGGCCACGTAGGCCCGCTGCCGCTGCCCGCCGGAGAGCTCGTCGAGGTAGCGCCCCTCGAGCGCCCCCAGATCGAGGAAGTCGATCGCCTGGCTGATGACCTCCTCGTCGGCCCTCGTCAACCGGCCCTGGGAGTGCGGGAAGCGGCCGAAACCCACGAGCTGCCGCACCGTGAGCCTGGTCACGAAGTGGTTCTCCTGGCGGAGGATCGAGACCACCTTGGCCAGATCCTTCGACTTCGTCGAGGCGACGTCGAGCCCCGCGATCTCGATGGCTCCGGCGTCCATCCCGTTCAGCCGGCCGATCATGGTCAGGAGCGTCGATTTGCCGGCACCGTTCGGCCCGATGAGGGCCGTGATCCCGCCGGTCGGGATACGGAGGTCGACGGGGCCGATCGCCACCTCGCTGCTGTAGTCACGGCGGACGCCGTCGAGTGCGATCACAGTCTGCCCTTTCGGAGGATGACGATGAGGAACACGGTGCCGCCCACGATCTCGATGAGGATCGAGACCATGCCCTGCGCGTAAAAGACGTTCTTCATGACGAAGTACGCCCCCGCCAGGATCGAGAACGCGGTGAGGACGGCGACGGGGAAGATCAGCCGATGGTCGTGCGTGTCGGCGAACTGGTAGGCGAGCGTCGCCACGAGGAAGCCGAGGAAGGTCATCGGCCCGACCAGGGCGGTGGAGGTGGCCATCAGCACGGCGACGAGCGTCAGGACGAGGAACTGCTCCCGGCGGTGGTCGAGCCCCAGCGACCGCGCGGCATCGGGGCCGAGCGCGAGGACGTTCAACCGGCGAGACCGCAGCCACAGGAGGGTCGAGGCCGCGATCACGAGCGGGATCGCGAGCGGGAGGTACGAGGGATCGGCGTTGGAGACGTTGCCGAACAGCCGGGCGGCGAGCACATCGAACTCGCTGGGGGTGAGCAGCCGCTGCATGAAGGTGGCGATCGCCCCGAGACCTCCTCCGATCACGATGCCCACGAGCAGCATGATCTGGAGGTTGCCGTACCGGCCCGAGAGCAGCCACCCGTAGAGGACGACGGCGAGCCCGACCATGATGAGCACCTGAAGCGCGAACTGGCCGACCCCCTGGATCGCCACCAACCCCGCGACGCCGAAGAGGTACACGGTCGTGGTCTGGACGACGCGGTACAACGACTCGAAGCCCATGATCGAGGGAGTGATGATCCGGTTGTTCGTGACCGTCTGGAAGCTGACCGTGGCGACGGCCTGGGCGACCGCGACGAGGGCCATCACGACCACCGCGGTCGCGCGGTGCTGCGCGATGCGCCAGAAGCCGGGGGTGCCGATGGGGAGAGGGTTGTCCCAGGCGAGGAGACCGAAGGCGGAACCGAGGGTGATCACGCCGAGCACCACCAGCACGACGATGTAGCGGCGGCGCGCCCGCGGAGTCGTGAACGCCCCGGCCGACCGCGTCGTCCGCGGGGCCCCGGTCGCCGTCATCGTCTGCTCAGCCACGACGACGCTGCCGCAGGAGGAGGAGCACGAACACGACCGCGCCGACGACACCGAGGATCAGCGACACCGGCACCTCGAACGGCATGATGATCGTCCGGCCGATGATGTCGCAGACGGTGACGATCGCGATGCCGAGCAGACACACCCACGGCAGGTTGCTGCGCAGGTCGTCACCACGGACCATCGAGACGATGTTCGGGACGATGAGCCCCAGGAAGGGGAGGTTGCCGACGACCACGGTCACCACGCCGGTCGTCACCGCGATCAGCGCGGTGCCGAGCAGGATCATCCGGTTGTAGTTCACCCCGACGTTGGTGGCGATCTCCTCCCCCAGCCCGGCGATCGTCAGCCGGTCGGCCACGAGGAAGACGACGACGCCGATGATCGCGACGATCCACAGCATCTCGTACTGGCCGCGCATGACCGAGGTGAAGCTGCCTGCGAACCAGACGCCGATGATCTGCAGCGAGTTCGTGACGAGGGCGAAGTAGGTCGTGATCGCGCCGACCACCGCGCCCAGCATGATGCCGACGATGGGCACGATGAGCGACGACTTCAACGCCACCCGCCGGAGGAACGCGAAGAACACTATCGTGCCGACGAACGCGGCGAGCACGGCCCCGGCCATGCGCAGCGGAAGGGAGGGCTGCGGCACGAGCACCATCACGGTGAGGAGCCCGAGTCCGGCCCACTCCGTGGTCCCGGTGGTGGTCGGCTCCACAAAGCGGTTCTGCGTGAGCAGCTGCATCACGAGGCCGGCCATCGCCATCGCCGCGCCGGCGAGCACGAGCGCGATCGTGCGGGGAACGCGGGTGATCTGGAACATCTGCGCGCCGTCGTCCGCGCCCGCGATGTCGTACACGCCGGTGAAGAGCGAGATCACCAGGAGTGCCGCCACGACGAGGACGCCGACGAGCAGCTTCGGATCGAACAGCCGTACGGACGATCGCGGTGTCGCTGTGAGGAGAGGAGAGGTCATGGGGGGATGCCGGCGGCGGCGCCCCGGTCGGGACGCCGCCGCACAGCCCTTACTTGTCGGCGCTCTTCTCGAGCGCGTCGGCGAGGTCGTTGAGGAACGTCGTGTACGTCTGGATGCTCTCGTTGAGGTAGGTGTCCGTGGGCATGTAGACGATCTGGTCGTCCTTCACCGCGGTGACGCCGGTGAGCGCCTCGGAGTTCTCGATGATCTCCGCCGCCTGCACGTAGTCCGGCGTCTCCGCCGCGAACACGGCGTCGCGGTCGAGCACGAGGATCCAGTCGGGGTTCGAGGCGGCGATGGCCTCGACCGAGATCTCGTCGCCCTGGTGGTCGTCGCTCGCGTCGTCGACCTGCAGTGCGGGCGTGAGGCCCAGCATGTCGTAGATCGGGCCCAGGGAGCGGCCGACGGTCGGGGCGAGGTAGCCGATCTGCCCGCCCGAGGTGTTCACCGCCATGACGGTGTCGGCGTCGTCGTAGGCGGCCTTCGCACGGTCCACCGCGGCGTCGAACTCCTCGACGAGCTTCTGGGCCTCGTCCTGCGTGCCGAAGATCTCGCCGAGGACGGTGGTCTGCCGCTTGAGCTCCTCGTCGAACGGCTCGCCGTCCCGGGGCTCCAGGTCGATGATCGTGGCGTCAGGGACGAGCTCCGCGATGGCCTCGTTGTGCTGCGTGAACCGCTGCCCGCTGATGATGAGGTCGGGGTCGGCTGCCACGATCGCCTCGAGGTCGGGTTCCGTGTGCAGGCCGATGTCGACGACGTCCTCGTCCTTCGCGTAGGAGACGGTCTCCGGCATCAGGGAGACGGCACCGGCGGAGAGCTCGATGCCCCAGTCGGAGAGGGTCTGGAACGTCCGGTTGTCCAGAGCGACGACCGAGGTCGGCGGCGTGGTGATCTCGTGCGTGCCGGTGTTGTCCTCGATGGTCACGGTCCGCGATCCCGCCGTCGTCTCGTCGGGTTCGGCTTCGCCGCCGGACGCGCACCCGGAGAGGGCGAGCAGGCCGACGAGAGCGACGCTCGTGGCGGTGAGGATTCTGGGCACGGACATGGAGAGACTCCTGTTCTGCGGGGATGTGTGCGCTCTCGTGGAGCGCCGGTCCGACGGGCGGGCGAGCCGACCGCGTCGGTTTTTAGGTTAGCCTTACTTTATGAGCGATACGAAATCCGGTTTCTCGATCGAGCGTCGCGGCCTCGAGCTGCGCTTCCGCAACGTCACGCTGAGCGCCCGCGAGTGGCTCGCTCCGGATTTCGTGCGCGTCCGCCTGTCCGGGCCCGACCTCGCCGGCTTCGACTCCCCCGGCTCCGACGACCACATGCGGCTCTTCTTTCCGAGCGGCCCCGTGGACTCGGTGGAGGAGCTGCGCGCCGCCCCGAGCCGCGAGTACACGCCCCTCGCCTGGGGTGACGACTGGCTCGACGTCGAGTTCGCCGTGCACGGCGATCAGGGCGTGGCCGCCCCGTGGGCCGCGAACGCCCCGCTCGGGTCGACCATCGGCGTCGGCGGGCCGCGCGGCGCCGCCGTCCTCACCGGAGAGCCGGGATCCTGGCTCCTCCTCGGCGACGAGACCGCCATCCCCGCGATCCGCCGCTTCGCCGCCCTCATCCCCGAGGGCACCCCCGCACGCATCGTCATCGAGACGGTGTCGGCGGGTCGCGAGGTCGAGATCGACGCTCCGGTGCCGGTCGAGTGGCTGCATCGCGGCGACGCGCCGGCCGGCTCCGCGCTGATCGCCTTCCTCGACGCGCTGACCGCAGACGACGTCGTGGGAGACGACCCGTTCGTCTTCATCGCCGCCGAGCAGTCCATCGTGAAGCCCGGCCGGGCCCTGCTCGGGCGCTGGGACGTGGACAGCGCGAACGCCGTCGTGAAGGGCTACTGGAAGCGTGGCGAAGCCGAGTACCACGCTCCGCACTGACACGGAGGTGCTGCGCTGACAGACTGGGCGCATGGCTCTCCTCGATCACCTGGGCATCACCGTCGCCGACCTCGAACGCGGGCGCGCGCAGTTCCATCCCGTGCTCACCGCGCTCGGCTATGAGCTCGGCGGCGAGGACGATCACTCGATCTCCTGGCACACCGGCGAGGAGACCGAGATCATCCTCTACACGTGGGACGACGATTCCGCGCCCCACCGGCACGGGCGCGTCGGCTGGCAGCACATGGCTTTCGCGGTGCCGTCGCGGGCGGAGGTCGACCGACTCCACGACCTCGCCCTCGACGCCGGATGGACCGCGGTGCGCGAGCCGAAGGAGTACCCGCGGTACAGCGAGCGGTATTACGCCTCCTTCGTCGAGGACGCCGACGGCATCCGGCTGGAGTTCATGTACAACCCGCCGAAGGACGCTTGACGCCCGGGGCGTGTCGCCGCCTGGGCCTCACTTCATGATCATCCTGTCCGAGCCCGTCCACGGGCCTGAGATTCAGCTCGGAGCCGGCGTGACCCGGGTGTTGGAGACGGCCGCGAATCGCCATTCCCGTCCGGCGCATTCCGCGACCCCGGTGAGGATGCCCGATCCGTCCGGCACGCTCAGGGCGGCGTCGGCTCCGTCGGGCTGCTTCAGCGTCCAGAACCCGTACATCACGACGACCTCCGAGTCGACGTCGACGACTTTCACCTTGTCCAGATTCAGGTCGGCGACGGCGATCCGGCTGTCGAAGGCGTCGGCGTGACCGGACTCGATGCCGTCTCGGCCGGGCATAAACTGCCCGAAGATGTTGACGAAGTTGGCGTCTTCCGTGAACAGGTCTGCGAGCTGCGCCGCGTCGTGCGCGTTGAAGGCTTCCGTGAACTCCGAGAACAGCGTCACGGGCGACGCGCTGCATGCGGGGGTGGGAGTCGTCTTCGGGGAGGGCGGAGGCGCCGCCGTGCAGCCTGCGACCAACATGCCGGCAATAGCGGCGATTGCGCCGACCGCCATCATGCGCGGTCCCGGTGATATCGACATCATTCCTCCTCTTCTGCGGGGGCACACGCCCCTCGTGTGATCGACGACGACTCTTCTTGCGAGGTCAAGGAGGGGAAACGCTGCCCTGGCCGGCGCTGAGCTTTCTGCTTCGTGGTCAGCGCCATGGCATCGGCCGCATGGGCGGCGAGCCGTTCGAGCGGCCCCTTGCCCGCCGTGCGGGTCCAGATCAGTGCTGCGATCATCATGAGGATCGACAGCACGACCCAGGAGAGAACGGGGTTCGGCAGCCATGCCGAGGCGCCGGCACGGATGAGGATCGCCTGGACGACGTAACCGGTGAGAGGTACGGCACCGTAGGCGGCCAACGGGAGCACGGCCCAGCGAGCGTAGCGGGTGACGAGGAGGCAGAGCCCGAGTACCGCGACGGCGAAACCGCCTGATCCCACGATCTCGAGGACACCGCCGGAGTGCGGCGAGACACCCGTGACCGCATTGAGCATCGCCGCCGGCGGATCCTGGGAGACGACCCAGTCGAAGTAGGAATCCTCCGAGTCGGCTCCGCCGAACAGAGAGACCCGCTCGGGTGCGACACAGGCGACGATGCCGTCGCTCTTGTTGCACGTCAGGCCAGAGATATCGATCTCATCCCCCGGGACCATGCCGCTGGATGAGGAGGGAGCAGTCGACGAGGAAGCATCTCCCTGCGGTGGAGCGAGGATTGCGCCGAGGGTGTACGCACCGAGGCAGAGCAGCGTGCCGCCGACCACCATCATGAGCCCCGTCCGCACCCGCGTCAGATCGAGGCGTCCGATGATGAGCCCCGCGCAGAGAAGCGCGGCCCACACGGTAATCGGATAGGTCCCGAACACCACCAGAGCGAGTCCGGGACCGGAGAGATCCGGAGAGAGCGTTCCGACGAGGGCGAGCAGCGGTGGACCGAGCACGATGAGTCCCCCTCCGGCGATGAGGAGCGTCTTCGTGCGCAGATGCACCGTGAACGCGGCGAGGACGTACAGGACGCCGTAGAGGCTGAGGATCACGGCGATGCCCGACCCCAACAGCTCGACACCGAGCCCGACGACGAAGATCGCCGCTCCTCGCCCTACCAGCCGAAGACGCACCCTCCTGAGCTCGTCCGCCGTGGCATCGCGAATGCCCACCGTCATGAGGGCAAGCGAGACGCCCGCTAGCAACGCGAACAGAATCGATGAGCGCCCGTTGACCACATCGAGCCAGCTCGAAGGATCGAAGAGCGTGAGCCCGGGCCCGCTCGCCACCGCCAGATGGGCACCGAACATCCCGACAAGAGCGAGGCCGCGGGCGACGTCGACCCCCACGATGCGCGGTCTCCGCACGGCGGCGACTGCGCGGTCGTGCGGGTGGGTGCCGGAGCCCGCGACGAAACCGTCCGCCGTCGGGCCGTTGGCGGAGGGAACGGCAGGGGATGTGTTCACGTGACGACCTCTCATCGGCTTCTGCTCTTCGGGGAAGACCCGGAGACACGTCACGCCACGACCCCTGCAACGCGCGAGGTAACATGTTAGACGCTATCCAGAATTCTCCGCTCGCCTGGCCGGTCACGCAAGAGCATCTGAGCGCGGCTGAAGGATCCGGTGCCACGATGAGGGGATGGAGACCATCGACGGTGTGCAGATCTGGACCATGATCGGCGATGCTGTTCATCCGCGTCTTGCGCAGCGAGATCGGCGGCCTACGCAACGAGATGACCGCGCATCGAAGGGTCCGACCGTGATGTGCAGGCGCTCGTGAAGCGCACGTTCGGGCTGGATCGGGAGTGAGGACCGACGCATGAGGATCGTCGTCGCAGGAGGGACCGGCGTCGTCGGCACGCCCACGGTGGAGGCCGTCCGGAGCGCCGGTCATGAGGCCGTCGTGCTCAGTCGTTCGCACGGCGTCGACCTGGTCAGCGGGCGCGGGCTGGAAGCGGCGCTGGCCGGAGCCGACGCCGTGATCGATGTCGTGAGCGTCGAGACCCTGAAGGCGAGTACGGCGATCGAGTTCTTCACGGCCGCCACCGGGAACCTCCTCGCCGCCGCCGCGGACACCGGCGTGGGACACGTCGTCCTGCTCTCCATCGTCGGCATCGACCGCATCCCCTACGACTACTACGCGGGCAAGGTGGCCCAGGAGAAGCTTGTCTCCGCGTCCGCCGTCCCCTCGACGATCCTCCGAGCCACGCAGTTCCACGAGTTCGCCGCGCAGATGTTCGCTCGGGCGAAGGCGGGGCCGCTGCATCTCGCCCCGCGTGCGCGCACGCAGCCGGTGGCGGCCCGCGAGGTCGCCGAACGGCTCGTCACGCTCGCGACCGGGGACGCGCGGGGTCGCGTGCCTGATCTCGCCGGCCCCCGCGAGGAGCAGCTCGCCGACATGGTGCGGGCGTACGCGCGACGCATCGGGTACCGCGGCTGGATCCCGGCACTGAACGTGCCCGGTCCGCAGATGGCGGGGATGCGCGCGGGAAAGGCGCTGCCGGGACCCGACGCGGTACGCGGGACCCAGACGTTCGCAGATTGGCTTGCCGAGGCGGTGCCGGCGCGCGCAGACTGAGGTGGGGCGGGGGTCTTTCCGCAGTCGAGCGACCAGGAGCAGCACGCATGGCGAACCTCAATCCCTACCTGTCCTTCCGCACCGAGGCCCGCGAGGCCATGGAGTTCTACCGGGGAGTCCTCGGCGGCGACCTCGACATCACGGTCTTCGGCGACTTCCCCGACATGGTGCAGGATCCGAGCCAGAAGGATCTCGTGATGCATGCGCAGCTCACGACCCCCGACGGGCTGGTGCTCATGGCCTCGGACACCCCGGAGGGCATGACCTACGAGAAGCCGCAGGGCGTCTCCGTGTCGCTGAGTGGCAATACCCAGGAGGTCACCCGTCAGGTGTGGGACCGTCTCTCCGAAGGCGCCACGATCACGATGCCGCTCGATGTCCCGCCGTGGGGCGGCACGTTCGGGATGCTCATCGACCGCTTCGGGATCGCTTGGATGCTGCACGGCGACCCGGAGTGACCCCGGACGGTGTGCTCCGGACTCAGCCCGGCAGCACCGCCCGGCAGGCGAGATGCAGCGCCAGCCGCGCCTCGGGGTCGTTCATGTCGATCCCGAGGAGCTCCTGTACTCGTCGGATCCGCACGGCGACCGTGTTGCGGTGCAGCCCGAGCGCGGCCGCGGTGGCCGCGATTCCGGACTCGTGGTCGAGGTACGCCGACAGAGTCCTGAGCAGCTCGCCGCTCCCCTCGGCCAGAGGGGCGAGCAGCGACTGCGCGGCCGGGACGAAGGTGTCGTTGCCGGTCCAGGCGAGCAGGAGCTGTTCGAGCCCGAGGCTGTCGACGCGGACGAACCATCCGGTGGCCGACCGGGCCGCAGCGATCCGTGCGGCGTCGCCGGCCTCGTCGAGGGTCGCCGCCAGTCCTTCCGGCCCGGTCTGTGCCGAGCCCACCCCGGTGGCCACCGCGAAGTCGCGCAGTGCCGCGAGGTGGAGCTCGCGCAGTGCCGCCACAGCCCGCTCGACGCGGTCGGGCTCCGGGGCCTCAGCGAAGGAGAGCCAGCCGCTGAGGCCTCGACCCGCCGTGGTCGCGTGCGCCTCGGCGTCGATCGCGCTGAGCCCGGGCCTGATCGCACGGAGGAGCGCGAGCGGCTCCACCCGGCTGCGCGCCACCATGCGGAACCCGAGGTGATGCCCGCCGGTGCGCCATCCCCGCTCCGCCATGCGCCGCTCGACGTCGGCATCGGCGGCTCCGCGGAGCTCGACGAAGTCCCGCAGCAGCCCCGACGACGCGGCGACGTCGTTGACCGCCGCGATCTCGTCGATGAGGATGCGGGCGGCCACCGCGGGCATGGCGACCTCCGCGGCCACCAGGAGCGATTGCAGCTGCGCCTCTCCGAAGCCGTGGCCGAACAGGACGAGACGCAGACCGGACCGGCCGGGGCTGTCCACCCGTACCGAGGCGGCCGCGCCTTCCCCCGCCCTGGCACTGTCGCTCCAGGCATCGAAGCGGATCGCCGCGTGCAGCACGGCATCCAGGTGTCCGCCGGCTTCACGGAGCACTCCCGCGGCGTCGACGAGGGCGACGCCCAGACCGAGGTTCGCCGCGAGGTGTCCGAGCAGGTCGCCGAGGTCGTCGGCGGCGTACTCGAAGGACTGCGCGACCTTGCGCACCCTCGTGAGCGTGAGGGCGTCCCTGGCCTCGATGAGCATCCAGCAGGCGCGGGCGAGCTGGACCGGCCTCTCGACGTCGAGCAGAGCGAGACCGATCCGGTCGGCGAGGCGGAGCGCCCCGGGGTCGACATCGGCAGCGCCGGGGAGCGCGAGTCCGGTGAACCCACGGTCACGGACCCGGCGCAGCATCGCGTCCTGCTGCCAGGTGGCGACCGGCGCCCCGGCCGTGAGGATCGCGAGCCGGCCGGTGCCCTCGTCGGGCAGGTCGGACTCGCCGGCTTCCACCACCACCGCGTCCCACGCGACATCCCGGGGGCCCGCGACGTGGCGGAGGACGCCGTTCTCCTCCTGCGCCAGCAGCGCCGGCAGCGCGAGCGCCCCGCTCACGCGGCGTCCAGATCGACGAGCCCGTAGGCGGAGGGCACCACCCGGGCCCGGCGCTCCGGGCGGGCGTTCCACCATGGGGGAGCAGGGAGGGCGAGGGCCGCCACGGTGCGCCCGGGGGCCAGCTCGGTGACTTCGAGGACGTCTCGGGACACGGCGTCCAGGAGGACGATGATCTCGGGCGCCGCGGCGACGAGCAGGCCATCGGTGAGCACCGCGAGGGTCTCGGACCGGGTGACGATGCGGTGCACCGCTCCGCCGAGTCCGGCGATCTCGACCGCGCTCACGTGCGGGTCGGCCGTGGAGGACGCGGTGGTCACGATGCGGCCCTCGGCGAGCAGTGTCCCCCCGAGGACCTCGGCGAGGACCGGCAGCGGTGCTGCCCGGTGCGCCAGGAAGCTGCGGCCGAGGGCGAGCGCGCGGGCGAGGTGGTCGCCGATGGCGTGCTCTCGCAGGTCGCCGACGGTGAACCCGGCGAGCACGGCGCACCCGACTCCCCCGGCCTGGACGATGGCCGAACGCACGACGCGCTCGGCATCGATCGCCCGCGTCGCCTCCACGAGCGCCACCCCGTCGGCACCGGTCTCGCACGCGAACACGAGCCCAGGGACACGGTCGACGAACAGCGACATCTGATCGAGTCCCGGCACCGCGCGCCCGGTGCAGTCGGCGTCCACCACGGTGTGCGATCCGGCCAGAGTGAGCGGCGCGAGGCCGTTCATCCCTCCGCCCTCGAGCGAGCACACCGCCGGGACGGGATGCCCGAGCCACCTCTCCACTGCGCGCAGCAGCGGGGCGAAGGGGGCGGCACCGGGCATCCGCTCCCCGAGCAGCATCGTCGACCCGACGAAGGCCACGCCGAGGCAGGGCGTCGCGGGATCCAGCGCGTCCACCGGCGCGATCTCGAGCGGCCAGTGCGCGGTCGTGCCGAGGATGAGTTCGAGCATCGTCGTGGAGCCGCCGCCGCCGGAACCGAGCAGCGCGTACCCGCGGGCGAGCGCCTCCAGGTCGTCCCGCTCCAGCCTCATGGGATCCAGCCTAGGACGCGACCATCCCCTCGACGGGAGCGAACTCCTCGGTCAGGCCGAAGGCGGAGGGGCCGAAGGCCGCCAGAGCCTCGGGAGTGCGCATCATCGCCGGCGTCGAGATGCCGAGCACCCGGACGCGCTGACCGTAGCGGAGGCCCTCCGTGGTGATGGGCTCGGCCGTCTCGTGGTCGACGACGCAGATGAGATCGGGAACGATCGCGACGAGCCGCCCACCCCGCCGCGCGGTGAGGTTCTCGTTCTGGAAGGCGATCTCGAACGTGTCGTCCTCCGCGGCGCCGAGCGGAGCGATGACCGCCCGCCCCTTCGCGAAGCCCTCGGTGGTCCGTCGTTCGACGTCCACCACCTTCCCGACGCAGAGTTCGCGCACATGCGGGTAGAGCGTGGTCGCGAGCGTCGCGGCGATCGCCTCGAACGGCGAGCGGTGCTCCTCCCGGGCGAGCCGGATCGCCCGCCCCAGGGCGAGGGCCATCGAGATGGTGCGCGGCACCGCCGTGCGTCGCACGTCGGCCCCGCTCATCGCGTACTCGGCGATGTGACCGACGCCACCCAGCCGGATCGTGATGCCGCGGGCGAGCCACTCCATCTGACGATCGTCGTCCCCGGTGTCGATGACGACGCGCTCTCCGCGCTCTCCGGCGAGGGCGAGCGGCGAGCCGTGCACGCCGTAGACCGCGAAGGTCTCCATCGACAGCTCGGGGAACGCCCGGCCCATGCCGTCCGCGTCCACGACCGGAAGACCGGTCTCCGCGGCGACGATGAGCGGGATCATCGAGTTGATCCCGCCGCACTCGATCGGCATGGTGGCATCGGCCCGGCGTCCCAGGTGATCCTCCAGGGTGCGCAGGGCGAGCGTGGGCTCGGTGCCGGCGGGGATCTTCTCGACCATCACGGTCGGTGCCCCCATCTGCGCGGTCGGGATGACGAAGAGGTCGTCGGCGAGGTCGTCCGGGTCGAGGATCGTGATCGCCCCGTCGCCGAGCACCCGCTCCACCAGCATCTTGCCGATGTAGGGGTCGCCCCCGCCGCCGGTGCCGAGCAGCGTCGCGCCGCGGGCGAGGTCGGGCAGATCCGCCGCCGTCAGCTCCCAGCTCATGCGGCGGCCCCCGCCGCGGCGTCTCCGGCGGAGACTGTGCCGTCGAACCGGTGCGCCGGGATGTCGTAGCCGAAGTACCCCGGGCCGACCATCGCGAGAGCCGCGTCCGAGTGCCAGCGCTCGTCAGCGGGAGCGGCGATCACGCGGACGCGCTGACCGTAGCGCAGCCCTTCGGTCGTGACGGGCTCCCCCGACTCGCCGTCGAGCACCATGATGAGGTCGGGGGTGGTCGCCAGCACCCTCCCGTCCGCTTCCGCGACGAGGTGCTCGTTCTGGAACTGCAACGTGAGCGAGGTGCCTCCGTCTCCGTCGATCCGTGCCCGACCACGGGCGAAGCCGGTCGTCGTGGCCCGGTTCACGTCGGCGACCTTGCCGCCGAACAGCTCGCGGCCGCCGAGGAGCTCCACGACAGCGGCGACCGGGTCGGTCTTCGCCTCGCGGGCCTCCGCGATCCGCTGGCCGATGTCGATGCACCGGGACAGCGATCCCGCCACCAGCGACTGGCGTGCGGCGGCACCCGACATCGAGAAGCCGGAGATCATGACGGAGCAGCCCATCTCGACGCAGGCGACGCGGGCGATGCGCTCGGTCCAGGAGTTGTCGGCGGTCTGCAGCACGCCCGTGTTCCCCTTCTCGTCGCTGAAGGCGAGCGGCGAGGCCGTCACGCCGTACAGCGTCGGGAGCACCATCTGCAGTTCGGGGAACGCGCGTCCCATGCCGTCCGCGTCGACGAGGGGCAGCCCGAGCGCTGCGGCGGCGGCGATCGGGATCGTCGAGTTCACCCCGCCCACCTCTGCACAGGCGATGTGGGTGACCGGGCGGCCGAGATGGATGCCGAGCGCCTTGACCGGCTCGATGACCTCCGCGAGGCTCGGCAGCTTCTCCACCATGACGGTGGGCGCGCCCATCATCGCGACGAACAGCACGAGGGCATCGTCCGGCACCTCGTCGAGCGCCACGACCGTGACGTCTCCCGCGGCGAGGGCCTGGCGGGCGAGGAGGGCGCCGATGTACGGGTCGCCGCCCCCGCCGGTGCCGAGCACGGCCGCGCCGCGGGCGAGACCGTCGATGTCGGCGGCGGTGATCGTCGTGCTCATGTCAGGCCCCCATGTCGAGGTCGCCGACGGCCTTCACGCGGATGCGCGTGGCGTTGCCGGGAAGATACGGGATGGGGACCTCGTCGAAGTCGATGATCGACACGGTCGCGGGCTTGGCGCCGGCCGCGATGGCCTTGTCGACGGCCTCTGCGCGCACCTCGGCGATCGTCTCGTCGCGGCGGCCCGGCTCGATCGCGTAGACCTTGTCGATCTCGCCGCCGACCTGCGCGATCGAGGCGCCGATGGCGTTGGCGACCGCGTAGTTCTCCGGACGATGCACGGTGCCGAACAGGGGCAGCTCGTCGGGCAGCAGGATGGACCCGCCGCCGACGGCCACGACCGCGATGGGCTCGGGCGACGTGCGCATGCGGTCCACCGCCTCCGCCACCCGCTCCGCGATCCGGGCGAGCACGCGCTCCACGAAGGCGGGATCGAGGTGCGCGACCTTGGCGGGGTCCCCCACCTGCGCACGACCGGCGGCGACCGCGATGTCGGTGGCCGTGAGGGTCGAGCCGCCGAAGACCAGAGCCTCCGTCGTCAGCCGGTATCCGACCGAGGCCGGGCCCACCTCGGCCGTCTCCTCGTCGACGATGCTGCCGCCGCCGATGCCGAGGGAGAGCACGTCCGGCATGCGGAAGTTCGTGCGGATGCCGGCGACCTTCACCTCGTTCGCCGTCTCCCGGGGGAAGCCGTTGATGAGCAGGCCGATGTCGGCGGTGGTGCCGCCCACGTCGATGACGGCGCAGTCGACGAGGCCGCTGGTGGCCGCCGCCCCGCGCATCGAGTTGGTGGGGCCGGAGGCGAAGGTCGCGACCGGGTACCGGCGCACGTAGTCCTCGTCCATGAGCGTGCCGTCGTTCTGGCTGAGGAAGATCGGCGCTTCGATGCCCTGCGCACGGACCGCCGAGGTGAGCCCGTCGACGATCTCCGACGCGAGCTCGCGGAGGGCGGCGTTGATGATCGTCGCGTTCTCGCGCTCCAGCAGTCCGATGCGGCCGATCTCATGCGACAGCGAGATGGCGGCGTCCTCTCCGAGCACCGAGGCGACGATCTCGGCCGCCTGCACTTCGAGGTCGTGGTTGACCGGGCTGAACACCGACGAGATGGCCACCGAGCGGATGCCGTTCGCCTTCATGTCCTCGGCGTGCGCGCGGATCTCGTCGGGGTCGAGCGGCGAGATCGGGCGGCCGTCGAACTCGTAGCCGCCGTGCGCCAGGTAGCTGCGTGCCTGGGTGGCCGCGACGAGAACCTCCGGCCAGTCGATCAGCGGCGGCAGCGCGCGCGTCGCGGGCAGGCCGAGTCGAAGGGCCGCCACCGGAGCGAGCCGGCTCGCCTGCACCAGCGCGTTGATGAAGTGCGTCGTGCCGATCATCACCGCGTCGATGTCGGCACCCTCGAAGGAATGCCCCGCACGGAGGTCTTCGATGGCCTGGACGATCCCGCTCGTCACGTCCGGGGTCGTGGAGTGCTTGACCCCGGCCAGGGTGCGGGTGCCGTCCATGAGGACGGCGTCGGTGTTGGTGCCGCCGACGTCGATGCCGATGTGCATGATGCTCGCTTTCGTGGAGGTGGTTCGTATCCGGCGGGTCTGCTCAGACCGCGGCGGGGGCGCTGTCGACGGGGCTCGCCTGCCGGGTGGTCGCGACGCCGACGCCGCGCACCCAGCCGAGCTTGCCGGCGACGATGTAGAGCACCATCGACAGGAAGAGGCTGAGCAGGGAGGGGATGCCCCAGGTCACGAAGTAGCCGACCAGCGAGGAGACCAGCCAGACGACGATCGTGGCGGGGACGATCCGCGGCGCGGTGGCAGGCAGGGTTCCGGCCTCGCGCGTCGCGTCCAGCTCGGGGCGCCAGCGGCGCACCACGTAGTACTCGGCGACCATGATCCCGGCGATCGGCGGGAACGCGACGCTGAGCACGATCAGGAACTCGGTGAACTGTCCGAGGATGCCGACGGCCGCCAGCACCGATCCGACGACGCCGAGGACGATCGTGGTGGTGACGCGGTGCAGGTTCTTGCCGAAGGCCGTCGAGATGAAGTTCACCAGGCCGAGGGTGGAGGAGTACAGGTTCCAGTCGTTGATCTTCAGCGTGCCGGTGAGCACGATGAACAGGCCGACGAACCCGACGGACGAGGTGACGATCGCGACGATGTCGCCGGTCGCCGCCGCGTGGGCGAGGAGGACACCGGCGAGACCGATCACGAACTCGCCGAGGGAGACGCCCAGCACCGTCTGCTTGACGACGTCGGCGCGGGAGCGGTTGAAGCGGGTCATGTCACCCGTGATGATCGCGCCGACGATGAGACCGCCGGCCACGATGCCGGTGCCGGCCCAGACGCTCATGGTCGGTCCGGGCGCGGGGCCGGTGAGCAGCTCGCCGATGTCGTGGCGGGTGAGCTCGGAGATGACGGACCAGCCCACGAGGATCAGGAACAGCGGCACGGTGATGTTCGCGAGCCACTGCATCCCGACGAACCCGAAGGCCACGATCGCGGTGACGGCGAGGCCGAAGATGAGGCTCCACGCCCAGACCGGCAGGGCTCCGGGCATCAGGGCGTCGAGGGACTGCGCAGAGATCGCGGACTGGATGCCGAACCAGCCGATGAGGCTGATGCCGATGGCGAGGCCGACGAGCGAGGCGCCGATCTCGCCGAAGCCCGTCCAGCGGGCGAGCAGCGCGGTGTTCAGGCCTTCGCGCTGGCCGATGAAGCCGACCACGCACATGATCACTTCAAGGATGAGCGAGCCGAACAGGAAGGCGAGGACGGCCTCGCCGAAGGTCATGCTGTAACCGAGGGTCGCGCCGAGGAGGAACTGCGAGAGGGCCGAGACCTGTCCGAATCGCTGAACGGCGATTCCGAACCAGGGCTTGCGGGCCTCGGGAGTCACTCGGGAGAGCGCGAAGTCGTCTGCGTGCGCCGTGCGTGCCATGGGAAGTCCTTCGGGAGGAGGATACGGGTTGCCCGCCACGGTACTCATCCCCCGCCTTCCCCGACATGTGCACTCCGCCTCAATCCCCCCTCCCCCTGTGCACCCTGCCCACCCTTCCCGTCCCCCTCCCGTCCCTCTCTCTTGTCGCCGAGACCCCGGGTTCACGTCGAAACCCCCTGTCTCCGGCGTCCGGGACAGGGGGTTTCGGCGCGAAAGCGGGGTTTCGCGGATCAGTGGAGGGCGTTCTCCTCGATGAAGGCGCGGAGAGCGTGCTCGTCGTCGGGCATCTCGGTCACGTGCTGGGGGGCGTCGAGCATGGCGCGGAGCTCGGGGGCGTACGCCAGCTCCACCCCGATGGCCTCGTGGATCGTCTCGGCGAACTTCTCCGGCTTGGCCGTCTCCAGCACCAGCATCGGCACTCCGGGCTCGACATACTCCCGCGCGACCTTCACGCCATCGGCGGTGTGCGGGTCGATCACCTCGCCGGAGGCCTCGTACACGTCGCGGATGGTCGCGAGCCGGTCCTCGTGCGTCGAGGTGCCGCTCACGATGCCGAACTCCTCGGTGAAGCGCGACTGCTCGGCCGAGAAGTCGAAGAAGCCCTGCGCCTCCAGATCGTCCCAGGCTCCGACGACGCGCGCCGGGTCGCGGTCGACGAGCTCGAAGATGAAGCGCTCGAGGTTCGAGGCCTTCGAGATGTCCATCGAGGGGCTCGAGGTCGCGAGCGTCTGGGCGGCGCTGCGGGGGCGGTACACCCCCGTGCGGAAGAACTCGTCGAGCACGTTGTTCTCGTTCGCGGCTAGGACGAGGCGCCGGATCGGGAGTCCCATCTGCTTCGCGAAGAATCCGGAGAGAATGTTGCCGAAGTTCCCGGACGGGACGGTGAACGACACCTCGGTCCACCCGCCGGCATCGGTCGCCCGCAGCCACGCCCAGAAGTAGTAGACCGTCTGCGCGGTGATGCGAGCGAGGTTGATCGAGTTCACGGCGCCCAGGTGCTGAGCGCGCTTGAAGTCGAGGTCGCCGGCGAGCTTCTTCACGAGGTTCTGGCAGTCGTCGAAGACGCCCTCCACCGCGATGTTGTGCACGTTCGCGTCGTCGAGCGAGAACATCTGCGCCCGCTGGAACGCGCTCATCCGGCCCTGCGGCGACAGCATGAACACCGCGACGCGCTCCTTGCCTCGCAGGGCGTGCTCCGCGGCCGAGCCGGTGTCACCAGACGTGGCACCGAGGATGTTGAGGACCGAGCCCTGGCGCTCGAGCGTGTACTCCAGCACCTGCCCGAGGAACTGCATGGCCATGTCCTTGAACGCCAGCGTCGGGCCCTCGGAGAGGCCGACCAGCGCGAGGTCGTCGTCCACGCGACGCAGCGGGACGACGCCGTCCGGGAAGTCCGCGTACGCCGCCGCCGTCATCCGGGCGAGATCCTCCCGCGGGATGTCGGTCGCGAAGAGGCCGAGCACCTCGGTCGCCAGCTGCGGATAGGTCAGGGCACGCCAGCGCTCGAGCGTCTCGCCGTCGACCTCGGGCATGACGTCGGGGACGGCCAGGCCGCCGTCGGGCGCCAGGCCCTCCAGCAGCGTCTCGCTGAACGACTGCGGCTGCATGCCGCCGCGGGTGGAGATGAACGGCACGTGTGCTCCTCGGCTCGGGACTCGGCGCCTCCATTCTCGCAGGCCGCGACCCTCGGAACGGACGCGTGACGATGCTCAGATCCAGCCGCGCTCCTCGGCGACGAGCACGGCCTGCTGACGGGTGCTCACCGAGAGCTTCCCGAGGATCACGGAGATGTGGTTGCGCACCGTCCCCGGCGCCAACGCGAGCGCCCGCGCGATCTGTCCCGTGGTCTCCCCTCGACGCCCGGCGCGGAGCACATCCAGTTCCCGATCGGTGAGCGGCGACCGCTCGTCGCTCAGCGCATCCGCGGCGATCTCCGGATCGACGTACCGGGCGCCGGCCGCGACGCGGCGGATGATCGCGGCGAGCTCGTCCGCACCTCGCGACTTGGGCACGAACCCGGAGACGCCGGAGGCGAGCGCCCGCCGGAGCACCCCGGGACGGGCGTGCCGGGTGACGACGATGCAGCGGGTCGCGATCGTGCGGTTGAGCCTCTCGGCGACCTGCACACCGTCGAGTCCCGGCATCTCCAGGTCGAGCAGACACACGTCGGGTTCGAGCCGGACGGCGGCGGCGACGGCCTCCTCGCCGTCCGCGCACTCCGCGACCACGTCGATATCGGCCTCGAGACGCAGCAGGGCGGCGAGCGCGGAGCGGATCATGCCCTCGTCGTCGGCGAGCAGCACCCGGATCATCGGACGATCTCCGCGCGCGCGGGCACGGTGACCGTCACGACGAACTCGTCGGCGTCCCGCCGCTGCTCGTACGTGCCGCCCGCCTCGCCGATGCGCCGGCGGACGCCGTCGAGCCCGGAGCCGCCCGCCCCGTCCTCGGACGCGGGGTCGGTGTCGTTGGCGACCTCGTACCGCCAGGCGTCCGCCGTCCGGTCGAGGATCAGGCGCGCGTGACCACCGCGTCCGTGCCGCAGGACGTTCGTGGTCGTCTCCCGGATCACCGGGCCGAGGTCGGCCACGGGTGCCGCGTCCGCATCCGGGTGGATCCGGGCCTCCACCGTCAGCCCTGCGGCCACGAGCAGGTCTCGGGCGTTCGCCAGCTCGTCGCCGAGGGGCACGGAGCGGAACGGCGTGGCGAGGTCCCTGGTGCCCTGCCGCGCGTCGTCCACACTCGCCCGGGCGGCGCGGAGCTGCTCCATCCCCGCCTGCGGATCCGTGGGCAGCAGGCGCTCCGCCAGTTCGAGCTGCAGCGCGATCACCTGGAGATGATGCCCCTGGAGGTCGTGCACGTCGGTCGCCACCCGCAGGCGCTCCTGCGTCGCCGCCAGGCGCGCCTCCGAGGCGCGTGCCCGGTCGAGGGCCACGAGCACGTCCCACCACCACAGCGAGCTCACGGTCATCCCGGGGAGCATGATTCCGTAGAGCACCGGCACCCACGCCGGGATCCCGGAACCGAGGGTCGTGGTCGAGTCGAGCAGCGCGAGCGCGACGAGCACGACCGTCGCCGCCACGGCCACGCGCACCCGGATCCCGCGGGGCCAGCTCACCAGCACGAGGACCTGCACCACGGGCATCGCGGCGAGCTGCCAACTACCGACCAGAGCCCCCGCCGCGCCGCCGTAGATCAGGGCGACGACGGTCGGCACGGCCAGCCGCACCCAGCCCACCCCGGGGCCGGCGTCGACGCGATGACGGTAGTCGACCAGCAGCAGGACGGTCGACGCCGCCCAGAGCACCCCACCGACCCCCACGACGAGCAGAGCGACGCCCGAGCGATCCAGTGCCACGGCGATGCCCAGCCAGGCGGCCACCAGCATGAGCTCGATGAAGATCACCCCGCCGACCGTGTACCACCAGGTGGCGGTGATGCCCCGCGCGAGCTGGCGGGCACCGGGACCGGGATCGGAGAGGGCCGGGGGAAGGACTGCTCACGCTCCCCACGATAGAGGCGTGACACATGTCACGGGATCCGGGTGCGAACCGCACGGAGAGCGGTGACGCGGCGGCACTGCCGCCCCGGGGCGGCATCGACTGGACTGGGGTCATCGCGACGGAGAGACCGTCTGCACCGACACCCGGAGCTTCCCCCATGAACCTCATCGAGACCTTCCAGAACCTCGTCGCCCAGGTCCCCGACCTGGTCCAGCCCCTCATCGTCGCCCTCGCCGGGGCAGTGCCGTTCGTCGAAGGCGAGGGTGCCGCGAGCATCGGCATCCTCGGCGGAATCCCGCCCGTGGTCGCGGCCATCGCCGCGATGGTCGGCAACTTCCTCTGCGTCGCGATCCTGGTGCTCGCCAGCGCGGGCGCCCGCCGGGCCATCGTGGACCGCTCGCGGGCGAAGCAGCCGGTGACGGTGGGCGGCGGGACGAGCCTGGAGGCCGACGGCGTCCCGGCGGAGACCGGACGCGGGTCCGCCCGCCGCGAGAAGTTCCAGCGCGCGTTCGAGCGCTACGGCGTCCCCGGGGTGAGCCTGCTGGGACCGCTGCTGCTGCCCACGCACTTCACCGCCACCATGCTCGCCGCGTCCGGCATCGGCAAGGGGCGCATCCTCGTGTGGCAGGCCGTCGCGATCGTCGCCTGGACGACCGTCATCGCGGTGATCGTCGGCAGCGCCGTCTACGCCATCCGCTGAGCGTCGCGATGTCGGACGCCCGATGCAGGATGAGCGCATGATCACACTGCTGTCGGCCGCCAGCAATCTCGGCCTGCGCCCTCCGGAGCCCGGCAGCGTGCCCGGCTCCGCGAAGGCACCGGAGGCGTTTCGCGAAGCGGGGCTGTTCCGGCGCTTCACCGACCGGGGAGTGAGCGACGGCGGCATCGTCCTCGCCGGGCGCTACGTGGACGACGACGCCACGCGGCCCGCTGGCCGAGTACGCAACGAGGCCGCATTCGTCGACCACTCCCTCCGTCTGGCTTCGCGTATCGGCGAGATCCTCGACGAGGGCCGCGCCCCGCTCGTGATCGGCGGCGACTGCGGCATCCTCGTCGGCGCCGGGATCGCCGTGAAGCGCCGTGGAGGCGCGGGCCTCGTGCACATCGACGGACACACCGACTTCCGCCACCCGGGCAACAGCGACGAGTGCGCGAGCGTGGCCGGCGAAGCGCTGGCGGCCGCGGTCGGCAAGCATTGGCCGGCGATCGCCGACATCGACGGACTCGCCCCGTACTTCCCCGCCACCCGCACGGCCCACATCGGGCACCGCGACGACGACGAGGAGCAGGCGGAGGCCCGCGGCCTCCTCGCGCGCGTCACGCCGGCGGCCGACGTCCTGGCACGAGGGGCCGGCGCGGTCGCGGCTGAGACCGCCGCGTCCGCGGGTGGGCGCTACTGGTTGCAGCTCGACGTCGACGTGCTCGATCCGTCGGTGATGCCCACCGTCGACAGCCCGGACCCGGGCGGACTCGGGGCGGCAGACCTCACCGCCCTCCTGCGCGCCCTCGCCCCGCAGGCGATCGGGGCGAGCATCACCGTGTTCGATCCGGACCTCGACCCGGACGGTCGCTACGCCCGGCTCCTGACCGAGGTCCTCGGCGAGGGCCTGCGCGAGCTGGGCAGCGGAGCAGGCGACTGACGCGCCCCGCCGCCCGGCCGGCCGTCAGTCCACGACGCCCCGCTCGGCACCCGGATCGGTGTGCATCGAGACGCGCACGCGGGCGATGCGGCGGCGATCGATCTCGACCACCTGGATCGTCGCGCCCGGCACCTCGACGGTGTCGCCGACCACGGCGAGCCGTCCGAGCTGCTCCGTGACGAATCCGGCGATCGTGTCCGAGGAACCGCGCGGCATCGCGAGCCCCGTCGCCTCCTCGAAGTCCTGCAGGTTGAGGCGCCCGTCCAGTCCGTCGTCGGCGGAGAGGAAGACCTCGGCGTCGTACTCGTCGAAGATCTCGCCGACGACCTCCTCCACGAGGTCCTCCAGGGTCACGAGACCGTCGGTGCCGCCGTACTCGTCCACGACGACGGCGATGTGGTGTCCCTCGGCCCGCATCCGGGTGAGGGTGGGCAGCACCCCCGCCGTGGACGGGATGTAAGGGATGTCGCGGACGAGCCCCTGCAGCGGACGCTCCGGGTCGTCCGCGGCAGCCTCGAAGAGGTCGCGCACATGCACGAAGCCGGTGATGTCGTCGATCGACGTCTGCGACACCGGGTACCGGGAGTAGGGCAGCTCGCGCACCTGCTCCACCGCCGCCCCGACCGTGCCAGCCTCGTCGAGCGCCACGACCTCCGGTCGCGGGCGCATGACCTCGCTCACCTGGCGCCCACGCAGCGAGAGCACGTCGTCGAGGATGCGGCGCTCGTCGTCGGGGAGGCCCTGGTGGGTCGCCACGATGTCGCGCACCTCCTCATCGGTGAGCTCGTCGCTCGTCTTGTGCGGGTCGCCGCCGAGCACGCGGACGAGGGCGTTCGTCGAGACCGACAGCAGCCAGATCACCGGGCGCATGACGGTCGCGAAGCCGTTCAGGGCCGGTGCCACCGCGTACGCGAACTGCGCGTTGCGCTGGATCGCGAGCCGCTTCGGCACGAGCTCGCCGAGCACGAGCGACAGGTACGCGATGATGAGCGTCAGCACGATCGTGGCGAGGGTCATCGCGAGCGGAGGCGCGACACCCCAGCCCTCCAGCAGCGGCGCGACGGACGGCGCGATCGAGGTCGCCCCGTAGGCGGCGGACGCGAAGCCCGCCACGGTCACGCCGATCTGCACCGCAGAGAGGAAGGTGTTGGGGTTACGGGCGAGGGCGGCGACCTTCGCTCCGCGACGGCCGCGGACGGCGATCGCGTTGAGCTGGCTCTCGCGCAGCGTGACCAGCGCCATCTCCGTCGCAGCGAAGACACCGCCGATCAGCACGAAGAGCAGGACGAGGGCGATGTTCCAGAGCAGATCGCCCATCAGCGGGCGACCTCCTCGGTGGCGGGGTGAGCACCCGGGATGAACCGGGTGCTCGTACTGTCAGAGTCCGAAGAGTCAGAACAGCGCTGCGCGCTCAAGAGTGCTCCTTGTCGATGGTGGGGGTGGAATCGGTCGGGGAAGAGACGGAGTTGCGGTGCCGGCGCGTCTTCATCAAGCTCGCGACGGTGGCGACCGCGATGGTCGCGGCGATGAAGAGCAGCGAGAACCAGATCGGGATCTCGGGCGCCCACAGCATCGGCTCGCCGCCGTTGATGAACGGCACCTCGTTGACGTGCAGGGCGTGCAGGACGAGCTTCACACCGATGAACGCGAGGATGACGGCGAGGCCCTGAGCCAGGTAGACCAGGCGCTCGAGCAGTCCGCCGATGAGGAAGTACAGCTGACGCAGCCCCATCAGGGCAAACGCGTTCGCGGTGAACACGATGTACGCCTGGTCGGTGAGGCCGTAGATGGCGGGGATCGAGTCGACCGCGAAGACGAGGTCGATGAAGCCGATCGCGATGATCGTCAGCAGCATCGGCGTGACGTAGCGCTTGCCCTTCTGGACGACCGTGAGCTTGTCGCCGTTGTACTCCTCGCTGACGGGGAGGTGCCGACGGACGAAGGTCATGAAGCGGCCGTTCGCGGGGTTGCTCTCATGATTGCTGAAGGCCTGCCGGTACGCGAGGAAGAGCAGCAACGCGCCGAAGACGTAGAAGATCCAGGAGAAGTTCTCGATGAGGGTCGCACCGACGGCGATGAAGATGCCGCGGAGGATCAGCGCGATCACGATGCCGATCATCAGCACCTTCTGCTGATAGATCTTCGGCACCGCGAAGCCCGTCATCACGATGAGGAACACGAAGAGGTTGTCGATCGACAGCGCCTTCTCGGTGAGGTAGCCGGCGAAGTACTCGCCGCCGTAGGTCCAGCCGGACACCATGCCGATGCCCACGCCGAAGAGCAGCGCGAGGCTGATGTAGAAGATCGACCAGCGCGCGGACTCGCCGATGCTCGGCTCGTGCGGCTTGCGGACGTGCGCGAAGAACTCGTACACGAAGAACGCGATGGTGACCGCGATCGTGATGACCCAGATCAAGGGGGTGATTTCCAACGGGTACTCCAGACTCGGGCGTGACGGAACAGCGCCAAAGTCTTCCCCATCCCGAGCGGGACCGGTAGGCCGGGATGCAGACGCATCCGTAATGACGACCCGACCGTGTCGGAGTACTCCCCTTGGATAATCCAGGGTACGAGACGGCACCCAAGCGATTCTGTGGATCTGCCGAGAACGCCCCTAGACTGGACGCGGCGACCGCCGGGGCGTGACGACCCCCGGCCTCCGGGCAGGCGGTCCCCGCGCGTCCGGCGTACCGACGAGAGGCCGGCTTCTCACCGGCGAAGGTGTGGTGGCACCGCGATCTGGCCCCCGCCCACACCTCCAGGGCTCCCACAACCTGGAGGAGAAATGAGATCACCCGACCCCGCCCGCACTCTCGCCGCGGAGCTCGTGCACATCGTCTCCGGCCGCCGCGTCACGCTGCTCGGCCACGTCCATCGGCGGAGGGAGCTCGCCACCGTCGCGTTCCTGATCGTCCGCGACCGCTCCGGACTCGCGCAGGTCGTGGTCCGCCCCGCCGAGCATCCAGCGGACGGCCTCCCTCCGGAGGAGACCGTGGTCCGCGTGACGGGGACCATCGCCGCGAACCCGCAGGCCCCCGGCGGCGTCGAGATCGTCGACCCGCAGATCGAGAGCCTGTCGGAGCCGGCCGCACCGCCGGTCGTGGAGCTGTGGCGCCCGACGCTCGAGACGAGCCTGCCGACTCTGCTCGACCACGCGGCGGTGACCTGGCGTCATCCCGCACGCCGCGCGACCTGGCAGATCGCCGCGGCGAGCGTGCGCGCGTTCCGCCGGGTGCTCGACGCCGCGGACTTCACCGAGGTGCAGACCCCGAAGATCGTCGACACCGTGACCGAGTCAGGGGCGAACGTGTTCCCCGTCGACTACTTCGGCAGGACCGGGTACCTCGCGCAGAGCCCGCAGTTCTACAAGCAGCAGCTCGTCGGCGTGTTCGAACGCGTCTACGAGGTGGGGCCGGTCTTCCGAGCCGAGCCCCACGACACCGTGCGGCATCTGTCCGAGTACGTGTCGCTGGACGTCGAGCTCGGGTTCATCCGCGACCACCGCGACGTCCTGAGCCTTCTCGGCGACGTGCTGCGCGGCATGCTCGGCGGCATACGCACCGACGCGGCGGACGAGCTCGCACTGCTCGACGTAACGCTCCCCGACATCCCCGAGGACATCCCCGTCGTGCACTTCCGCGACGCGCTGCGCCGGGTCGGTGCTCCGGCCGACGAGCCGGACCTCTCCCCGGCGCACGAGCGCGCGCTCGGGGCGTGGGCGAAGGAGGAGTTCGGCAGCGACGTGCTGGCCGTCGAGGGCTACCCGCTGCGCAAACGCCCGTTCTACACGCATCCGCAGCCCGACGACGCGGAGGGGAGCAACAGCTTCGACCTCCTGTTCCGCGGTCTGGAGCTCGTGACCGGCGGACAGCGGCTGCATCGGCACAGCGAGGTCGTCGCCGCGATCGAGGCGCGAGGAGAATCGCCCTCGGCGTACGCGGGCTACCTGGAGGCGTTCGCGCACGGGATGCCTCCGCACGGCGGCTTCGCCATCGGACTGGAGCGCTGGGTGGGCCGCCTGGTCGAGGCGGCCAATGTCCGCGAGGTGACGCTGTTCCCCCGCGACGTCCATCGCCTCACGCCGTAGCCCGGACGCGACGAGGGCGACCGCGGTGTGCGGTCGCCCTCGTTCGTCAGCCGTCGATCACTCCGAGATCTCGGCCAGTCCCGACTGCTCGGCCCGATCGATGATCGCCGGGAGCGTCTCATCGAAGAAGCTCACCAGCACGGCACGGGTCTTGACCGCGTCGCGCTCCGACGTCGCCTCGCGGATCGCACCGACGAACTCCTCGACGGCGGACCAGTCCACGGCGTCCTTCGCGTGCTGGGTGAACCGACGGATCTGCGGGCCGAGACGCTCGATGGAGTTGGCGCGCGTGGCGTTGCCCTCGATCCGGGCGAAACCCGTCGCCGCACTGCGGAGCGCCGCGCCGAACGCGATGATGTCCCGCGCCTGCACCGACGCCGCCATGTCGTCGGCCAGCTCGACGAGGTAGGCCACATCGTCGTCCTGGATCACCGGCATGACGTGACGGACCGAGCCGATCCAGATGTCGCCGAACAGGTCGACGGCGTTGCGCACCCGCTCCAGATCGATCGGAGCCACGCGGGTGTAGCGATTGCGCTGCATCTCGACGAGGCCGTTGTCGGCCAGGCGGTCGAGGGCATGACGGATCGGCGTCTTCGAGGTGCCGAGGCGTTCGGCGAGCTCGTAGTCGCGCAGGCGCTCGCCGGGCTGGAGTTCGCCGCTGATGATCGCATCCTGCAGGCGCACGAAAGCCTCGTCGCTCATCGACCGGCGTTCGAGGGGGCCGCCAGAGAGTGTCACACTGCCTCCAGTGGGGGTCATGGAGAGTGAAGTTCTACGTCTCAAGCAATATATCCCAAAAGCGCTGGCGGCCCGCTCCGGACGTCAGGCGGAGGGCGTGACGCGCACGAGCATCTTCCCCGTGTTGGCTCCGCGCATCATGTCGAGGAACGCGTCGACCGTGTTCTCGATACCGTCGACGATGGTCTCGTCGTAGGCGATCCGCCCTTCCGCGAACCAGCGGGTCATCTTCTCGCTGAACTCCGGCGACAGGTGCAGGTACGAGGCCAGCGTGAAGCCCTGGAGCCGGAGCCCGCGCGTGATGATGTTCGCCATGTTGTCGGGCCCGGGCACGCGCTCGGTGGTGTTGTAGCTCGTGATGGCGCCGCACAGCGCGATCCGGCCACCGTCGTTCATCACGTCGAGCGCGGCTTCGAGGTGGTCGCCGCCGACGTTGTCGAAGAACACGTCCACGCCCTCGGGCGCGAGGGCGGCGAGCTGCTCGCGCACCGGGCCGTCCTTGTAGTTGAACGCCGCGTCGTAGCCGTACTTCTCGGTCAGCAGGGCGACCTTCTCAGGCGAGCCCGCCGAGCCGATGACGCGGCCCGCGCCGAGGAGCTTGGCGATCTGACCGACAGCCGTGCCGACGGCACCGGCGGCGCCGGAGACGAACACGGAGTCGCCCGGGGCGAGTCCGGCGATCGCGGTGAGACCGACGTAGGCGGTGAGGCCGGTCATGCCGAGGATGTGCAGGCGCAGCGACAGCGGCATACCCGGCACCTCCGGCACGGCCCGGAAGGTCGACGCGTCCGCCTGCACGACATCGCTCCAGCCGTGCTGGTGCAGCACGACGGTGCCGACGGGGAGGTCGTCCGCCGCAGAAGCGACGACCCGGCCGATGGCGCCACCCGCGATGACCTCGTCGAGGGCGTAGGGGGCGACGTAGCTGCGGACGTCGTTCATCCGCCCGCGCATGTAGGGGTCGACGGAGACGAACTCGTTCGCCACGCGCACCTCCCCCGGCGCCGGATCGCTCAACTCGACCTCGACGGTGCGGAAGTCGTCGTGGGTCGGCCACCCCTCGGGGCGGCGGGCGAGCTGGATCTGGGTGCTGATGGCGCGGGACATTTCTCTCCTTCGTGAGGATCTGGGGGGTGCCCCTATGTCCTCTGTCAAGCGGCGAGGGCGGGTTCGGCTGGTCGCGGTTGGTAGAGGGTGCCGTCGCGGAGCATGGCGTAGAGGACGTCGGAGCGGCGTCGAGCTAGGGCGATGAGGGCCTGGTTGTGGCGTTTGCCTTGGGCGATCTTGCGGTCGTAGTAGGCGCGTGATTCGGGGTCTCGGAGTGCGGCGAACGCGGAGAGGAACATGGTCCGTTTCAGGATCTTGTTCCCGCGCCGGGAGGGATGCTCGCCGCGGATCGAGGTGCCGGATCGTCGGGTCACGGGTGCGAGGCCGGCGTAGGCGGCGAGGTGCCCGGCAGTGGCGAAGGTCTTGGTGGTGACTTCGGTGAGGAGCCGGGCTGCGGTCCTGACGCCGACTCCGGGCATGCTCGTCAGGACCGGTTGAAGAGGGTGAGCGTCGACGATCTTCTCGACCTCGATGGCGATCTCGTCACGCTGCCGTCGCAACGCCTGGAGCTGCTCTGCGAGCCTGGGGAGCACCAGCGCGGCGGCGTCGGTGCCGGTCACCACGACGGTCTGCTCGCCGAGCGCGGTCATGATCTCTGCCGCCCAGACACGACCTTTGCGGGGCGCGTTCTTCAGCAGCCGGTTCCCTAGCCGCTTCTCACCCGCAGTCTTCATCGCCGCCGGCGACGGGTAGCGCTGCAGCAGGTCCAGGATCGCGGGGTGATCCAGCCGCGGCCCGAGCACGCGTTCCAGCGCCGGGTGGATTTGGGTGAGCAGACCCCTGATCCGGTTGGAGACCTGGACGATCTGACCGGCGAGGTCGTCGTCGAACCCGCAGAGCATGCTCAGCTCCGCGACCTTCTCGTCGGCGACCTGGATCGACCGGAGCGTGTGCGGCATGGTGCGGGCCGTTTCGGCGATGATCGCCGCG
This sequence comes from Microbacterium sp. UBA7513, assembly GCF_002478345.1. NCBI lineage: Bacteria > Bacillati > Actinomycetota > Actinomycetes > Micrococcales > Microbacteriaceae > Microbacterium > Microbacterium sp. UBA7513. Next base: position 41,792 of record NZ_DLNJ01000013.1, read on the forward strand.
TCTCTCGCGTCGGTCTTCGCCTCACCGGGATGCAGATCCGCGATGCGCCGCATCGCCAACCCCGGCAGGTAACCAACGAGAGCACCTGCGGCTTGCGCGACCGCGACCGGGAGTGCACCGATCGTCGCGGGTTGATCTACGACCAGCAGCACCACGCCATGCGAGGCGAGCTGGTCGATCACCGCCCGCAATTGGCGCTCGTCGTTCGGGAGTGCTCGGTCGAATAGTCGCTTGGCTTCCCGGTCGAGCGCGACCGCGTGATGCTCGCCCTTGCCGACGTCGAGCCCAACGAACACGTCGACCTCGTCGTATCTGTCGATGCTGGTGACCACTTCGTCCTCCGCTTCACTCGTGACGGCGTCCGCGGCGGCGCGTCTCGGCATCCACGTTACGAACGGCCTCGAGCATGCTCGGGTCCAGCCCCTATCAGCGATCACACACCGCCAACCAGGCCCGGTGACAACACCCCCCGGATCATCGAGGACAGGGGGCAGCAATCATGCCGGGCCCGGCAGGCCGCCACCGCCCAGCATGGCCGCCGAGCGGGTCACGAAGAAAGTAACGG
>NZ_DLNJ01000033.1:0-223 GCF_002478345.1 Microbacterium sp. UBA7513
TGCCGTAGTGCTCGGTCTCTGCGGCGGCCATCGCGATCTGTGCGACGGGGTTCATCCTGACTCCGTTCGTGGCGTGCTGTCTCGGGGGTCCTGTGGGGATACAGCGTCCCCCAGTCTAGCCCTCACCCGCGGGTCTGACCTGCCCCACGCGCGAGCCATTTCGTACTGGTCAGCTCGGAGAGCCCCATCGGACCCCGCGCATGCAGCTTCTGCGTCGAGATGC
>NZ_DLNJ01000033.1:394-5361 GCF_002478345.1 Microbacterium sp. UBA7513
TGCAGCTTCTGCGTCGAGATGCCCACCTCGGCACCGAAGCCGAACTCGGCCCCGTCCGTGAACCGTGTGGAGGCGTTCACCATCACCACGGCGGAGTCCACCTCGGCCAGGAACCGCTCTGCGCTGCGGGAGTCGGTGGTGACGATGGACTCCGTGTGCCCCGTGCTGTAGCGCCGGATGTGGTCCAGGGCGTCGTCGAGGCTGTCGACGACCTTCATCGCGACGTCCAGGCTCAGGTACTCGGTCGCCCAGTCCTCGTCGGTCGCCGGGATGATGTTGGCCACGAGTCCTGCGACCACGTCGTCGCCGTGGATCGCCACTCCCTCACTCATGAGGGCGCTCGCGACGAGCGGGATCAGCCGCGGTGCGGCCTGCCGGTGCACGAGAACGGTCTCGACCGCGTTGCACACGCTCGGGCGCTGCACCTTGGCATTCACGACGATGTCGGACGCCCAGTCGTCCGGGGCGCTCTCGTCGAGCAGGATGTGCACGTTCCCCGCGCCCGTCTCGATGACAGGCACCGTCGACTCCGTCACCACCGTCTCGATGAGGCCGGCGCTGCCGCGCGGCACGAGGACGTCGATGAGGCCGCGACCGTGCATGAGCGCCTTCGCCCCGTCCCGCCCGAAGTCGTCCACGGTCTGGATCGCCTCGGGCGTCACCCCGGCCTCGCCGAGGGCGGAGCGCATGACGTCGACGAGGACGGTGTTGGAGTGGAGTGCCGCGCTGCCTCCGCGCAGGACGACCGCGTTGCCCGAGCGCAGGGCGAGGGCGGCGATGTCGACGGTGACGTTGGGTCGCGCCTCATAGATCGCCCCGACCACGCCGAACGGCACGCGCACCTGTTCGAGAGCCACGCCGTTCGGCATCCGGTGCCCGCCGACGACGCGACCCACCGGGTCGGGCAGCGCCGCCACATCGCGGACGGCGGCTGCGAGGGCGGAGACCCTCTTCTCGTCCAGACGGAGGCGGTCGACGAGAGACTCGCCGATGCCGTCCTCACGACCCCGCTCGACGTCCTGCTGGTTCGCCTCGATGATCCGGGCGGCATTAGCCTCGAGGGCGACGGCGATGGCTTCGAGTGCCCTCGCCTTGTCATCGCTCGTGAGGGCGGCGGTCGCCCGCGAGGCCTCCTTGGCCCGCTCCAGGCGCGTCTGAGGGGTGAGGTCGGTCATCCGCCCAGTCTAGGAGGTGGCGGGCTCGAACCAGGTCCCGATGTCGGCGCCCGCCAGGGCCTGGGAGACGAGGTCAGCGCTGGTGACCAGGACCCCGATACCCGAGGCCGCCGCGAGTCGGGCGGCGGAGACCTTCGTGGCCGCTCCCCCGGTGCCGACGCTGTTGACGACCGTGGCGCCGAACTCCAGCCCGGAGAGGTCCGCGTCCGGAGCGATGACGTCGAGGGGCTCGGCGCCGGGGTCGCTCGGCGGCCGCGTGTACAGCGACTCGATGTCGCTGAGGAGGATGAGGGCGTCGGCCTCGATGAGCTGCGCGACGAGGGCGCCCAGCCGGTCGTTGTCGCCAAACCGGATCTCCTGCGTGGCGACCGTGTCGTTCTCGTTCACGATCGGAAGGGTTCGCAGACCCAGAAGGCGCTCCATGGCCCGCCGCGCGTTCGAGCGCGACGTCGGGTTCTCGAGGTCTCCGGTGGTGAGCAGCACCTGACCGGCGACGATGTCGAAGGGGCGCAGCGCTTCCTGGTAGCGGTAGACGAGGATGTTCTGGCCGACCGCCGCCGCGGCCTGCTGCGTGGCGAGGTCGGTGGGTCGCGCGTCCAGATGGAGGAACGGGATACCGGAGGCGATCGCTCCCGACGACACGAGCACGACCTCTGCTCCGCGGGCGTGTGCCTCCGCCAGGGCTTCGACGATCACCGGGATGCGCCAGGAGGACTCGCCGCTGATGGACGACGAGCCCACCTTCACGACGATCCGCGTCGCCGTCGCGAGATCGGCGCGCGTGCGTGCGGTCACGCCTCGTCCTCGCGGTACGTGGCGAGCCGCTCCGCCTCCAGCTCGGCGCGCGCCTGCGCCTTCGCGTCCATGCGCTCGTAGTACTGCTCACGACGCTCGGATGTGGTCCGGCGCGCGTTCGGCGCCAGACGCGGGTCGGTACCTCGGGGCGCCGTCATGAGCTCGGCGGCGGAGCTCATCGTCGGCTCCCAGTCGAAGACGATGCTGTCACCCTCGCCGATCACGACGGTCGAGCCCTGCACGGCGCCGAGACGGAAGAGCTCGTCCTCGACGCCGAGCTTCTCCAGACGGTCGGCGAGGTAGCCCACGGCCTCCTCGTTCTGGAAGTCGGTCTGCTGCACCCAGCGCACCGGCTTCTCGCCGAGGATGCGGTAGATGTTGCCGTACGTGCCACCCTCGACGCGGATGGTGAACGGCTTCACGGAGCCCTTCGGGCGGATGACGACGCGCTCGCGCGGCGCCTCGACCGCCGTCTCCTTGCGGTGCTGCTCGACCAGCTCGCCGAGAGCGAGCGTGAGGGGGCGCAGCCCCTCGTGCGAGACGGTGGAGATCTCGAACACCCGGAATCCGCGAGCCTCCAGATCCGGCCGCACGAGATCGGCGAGGTCACGCGCCTCCGGCACGTCGACCTTGTTCAACGCCACGAACTGGGGACGCTCCAGCAGAGGCGTCTGCCCCTCCGGCACTTCGTACGCGGCCAGCTCGGCGAGGATGACGTCGAGGTCGGAGATGGGGTCGCGGTTCGGCTCCAGCGTCGCGCAGTCGAGCACGTGCAGGAGGGCGGAGCAGCGCTCCACATGGCGCAGGAACTCGAGTCCGAGCCCGCGACCCTCGCTCGCGCCCTCGATGAGGCCGGGCACATCCGCGACGGTGTAGCGGAAGTCCTCCACCTGGACCACGCCGAGGTTCGGGTGCAGCGTCGTGAAGGGGTAGTCGGCGATCTTGGGCCGCGCAGCCGAGATCGCACCGATGAGGCTCGACTTGCCCGCGGACGGGTAGCCGACGAGTGCCACGTCGGCTACGGTCTTGAGTTCGAGGACGACGTCGCCCTCGAATCCCGGGGTGCCGAGCAGGGCGAAACCCGGAGCCTTGCGCTTGGGGGTCGCCAGGGCGGCGTTGCCCAGGCCTCCCTGACCGCCCGCGGCCACGACGAAGCGCTCACCGGGCTCGATCATGTCGATCAGGACATCGCCGTTCGTGTTCTTGACCACGGTGCCGACCGGGACGGGAAGCTCCAGCGTCTCGCCGTCGAAGCCGGAGCGGTGGTCGCCCATGCCCGGTCCGCCGTTGCCCGACGAGCGGTGCGGCGAGTGGTGGTACGACAGCAGCGTGCCGGTCTGCGTGTCGGCGACGAGGACGATGTCGCCGCCGTCGCCCCCGTTCCCGCCGTCCGGGCCGCCGAGGGGCTTGAACTTCTCCCGGTGCACGGAGACGCAGCCGTTGCCGCCCTTGCCTGCACGCAAGTGCAGTGTGACGGTGTCGACGAACGTGACCATGTGGGAGTCCTTCGGTTGCTCAGGGTGCCTGACGGCAGATACACGGACGGGGCGAGCCGAAGCCCGCCCCGAACCGGATGTTTAGCGTGGTGCTGTGATCACTCAGCAGCAGCGACGATGTTGACGACCTTGCGGCCGCCCTTCGCGCCGAACTCGACCGCACCGGCGGCCAGAGCGAACAGCGTGTCGTCGCCACCACGGCCGACGTTGGCGCCGGGGTGGAAATGCGTGCCGCGCTGGCGGACGATGATCTCGCCGGCGAGGACCTGCTGACCGCCGAAGCGCTTCACGCCGAGGCGCTGTGCGTTGGAGTCACGACCGTTACGGGTGGAGCTTGCGCCCTTTTTGTGTGCCATGTCCTGGTCTCCTCGGTCTTACTTGATGCCGGTGATCTTGACGCGCGTGAGCTCCTGGCGGTGGCCCTGACGCTTCTTGTAGCCGGTCTTGTTCTTGTACTTCTGGATGACGATCTTCGGGCCGCGGAGGTTGCCGACGACCTCAGCCGTGACGGTGACCTTCGCCAGCGCGTCAGCGTCGGTGGTCACCGTGGAGCCGTCGACGAGCAGCACGGCGGGCAGCTGGATCTTGTCGCCCTGGGCAGCCTGAACACGGTCGAGCTGAACGATGGTGCCGACCTCGACCTTCTCCTGCCGGCCACCGGCGCGCACTACTGCGTAAACCACTTCATACCTGTTTCGTTGGGGAGCACGCGGCTCCGAGAATCTCACGGGAAGACTGTTGCTTGCATGCGTCGCTGGTACGACGGGCGCGAATGCAAGACTCTCCGCTTCGGCCGTCGAGGACGACGCGGCATGCGCACCAAGGGACTACTTTACCGGATGCCGGCTGACCTCGCAAAGTGAGCCGGGTGACGGGGCCGGTCGTAGGCTGACGGAGTGACCGTACTCGTCGACGACCCCCGCTGGCCCGCCCATGGACGCCTGTGGGCGCACCTGGTCAGCGACGACAACCTCGACGAGCTGCACGCGTTCGCCCACGCGCACGGCATCCCCGCCCGGGCCTTCGACCTCGACCACTACGACGTCCCGGAGGACGCCGTTCCCCGGCTCATCGCCGGTGGTGCGCAGCACGTCCCCGGCAAGGAGCTCGTCCGGCGCCTGATCGCCTCAGGCCTCCGGGTCCGCGGACGCGACCGGCGGCACTGACGCCTCCGAGTTCACGGACACCGGCGTGCCGGAGAGCGCGGCGGTGGTGACCCGGCGCCGTCCACGGCCCTGACCCGGCGCCTTGGGCTCCGGAAGCGCGTCCAGCACCGAGTCGAGCAGCTCCTCGGTCGGCGTCTTCGGCCCCTTGCGGTCGCCGCGCTTCTTCCGGGCCTTCTTCGGGCGCTCGGATGCGGACGCCGGAGCGGGCTCGGCGGCCGGGACCTCGGCAGCCGGTTCGCCGGCCGGCACGATGGTGGAGGCAGCGATCTGCGCGAGAGCGGACTTCGCCCCCTCGGTGATGGCGTGGGTCACCGGCGGTGCGGCGGGGGGGGGGG
>NZ_DLNJ01000033.1:5591-5738 GCF_002478345.1 Microbacterium sp. UBA7513
GTGGGGCCCCCCCGCCGTTACCGTTGCCGTTACCGCGCTGCCGGCGTCCTCCGTTGCCACCGTTGCTGTTGCCGTTGCCGTTCGCGCGGTGCTTCACGACCGGGTCGTGGTGCACGATCACGCCGCGACCGGCGCAGACCTCGCACG
>NZ_DLNJ01000033.1:6013-93449 GCF_002478345.1 Microbacterium sp. UBA7513
ACCTCGGCGACCTGGTGCTTGGTCCGGTCGCGGCTCAGGCATTCGATCAGGCGCCGAAGCACGAGATCGCGGTTGGACTCCAGGACCATATCGATGAAGTCGACGACGATGATGCCGCCGATGTCGCGCAGGCGCAGCTGGCGGACGATCTCCTCCGCGGCCTCGAGGTTGTTCTTGGTGACGGTCTCCTCGAGGTTTCCGCCCGAGCCGACGAACTTGCCGGTGTTGACGTCGACGACCGTCATGGCCTCGGTGCGGTCGATCACGAGCGAACCGCCGGAGGGCAGCCACACCTTGCGGTCCAGCGCCTTCTCGATCTGCTCGGTGATGCGGAACGCGTCGAACGGGTCGACGTCGTCCTCGTACGCCTCGACGCGCTCGAGCAGGTCGGGCGCGACGCTCTCCAGGTACGCCCTGATCGTGCGCTGCGACTCCTCGCCCTGGATGAGCATCTTCGTGAAGTCCTCGTTGAAGACGTCCCGGACGATCTTCACGAGCAGGTCGGGCTCGGCGTGCAGGAGCGCCGGAGCCTGCTGGCTCTCGACCTGCTTCTGGATGTGCTCCCACTGCGAGGTGAGGCGCTGCACGTCGCGGGTCAGCTGCTCCTCGGTGGCGCCCTCGGCCGCCGTGCGGACGATCACGCCGGACGACTCCGGCAGCACCTCCTTGAGGATGCGCTTGAGTCGCGCCCGCTCGTTGTCGGGGAGCTTGCGGCTGATGCCGTTCATCGAGCCGCCGGGCACGTACACGAGGTAGCGGCCGGGCAGCGAGATCTGGCTCGTGAGGCGGGCGCCCTTGTGACCCACCGGGTCCTTGGTGACCTGGACGAGCACGCGATCGCCCGGCTTGAGCGCCAGTTCGATGCGACGGGGCTGGTTGCCGGTCTCGACGCCGTCCCAGTCCACCTCGCCCGAGTAGAGCACGGCGTTGCGGCCACGACCGATATCGACGAACGCGGCCTCCATGCTGGGAAGCACGTTCTGCACCCGACCGAGGTAGACGTTGCCGATCAGCGAGGCGTCCTGGTTGCGGGCGACGTAGTGCTCCACGAGCACGCCGTCCTCCAGGACGCCGATCTGCGTGCGGCCGTTCTTGGAGCGCACGACCATCTTGCGGTCGACGGACTCGCGACGCGCGAGGAACTCGGCCTCGGTCACGACCGGACGACGGCGACCGGCGTCGCGGCCGTCACGACGGCGCTGCTTCTTGGCCTCGAGGCGCGTCGAGCCCTTGATCGCCTTCGGCTCGGTGATGTACTCGACGACGCGCTGACGCTGCCGCGGCTCCTCGCGCTGCTCGTCGCCCTCGGAGCTGCCACGGCGACGACGCCCCCGGCGCCCTCCCCCGGACTCCTCCTGGTCACGCTCCGGCGCACGGTCGTCGCGACCGGGGCGTGCAGGAAGCGGGACGATCTCCGGCGCGTAGAAGTGCAGCTGCGTCGACACCTGCGACACGAAGACCTCGGGCAGCAGACCGAGCGACACGGCGGTGACGGCGGCGGGCTTCTCCGGGTCGGCCGGGGCCTCCGGCTCAGGAGCGGCCTCGGGCTCGGCAGGGGCCTCGGACTCTGCGGGAGCCTCGGACTCAGCGGCAGCGTCGGACTCTGCGGGAGCCTCAGCCGGACCCTCAGGCTCGGCAGAAGCCTCGGACTCTGCGGGAGCCTCGGACTCCGTCGGAGCGTCGGACTCCGCAGGGACGTCCTCGGTCGGAGCCTGCGCCGCGGAAGCGTCGCTCTCCGTCTCGACGCCCGGAGCGTCGGCGGTCGCCGTCAGCGGCTCCGCGGCATCAGCCGGGGCGTCGAGGGCGGGGGCGTTGTTGTCATTGTTCTCATCGGCCATCTCTGGCGTGCTCCCTGGCACGGTCCACTGCGTGTCCCGTGAAATCTCATGCGGCACCCGCGGGTGCCGCGAACTCAATCGGCCTGCGACCGGCTCATGGCTCTGGTCGCGTGGGGCATGGGCCCCGAAGTCTGCTCGACACGTGTCGCGGCAACGCCGTTCATCGCATCACAGGTCATTATCGCACCAAGTCGGTCCGATCGCGGCATCCCGTCGCTCACCACGCGTTTTCTCCGGGCGGTTCTCGCCCTTTCCATAGCCGTCGCTGGGATAATCCTGAGCATGAGCGAGCAGCGCACCCGCCCCGTCGTCTATGCCGTGTGGTTGATCATCGCGAGCGTCATCGGCTGGTACGCCGCCTTCCAGCTCACGGTCGAGAAGTTCGCGCTGCTGGAGAACCCCCAGGAAGCGCTCGGGTGCGATCTCAGCCCGTTCATCCAGTGCAGTACCAACCTGCAGTCCTGGCAGGGCTCGGTCTTCGGCTTCCCGAACCCGATCATCGGCCTCACGGGTTGGATGGCGCCGCTCGTGGTCGGTGTCGCGATCCTCGCCGGCGCACGCTTCCCCCGATGGTTCTGGGCAGCCTTCGGGGTCGGCATCACCTTCGCCTTCGGTCTCGTGTGCTGGCTGATCGCCCAGAGCCTCTACGACCTCTTCGTGCTCTGCCCCTGGTGCATGGTCACCTGGGCGGTGACGATCCCCACCTTCTTCGCCACCATGGTGCACCTCGCCCGCAACGGGACCTTCACGAGCAACGCGAAGGTCCGTGCCGCTGCCGAGAAGCTCATGCCATGGGTACCGCTGGCGACCGTCCTCGCCTACGCGCTGGTCATCTTCCTGGCGCAGCTGCAGGGACTCGACTTCCTCGGCGAGATGGCGAAGATCCTCTTCTGATCTCTCCACGAGAACGACGAAGCCCGTCCGCCATTCCGGCGGACGGGCTTCGTCGTGATACTCGGGCTCAGTCGAACCAGATGCCCAGCTCGCGAGCGGCCGACTCGGGGCTGTCCGAGCCGTGCACGAGGTTCTGCTGCACCTTGAGGCCCCAGTCGCGGCCGAAGTCACCGCGGATGGTGCCCGGCGCAGCGGTCGTGGGGTCGGTCGTGCCGGCGAGGGAGCGGAAGCCCTCGATGACGCGGTTGCCCGCGAGGCGGATCGCCACGGAGGGACCGGACATCATGAACTCGAGAAGGGGCTCGTAGAACGGCTTGCCCTCGTGCTCGGCGTAGTGGGCGGCGAGCAGGTCGCGGTCGGGCTCGACGAGACGGATGTCGACGAGCGCGTAGCCCTTCGCCTCGATGCGGGCGAGGATCGTTCCGGTGAGGCCGCGGGCGACACCGTCCGGCTTGACGAGGACGAGGGTTTCTTCGGTGGCCATGTCATTCACTCTCTGTGTCTGCGTTCTGCGCGGTCGGAGCCTCGCTCGGGCGTCGTGCGTCCAGGCGGGCCCCCATGATGGTCGCATACGCCCACATGCCGCCGAAAATCAGGACCACGAGAAGCACGGCGGGGACGGCGATGGCCGACAGAGCGACCACGATCTGCACGATCCACCCGGCGGGGATCGCCCAGGGCTTCGTGATCATGCCCGCGATGACGACGCAGGCCACGGCCACGACGGCGCCGCCCACGATGCCCCACCACTGCTCGATTCCCGCCGGCAGAGCCTTCAGGCCGAAGATCGTGAGACCGACGAGGAAGACGACGATCGCCTCGAAGCCGAGCACCACCGGGGCGAGCTTCTGCACGAGGGTGCGCGGGGCGCGCGGTCGACGCGGGGCGGCGGCGGCGCTCATGCGCGCCACCCCGACTTCCAGTCCTCCTCTTCGGAGAGCGCGATCGCCTCGCCGGCGAGCACGACGGACCCGGCGATGACCACGGCCCGACGATCCGACGAGGCCGCCCATTCGCGGGCCGCGTCCGCGGCGTCGGCGAGCGACGGGTGCACGGTAGCGCGCTGTCCGGCCTGTTCGACGAGGTCGGCGATGAGGTCGGCATCGCTGGCGCGGTCCGACTCCGGCGCGGTCGCGAAGACGTGTGCGGCGGCCGGCGCGAGCCGCGCGACGATCCCCGCCGCGTCCTTGTCCGCGAGGACGCCGAGCACGAGGCCCCACTCGTCGAAGTCGAAGCTGTCGTCCAGCGCCTGGGCGAGCGCCGCAGCCCCGTGCGGGTTGTGCGCGGCGTCGACGATGACGGTGGGGGCGATGCCGAGGAGCTGCAGCCGGCCGGGAGACGTGCTGCCCTGGAGTCCGTCGGAGATCACGCCGCCGGCGATCGCCTGGCCGGCGCCGCCGATGAGCGACTCGACGGCGGCGACGGCCAGCGCGGCGTTGTGGCCCTGGTGCGCGCCGTACAGCGGCAGGTACTCCTCCTCGTACTGCCCCGCGAGGCCCCGGATGGTGAGGAGCTGACCGCCGACGGCGAGCTTCTGCTCGGCGAGCCCGAAGTCCTCGCCTTCGAAGGCGATGGTGGCATGGCGCTCCGCGGCCACGCGGCGCAGCACCTCGGCGGCCTCGGCCGGCTGCTGGGCGGAGACGACGGCGGCGCCCTCCTTGATGATGCCGGCCTTGACCTGGGCGATCTCGGCGATCGTGCTTCCCAGGCGGTCCGCGTGGTCGATGTCGATCGGAGCGAACACCGCCACGTCGCCGTCGGCGGTGTTCGTCGAGTCCCACTCCCCACCCATGCCGACCTCGAGGACGAGCACGTCGACGGGTGCGTCGGCGACCGCGACGAAGGCGAGGACCGTGAGCAGCTCGAAGAACGTCAGCGGGGCCTCCCTCGCCGCCTCGAGCTCGGCGTCGACGATCCCCACGAACGGCTCGATCTCGTCCCAGGCGTCGGCGACGGCCTCATCGGAGATCGGCTCGCCGTCGATCATGATGCGCTCGGTGAAGCGCTCCAGGTGCGGGCTCGTGAACAGGCCGGTGCGCAGATCATGAGCACGCAGCAGGCTCTCGATCATCCGCGCGGTCGACGTCTTGCCGTTGGTGCCGGTGATGTGGATGACGCGGTAGGTGCGCTGCGGATCGTCGAGGTATTCGAGGATCCGCGCCGTCCGCTCCTTGCGCGGCTGCACCCAGCGTTCCCCGGCACGGCTCAGCAGCGTCTCGTAGACGGCATCGGCCCGGTCTCTCGCACTCATGCGCCCACCTTCTCCAGGTTCGTGTCGATCGTGACGAGGAGCGGCGCCTTCCCGGCCCCGAGGGCCTTCGCCCCGCTCCGATGCACGCCGTCTCCGGGGCTGGTGACCTCGTCGACGAGCCGGTCGAGGTCGTCGGTCGGCTGCACGGCGAACGCCACGGCGAGCGTCTCGGCGGCGATGAGGTCGGCATGGGTCTCCAGCGCCGCCGCCTCCGCGGGAGCGGCGTTGAGGGCCAGCACGATCCGGTCGCTGACGTCGAGCCCGGCGTTCTTGCGCGCCTCCTGCACGACGCGGATGGCGTCGCGGGCGATGCCCTCGGCTTCCAGCTCCGGCGTCGTGTCGGTGTCGAGCAGGACGAAGCCGCCGGACGGGACGATGGCCAGAGCCTCCCCCTCGGGGCGACCCGTGGTCTCGAGGACGAGGTCGTACTCGGCGGGCTCCAGCGCGATGCCGCCGGCGGTCACGACGCCGTCGGTCTCGGACCAGTCACCCGAGCGCGCGGCCTGGATGGCCTTCTGCACGTCCTTGCCGAGGCGCGGACCCGCAGCGCGGGCGTTCACGCTCAGCCGGTGGCTGATGCCGTACTCCCCGGCCGCCTCGTCGGTCAGCGGGACGAGCTCGACGGTCTTCACGTTGAGCTCCTCGCGGAGGATGTCCTCGAACTGGCCGAGGTCGGCCGCCAGCGGAGAGACCACCGTGAGCCGTGCGAGCGGCAGCCGCACGCGCAGCTTCTCCTTCTTGCGCAGCGCGTTGCCGACGCTCGACAGCTCACGAACCGCATCCATGGCGTCGCGGATCTCGTCGGCTGCGGGGAACTGATCCGCATCGGGCCAGTCCTGCAGGTGCACGCTGCGCCCGCCGGTGAGGCCCTGCCACACGCGCTCGCTGATGAGCGGGACGAGCGGCGCGGCCACGCGGCACAGCGTCTCCAGCACCGTGTAGAGCGTGTCGAAGGCCTCGCGGCTCTTCGGGTCGTCCGTCACGCCCACCCAGAACCGGTCGCGCGAGCGGCGGATGTACCAGTTCGTCAGCACCTCAGCGAAGTCGCGCAGTCGCGCGGACGCGCTGGTCGAGTCCAGACCCTCCAGATCGGCCCGGACCTCGCGGACGAGGTCGCCCAGGCGCGCGAGGATGTACCGGTCGAGGACGTCCGTCGAGTCGGTGCGCCACGACGCCTCGTACCCGCCTCCCTGGGGTGCCGAGCCTGTCGACGCATTCGCATACGTCGCGAAGAAGTACCACGAGTTCCACAGCGGCAGCAGGAACTCCCGCACGCCGGACCGGATGCCCTCCTCGGTGACGATGAGGTTGCCGCCGCGGAGCACTGCGCTCGACATCAGGAACCAGCGCATCGCGTCGGACCCGTCGCGGTCCAGCACCTCGGACACGTCCGGGTAGTTGCGCAAAGACTTCGACATCTTGTAGCCGTCGCTGCCGAGCACGATGCCGTGGCAGCTGACGCCCGTGAACGCCGGGCGGTTGAACAGCGCCGTCGAGAGCACGTGCATGACGTAGAACCAGCCGCGGGTCTGGCCGATGTACTCCACGATGAAGTCCGCCGGGGAGTGCGAGTCGAACCACTCCTGGTTCTCGAACGGATAGTGCACCTGCGCGTACGGCATCGAGCCGGAGTCGAACCACACGTCGAAGACGTCGCCGATGCGCCGCATCGTGCTCTTGCCCGTGGGGTCGTCGGGGTTCGGCCTCGTCAGATCGTCGATGTAGGGGCGGTGCAGGTCCACCTCGCCCTCGGGGTTGCGCGGCAGCGTGCCGAAGTCGCGCTCCAGCTCCTCCAGCGAGCCGTAGGCGTCGACGCGCGGGTACTCCGGGTCGTCGCTCTTCCAGATCGGAATGGGCGAGCCCCAGTAGCGGTTGCGGCTGATCGACCAGTCGCGGGCGCCCTCGAGCCACTTGCCGAACTGCCCCTCCTTCACGTTCTCCGGCACCCAGGTGATCTGCTCGTTGTTCGCGAGGAGGTCGTCCTTGATGTCGGTGACCCGGATGAACCAGCTCGACACGGCCTTGTAGATCAGGGGATTCCGGCAGCGCCAGCAGTGCGGGTAGGAGTGCTCGTAGCTCTGCAGCCGCACCAGGCGGCCGTTGTCGCGGATGATCCGCACGAGCGGGGTGTTCGCGTCCATCCACAGCTCGCCCGCGACATCCGTGACGTTCGGGAGGAAGCGGCCGCCGTCGTCGAGGGACAGGATCGTGGGGATGCCCGCAGCGCCGGCGACGCGCTGGTCGTCCTCACCGTAGGCGGGTGCCTGGTGGACGATGCCGGTGCCGTCGGTCGTGGTGACGTAGGCGTCGACGAGGATGCGCCAGGCGTTCTCCGTGCCGTAGGTCTCCTCGTCCGCGTAGTAGTCGAACAGGCGGTCGTAGGTGACGTCCGCCAACTCCGCACCGCGCAGCGTGGCGTCGACCGCGGCGTGCGCGTCCTCCGGGCTCTCGTAGCCGAGATCCTTGGCATACCCGCCGAGCAGGTCCTTCGCGAGCAGGTAGCGGTGCGCGGAGGCCTCGACCGCGAGCTGGTCGGCCGAGGGAGCGGCACGCCCCTGGTGTACGTCGGAGGCGCCGGCGGGACCGGCAGGCAGCACGACGTACTCGATGTCCGGCCCCACGGCGAGCGCGAGGTTGGTCGGCAGGGTCCACGGCGTCGTCGTCCAGGCGAGAGCGCGCACCCCGGTGAGCCCCAGCGCCTCGGCCTTCGCTCCGGTGAGCGGGAAGGTGACCGTGACCGACGGGTCCTGTCGCATCTGGTAGACGTCGTCATCCATGCGGAGCTCGTGCGCGGACAGCGGCGTCTCATCGCGCCAGCAGTACGGGAGGACGCGGTAGCCCTCGTAGGCGAGCCCCTTGTCGTACAGGGTCTTGAAGGCCCAGAGCACGCTCTCCATGTATCCGAGGTCGAGCGTCTTGTATCCGCGCTCGAAGTCCACCCACCGGGCCTGGCGGGTGACGTAGTCCTCCCACTCCCGTGTGTACTTCAGGACCGAGGAGCGCGCCTTCTCGTTGAAGACGTCGATCCCCATCTCCTCGATCTCGCTCTTCTCGGTGATCCCGAGCTGCTTCATCGCCTCGAGCTCGGCCGGGAGCCCGTGGGTGTCCCATCCGAAGACGCGGTCGACCTTGTGCCCGATCATCGTCTGGAAGCGCGGGAACACGTCCTTCGCGTAACCCGTGAGCAGGTGACCGTAGTGCGGCAGACCGTTCGCGAAGGGAGGGCCGTCGTAGAACACCCACTCGGGGGCGCCCTCGCGCTGCTCGATGGAGGCGCGGAAGGTGTCGTCGGTCTTCCAGAAGTCGAGCACCTCCTCCTCGATCTGCGGGAAGCGGGGGCTCGGCGCCACAGTGGCGGCCTGGTCGGCTGCGGGGCCGAAAGAGGAGCGCGGGTAGGTCATGGTCTCTCGCAGTGGTCGTCGTGGCGGATGCTGCTGCGAGGACGATCCTCGCGGACCGCGGTACCACCTCGCGTGCCCCTGCATCCCCTCGACAAGCTCAGAGACCCACGGACCACTCTCACTGCGGCTGTGACGGGCCTGCCCCGCTCGGTTCTACTGAGTCCGTCGCCGGACCGTTCTTCCGAGAGCTCCCCGGTGATGGCCGGATCGATGCTCGTGTGCCCATTGTACGCGTGCTCCTCCCCCCGCGGATTCCCTTCGGCGTCGCAGGATCTGGAGACAGCCCTGCGACCCGCGGCGGGATCTGCGACATCACGCCGTGCGCGCACGATGCAGTCCCTGGGCGATGGCGCGCATGACGAGGTCCTGCACTGCAGGCCACTCCTCCATCACCTGGTGATAGCCCAGACGGATGACGTGGAAGCCGCGCAGCTTCAGCTCCGCATCGTGACGGTTGTCCTGGTCGCGCTGGGCTCCGACGTGGGTGCCGCCGTCGATCTGCAGCACGAGTCGCTCGCCGATCAGAGCGTCCACCCGATGCCCGGCGATCCATGTCTGGAAGCGCAGCGGCAGCCGGAGCCAGCGCAGTCGCACGCGCAGGTAGGTCTCAAGCCCCGCATCCGCGAACGGCAGCGCCTCGGCCAGGAGCCGCCGACCGCGCGGTCCCCACGGGAGGCGGAGCAGCCGTTCTCGATCGACGAGCCCCTTGTTCAATGCCGACTCCCAGGTCGCGAGCGCCTGCTCATACGGCTCGCAGGTGGACACCAGGCTCAGCACGTTCTCGATCGGGTCCTCCAGGACATCGGGGTGTCGCGGGACCAGAGGCCGTGCCCAGTGCACGCGGGCCTCCGACGGCTTCCCTCCCCGGCTGCCCGGGTTGGCGGCGAGGTGAAGGCGGGGTCTCTCGTCATGCACCCAGAGTCCCAGCCGTCGCGCCTGCGTCACGCACGCCAGCAGAACACCGTGCTGCGCCGCGGTCACCCGAGCCGGATCAGCATCGGGCAGCGCCACCCACCCGACCCGCACCCGGTGGATCATCCGCTCCGAGAGCGCCGTCTCGAGGTCGTACCGACTGACCCCGCGGTCCCGGAGCCGCTCGACCCGCGCCACTCCGTCGACCTCGCGCATCGCCTGCAGCAGCCGCGTCCGCCTCATCCCGTTCATGGCCCTGATACTGCTCCCCTGCCCCTCCCTCGTTCCCAGCCTCGGCCACCTCCTCCCATTCCCTGTGCACAACTCCCCCCACTCCCCCTCCCGTGCAGCCCGAGTCCCTCCTCCGGACCCCCGCTCGATGTCGCAGATTCCCGCCCCGTCGGACGTTCCCGCCGAGAGCCTGCGACGCGGCGCAGATCAGCGCGCTCCCGCACGACGAGTCCCGGAGCCGGGGTGGGCCGGGGTCAGGTCGCAGATGGGGGCTCCTGTCGCAGGGGCTGCGAGGGAGAGTGCGAGGCAGCGAGGATCTGCGACCTGGGGCCGGAGCAGGAGCAAGGAGGAAAACTGGGGTGTCGGAGGGAGGACATAGCCTCGGAGGATGCCGAAGCCCCCGACCGCACCCCGTGTGTCCGCGCCTGATCTGCCGCCCGTGCTGGAGCCGCGTGAACCCGCGCGCCGCGCCGATCTCCTCGCCGCCGCCCTGGAGCTCACCGGCACCGTCGACCTCGCATACGCCACGCTCGAGCAGTGCGCGGTGCAGGCGGACGCCGAGAGCGTCGACCTCACCGGGGCCACGCTCCTCGACGTCGATCTTCCGGAACCGCGGATCGCGGCGCTCCGGCTGCGGAACGCGAGCATCCGTCGGCTCCGGATCACGGGAGGGCGCATCGGGACCCTCGACCTCAGCGACGCCCGCGTGGCGGAGCTCGAGCTGCGCGACGTGCGCATCGACTATCTGAACCTGGGCGCCGCCCGCGCCGATGACCTCGACATCGCGGCCTGCGCGATCCGCACGATCGACATCCCGCAGGCCGAGCTCACGCGCGTCCGGTTCCAGGCCACGCGCAGCGACGAGGTCGACCCCCGGGGCCTGCGCGCGAAGGATGTGGACCTCCGCGGCCTCGACGCGCTGTCCTACCTCGACGTCCAGAGCCTGCGCGGCACCACGCTCTCGTCGGTTCAGGTGCAGCAGCTCGCCCCGGTGATGGCGGCCGGGCTCGGGATCACCGTCACGGACTGACGGGGCCGCTCGCCGCGAGCAGCTCCCGGGTGAACGGATGCCGCGGTGCCGCGAACACCGCCGCCGTGGGCCCCTGCTCCACGATCCGGCCGTCCTGCATGACCAGGACGTCGTCCGCGACGGCGCCCACGACGTCGAGATCGTGGGAGACGAAGACCATCGTCAGCCGCCGTTCCTCCTGCACCCGCGCCAGGAGCCGGAGCACCCGCTCCCGCACCGACGGGTCGAGAGCGGAGACGGGCTCGTCCAGCACCAGCACGTCCGGGTCCGCCGCGAGGGCGCGGGCCAGGGCCGCCCGCTGCCGCTGTCCGCCCGACAGCGCCGCCGGTCGTCGCACCACGACGCTCTCGTCGAGGCCGACCTCCGCGAGCAGCGCCGCTACCCGCATCCGACGGGCACCGCGCGGCACTCCCCCCGCCTCCAGCGCCTCCTCCAGGGACCGCCCGACCGTCCACCGCGGGTCGAAGGCGCCGAGCGGGTTCTGGTGCACGAGCTGCACCCGCGGTGCCCGCGTCCACCGCAGCGCCCCGGTGTCCGGCGTCTCCACGCCCACCAGCATCCGGGCGAGGGTCGTCTTGCCCGATCCGGATTCGCCGACGATGCCGAGCGTCCGACCGGCGGTCACCGTGAACGACGCGTCGACGACCGCGGGCACCCCGCCGAACGCCTTGGACACCTTCTCCGCGACGACCACGGCCTCCGAGGACGCCGCACGCTCCTCCCGCGGCTCGTGCATCGTCGCCGCGAGGAGCTGCTGCGTGTACGGGTGCCGGGGGGCGGCGAGCACCTCCGCGACCGGGCCGGACTCCACGATCCGGCCGTCCTTCATCACGAGCACGCGATCCGCCACCCGCCGCACCGCCGCGAAGTCATGACTGATGAACACCACGGCGGTGCCGTCGTCGGCGATCTCCCGCAGCAGCACGAGGATCCGGGCCTGCACGGTCGCATCCAGGGCCGTGGTGGGCTCATCCGCGACGAGTACCGCGGGGTTCCCGGCCAGCGCCGAGGCGATGAGCGCGCGCTGCCGCAACCCTCCGGAGAGCTCCTGCGGACGCTGCCGTGCGCGGCGGTCGGGGTCGGGCATCCACACCCGTCCGAGAAGCTCCCGCACCCGCGCGGCGAGGGCTGCCCGACCGCGCACGAGGCGGTGCAGCCGCAGCGGCTCGGCGATCTCATCCGCGATCCGCCGCAGCGGGTCCAGGGAGACGAGGGCGTCCTGCGACACGAGGCCGATCCCGGTGCCCCGGAGCCGCCGCCAACCGCGCTCGGTCAGGGCGGCGGCATCCACCCCATCGATGCGGAGCCGGTCGACGGCGACGTCGGCCGTCGACGGCGTGAGGCCGAGCAGAGCGCGGGCCGAGAGCGACTTCCCCGCCCCCGACTCCCCCACGATCGCCACGCACTCGCCGGCCTCCACCGCGAACGACACGCCCGCCACGACGGGAGTCCCCGCGAAGCCGATCCGCAGCCCCTCGACCTCCAGCGCCGCACTCATGCGTCCCTCCCGTCTGCCCGAGCCCGGAGGATCCGTCCGATCACCGTCGCGCACACCACCGTCAGCGTGATCGCCAGACCGGGGAAGACCGACACCCACCACGCCTGCCCGAGCACGTTGCGACCGCCGGCGAGCATGAGGCCCCACTCCGGGGTCGGCTCGGACGGCCCGAGGCCCAGGAAGCTCAGCCCGGCCGCGGCGAGGATGCTCGATCCGATACCGATGGTCGCCAGCACGCTCAGCGCACCCAGCACCCCGGGCACGACATGGCGTCGGAACGCCCGCAGCGGCGGAACGCCGAGGATCCGGGCAGCCTCGACATGCTCGGCCACGCGCAGCGTCCTGGTCTGCACGCGGGCGAGGCGCACGTACACGGGTGCGGCGGCCAGCGTCACCGCGATGGCGATGTTCACCGGTCCCGGTCCCAGCACGGCCACCACGACGAGCGCCACCAGGAACTCCGGGAACGCCATGAGCACGTCGTTGATGCGCATGAGGGTGACGTCCACGCCCCGCGGCGACATGCCGGCGAGCGCGCCCACGAGCAGGCCGGCGGCGAGGGCGATGGCGGTGGCGAGAAGTCCGATCCCGACCGAGCGCCCCGCGCCGAACACCACGCGGGAGTAGACATCGCGGCCGCTCTGATCGGTGCCGAAGAGGTGCTCGGCACTCGGCGGCAGCAGAGCGGCCCGCACCTCGGTCTGCAGCGGATCGTGCGTGGCGAGCAGTCCCGGCCAGAGGGCGGCGACGGCGACCACGACCAGCACGACCGCGGCGGAGCTCAACAGGAGTCGCTCCCCCCGACTCATCGGACGGCTCCCGGTCGGGAGGAGGCGGCGACGCGGGGGTCGATCAGCGGATGCACGAGCTCCACCACCACGTTGATGACGACGAACACGAGAGCGCTCAGCAGGATGATGCCGGTGAGGACAGGGAGATCGCGGTCGTTGATGGCGGCGAGGGTGACCCGCCCCAGGCCGGGCCGGGCGAACACGGTCTCGACGAGAACCGCACCCCCGAGGACAGAGCCGGTGAGGTAGGCGGCGAGGGTGACCGCCGAGGCGGCGCCGTGCCGCACCCCGTGCCGCAGCGTGAACCAGGTGGGTCCGGCACCCCGCGCACGGACCGTCTCCGCGAACGGCATCCGCTCCGCCTGCATCAGCCCATCACGCAGCACCTGGCTGAGCAGTGCCGCCACCGGGAGGGCGAGCGTGACCGCCGGAAGGACGATGGTCGCCGGATTGCGGGTGCCAGAGACGGGGAACCAGCCGAGACCGAACGCGAAGACGCTGAGCAGCAGCAGCCCGATCCAGAACACCGGCGAGGAGAGCACCACGAGCTCGACGCCGGCGGCGACGGTGCGCCCGACGCGGCCCCGCACGAAGACCGCGACCGCGAGGGCGAGGACGACGGCGATCCCCAGCGCCAGCGCCGAGAGCTGCACGGTCGCACCCAGCTGCCGTCCGATGACCTCGGTCACCGGCAGCCGCAGCTGGTACGACTCGCCGAGGTCGCCGCGGGCGAGCTGCCCGATGAAGCCGACGTACTGCTCCAGCGGCGGGCGGTCGAGCCCGAGATCGGCGCGGATGCCGTCCTTGACCGCCTCGCTCACCTGCGCCTGCGGGCCCAGCATCACCGAGACCGGGTCGCCGGGGATCACCCGGAAGGCCAGGAACGCGACCGTCGCGGCGCCCCACAGCACGATGACTACCGAGGCGAGGAGCCCGAGGGCGCGGCCGAGCACCGCCGTCACGGTTCGATCACTCCGCCCGCTCCCTCGATACGACGGCCGCCGGATGTCAGCCGAGGCTCACATCGTAGAAGAGCGGCCGCCCGTAGAGGTCGTAGTCCAGACCCTGCACGCGCTCGCCGACCGCCGTGATCGCCGAGGGGCTGTAGAGCGGGACGATCGCGGTGTACTCCGCGTTCCACTCCTGCAGCTGCGTGTAGAGCTCGTTGCGGGCGTCCTGATCACTCGACGCGACGGCCTCTTCCAGAAGTGCGTCGATCTCCGGATCGCTCACCTGCGAGGCGTTCTGGAAGCCGTCGGTGTGCAGGTGCGCACGGAGGAAGTCGGCGTCCACGCCGGAGAAGCCCCAGTCGGTGAGGTCGAACGTCTTGGGCTCGTACTGGGCGTTATAGGCGCCGGGCTCCAGCTCCTCGCGCTGCACCTCGAAGCCGATGGCTTTGAGGTCCGACTGGATCGCGTTGGCCAGCGCCGCGCGGTCGTCCGGGACCGGGGTCCAGGCGATCCACCGCACGGACAGGCGCTCGCCGTCCTTCATGCGGATGCCGTCGGCGTCGCGCTCCGTCCACCCGGCCTCGTCGAGCAGGGCGTTCGCGGCGTCCTGATCGAACGGCCAGGAGTCCTCCAGCGACGCGTCGTAGCCCGGGGTCGTGCTGCCGAGGACGCTCCATGCCCGCGGGAACTGCCCGAAGTAGATCTCCTCGACCGCCGCGTCGACGTCGATGCCGCGGGCGAACGCCTGCCGCACCTTCTCGTCGGCGAAGACGCCGTACTTCTCGTTCAGGTAGAGCGAGTAGGGCAGTCCCGGGTACTCCACCGAGTCGACCGTGACGCCGGCGTCGTCCAGACCGGCGACCTGGTTCGGCGGGATGTTGCTGGCGAGGTCGGCCTCTCCGCTCTCGATCACTCCGGTGCGCACCGAGGCCTCCGGCTGGATCTGCACGCGCAGCGTCTCGAACGCCGGCGCCTTCGCCTCGTGCGGGCCCCAGGCGTAATCGTCGTTGCGCGTGTAGACGATCTCCTGGTCGGCGGTGTACTCGGTGAGCACGAAGGGTCCGGTGCCGACAGTGACGTCGGGGCCGCCCGCCTTCAGCTTGTCGGCCGACTCGGCCAGCACGGCCGGTGAGTAGAAGCCGAGCTGCGGGGTGCTGGCCGCCTGCAGGAACGGCGCATACGGCTGCGTGAACGAGACCTTCACCGTGTGCTCGTCGACGACCTCGGTGCCGGCGTAGAAGTCCGCACCGAGCATGCTCGCCGCCTGAGCCGAGGCGGTCTCCGGGTCGACGATCCGGTCGAAGTTCGCCTTGACGGCCTCCGCGTCGAACGGCTCGCCGTCGGTGAAGGTCACGTCGTCGCGCAGCGTGAAGGTGTACTCCGTGCTGTCCGGTGAGACGTCCCAGCTCTTCGCGAGCCACGGGCTGAACGTGCCGTCGTCCTCCTGGAAGACCAGGGAGTCGAGCACCGCCCGCTGCACCATGCCGGAGACGTCGAGCTGGCTCACCTGCGGGTCCATGTGCCCCGCGGACAGGTTCGCGCCCTCGATCGACCACACGAGCTCACCGCCGTCGCTCTCCGTGGACGGGCCCGCGCACGCGGTCAGCACCAGGGCGGTGGCGGCGGCGAGCGCAGCGAGGGGAAGGAGGCGACGCACAGGGGTGGCGGGCATGAGGATTCCTCAGAACGGACGGGTCGGGATGTCTCCATCCTAGGGCGGTTTTTTGGACCCGGTCGATCAGTGTCCGACCCGTCATCAGGGCGACGGCAGGATGATCCGGTGTCGCTCTGCGGCCCCGGCCCTTTCCCCCTCGACACGCGTCTGCCCCGGCGCGACGACCGCCGCGCTCACCCCCTGCACGCGCGGCTCCGGCAGCCCGACCAGCCGCACGTCGACGAGGAGGTCGCCGCGGTTCCCCGCGATCCGCCAGCGCAACTCGGCCTCCGTCGCCGCGGCCACCACACGGTCGGGGAACGGGTCCTGGTCCGCGCGGAATCCGCCGATCTCCTGGACCTGTGCCTCCAGCCGGGCATCGCGGACGTCGGCCGGGATGTCCTCGAGCACATGGTCGGCGAGGAACGGGTACGTGGCGGCGGGCCGTCCCGAGCGGATCGCGGCGTCGAGAGCCTGCGCGGCGGCGACCGTCTCCGCCCACGGGTGCAGGATCGCGGAGGGGGCGTCCGTCCGTTCGAGCAGCTGCTGGAGCGCAGCGCCTGCGATCCGCCGGGCGCCGAACTCGTCGGAGTTCCCGAAGGCGACGACGCCGATGCCGCTGGCCGCGTGCCAGCGCATGTGCGCCGAGAATCCGGGAAGACCGCCGGAGTGCTGCACGATCCGCCCGAACCGCCGGTCGTCCTCGACGAAGAGGCCGTAGCCGTAGCCGGCCCCCGCGAGGTCGCGCCCGTCGAACATCGCCGACGGCACCGGGATGGGGGTGCGGGCCTGCTGCAGCTCCCGTCGCGACGCCGGAGCCAGCACGGCGGGCGCCAGCGGGTCGTCGGTGAAGGCCGAGCCGAGGAACCACATCCATCTCGCGATGTCGTCGACGGTGCTGAACATGCTGCCGATGCAGCCGAGCGCGCCGGACCCCACGAACGGCTCGGGGCGGAACGTGGCGCCGTCGTCGAAGGTCCGGAACCCGCAGGCCAGCGCCTCGGCCGGATACCCGTCCGCCACGTGCGCCGTCCGGTCCAGCCCGAGGGGCTCGAGCAGGGTCTCCCGGATCACGTCCTCCACGGCCCGCCCCGTCACCGCTTCCACGACGCGGCCGAGCAGCGACTGGCCGAGGTTGGAGTACTGGTAGACGGTTCCCGGCGCAGCCGCGAGCTGCACCCCACCCGCGAAGAGTGCGGCGATCTCCGTGCGGGAAGCGCCGAGATGGCGGTCCACCCAGGCGTTGTCCTCTCCCAGGCCCGAACGGTTGGAGAGGAGCAGGTCGCCGGTGACCTCGACGTCCGCATCGCGGTGCCGCAGTCGGACCTCCGGCAGATAGGTGCGGATCGGCGCGTGGAGGTCGAGCAGGCCGCGGTCTCGAAGGGAGAGCACGGTGGCGGCCAGGAAGCTCTTGGACATCGAGGCGATGCGGAAGACCGTGTCCCGCGTCGTCGGGGCCTCATCGGCGCGTGGATGGCCGTGGGTGAGCACTGCGCGGATGCTTCCCCGTTCGGCCACCGCGGAGATGGCGGCCGGAGCGGCATGACGCGCGCGCTCGTCCAGGCCGTGGCGGAGGGCCTCCGCGGCGGACTCGGCGGTGACGAGGAGATCCGCATCCTGCCCGGTCATACGGGGACCCCGGCGCGCACCTCGTCGGCGAAGGCCTCGATGAGCGCGCGGCTGGCCGCGGTGTTGTGGTCGTGCACGCGCTCGGCGGCGGCGATGAGGGCGGGAAGCGAGCGTCCCTCTCCCCGCAGTGCCGCGTCGTCCCAACGGGCGAGGTCGGCCGCGGAGGCCTCGGGATGGAACTGCACCCCGCGCACTCGCGCCCCCAGCCGGAAGGCCTGGTTCTCGACAGCGGCGCTCGTCGCCAGCAGCACCGCCGCGGGTGGGAGCCGCGTGATCATGTCCTGATGGTTCTCGATCATCGGAGCCTCATCGCCGAGGGCCGCGAACAGGGCGTCGGCACGTCCTGCCGCGGTGGGGCGGATGGGGGTCGCGCCGCGTTCGATGGGTCCGGTCTTCTCGGCGACCTCGCCGCCGGCCACGTGGGCGAGCAGCTGACCGCCCAGGCAGATGCCGAGGGTGGGGAGGTCACGGGCGATGGCCTCCGCGGCGAGCGCCCGCTCTGCCGCGAGCCACGGCGCGCGATCATCGTCGTCCGGCATGAGCCCGCCGCCCAGCATGACGAGTCCGGCGTAGCCGTCCAGGGAGGTGGGCAGCGGCTGCTCGGCTCCCACGACCTCGTCGACGTCGATCGCCTTCTCTCGCAGCCAGGTGCCGAGGCGGCGCGGGCCGGAGCTCGCGGAGTTCACGATCACGAGGACGCGCGGGGTCACAGCGCGCCCTCCCGGATCGTCGTGTCGACCGCCGGCACGAGCGCGGCCGCGGCCGGCTCTCCTGCGCCGCCCGCGAGGAAGGCCTCGTGGTCGGGGTCCGACGCCTCCAGCACGCGGAGGACGTTCTCGTGCGCCGCCGCCCGGAGGTCGTCCTCCGACCAGCCGCGATGCCGAAGCTCGGCGAACAGCGTCGGGTACCCCGAGACGTCGCCGAGACCGTCCGGCATCGCATCGGAGCCGTCGTAGTCGGCGCCGATCCCGACCGCCTGTGCGCCGGCCACGCGACGCACGTAGTCCAGGTGATCGGCGACGTCCGCGACGCCGACGCGCGGCGCCTCTCCCTCTCCCCCGGCTTCCCACCAGTCGCGGCGGGCCTGCGAGACGAACGTGGGGACGAACGGCACCATCACGACGCCGCCCTGCGCGCCGATCGCGGCGAGCACGTCGTCCGGCACGTTGCGGGGGTGGTCGCACAGGGCGAAGGCGCCGGAATGGCTCACCATCACCGGGCGGGTCGTGACCTCCAGGGCCTGCCGCATGGTCGTCGGAGCGACGTGCGAGAGGTCGACGAGCACACCGATGCGGTTCATCTCGCGCACCACCTCGCGTCCGAAGTCCGTCAGACCGCCGTGGCGCGCCTCGTCGGTCGCCGAATCCGCCCAGGCGATCGTCCGCGACCAGGTGAGGGTGAGATACCGCGCGCCGAGCCGCGCGAACTGCCGCAGCACGGCCAGCGATCCGCCGAGCTGGTCGCCGCCCTCGATGCCGATGAGCGAGGCGATCCGCCCCTCCGCCATCGCCGCACGCGCGTCCGCCGCCGTCCGAGCGATCGCGAAGCGCTGCGGGTGGGCGTCGACGAGGCGGTGCACGAAGTCGATCTGCTCGAGCGTGGCCACCACCTGCTCCGCCCCCTCCAGCACGGGATCGACCCAGACCGACCAGAACTGGCCGGCGACCCCGCCCGCGACCAGTCGCGGCAGGTCGGTCTGCGTGGCCGCCACCGCCCCGGAGAGCTCCGCGACCCGGTAGCCGAGCAGCGTCCTGCTCGCCCAGGCCAGATCGTTGTGGCCGTCGATCACCCGATCGATCGGCAGGTCCGCGTCGACCATCTCAGTCCTCTCGTCCATCCAGCACCGCGTTCATCCGCGCGGTGAGTACCGGGTCCACGGCGCGCGCGACACCGTCCAGCTCCCGCACGGGCACCGCACCCCGGGTGCTGGAGCAGAGCCAGAGGGCGTCCGCCCGCTCCAGATCGTCCCGCACCATCGGACCGACGCGGGAGGGCACCTCGGCGAGTCCCGCGAAGACGTCGGCCTGGGTCGTCCCGGGGAGCACCCCGTACTCGGGCGGTGGCGTGACCAGCGCCCCGTCGAGCAGCGCGATCAGCGTCGACCGCGGCCCCTCCAGCACGAAGCCGTCGGCGCTGACGAAGATGACGTCGTCCGCACCCCGGCTCCGTGCCTCCCGCAGGGCCGCCTGGTTCACGGCGTAGGCGAGGGACTTCGCTCCCTGCAGCAGCCAGGGTGCCCTCTCCATGACGTCGTGCCGGTATCCGCGGTCGAGCACCACCGCGGAGACGCCCCGCGCGCGGACGGCCTCCGGGTCCTCTCCCGCGAAGCCGAGCACCCACCCCGTCGGGCCGGCCGCGTCGATCTCGTCCCCGCGGGTCATCGCGAACTTGATCGAGGCGATCTCCCCGTCACGGAGCACTCCGGGGCGGGAGACCTCGGCGGCCGCGCGGCGCACCGCCCGCGCCCACAGCTCGTGGCGCGGCGCGGGCAGCCCCAGGAGCTGCGCGGAGCGCTCCAGCCGCGCGAGATGCGCCTCCAGGGCCTGCGGCCTGCCTCCGCGCACCACGGCGGTCTCGAACACGCCGTCGCCGCGGGTCACGCCGAGGTCGGTCGCCCGGATGATCGGCTCCCGTGGATCGACGGCATGGATCCCGTCCTCCGCGGGCTCGGCGGCGAGATCGAGTCGGTACAGCAGCAGTGCGCGCATGGGATTCCGCTCTCGCAGGGTTCGGGGGCCGGTCAGCCCGCGGTCAGGACGGCCTCAGGGGCCTCGGCCGCGGAGGAGTCGAAGACGCGGGACGCGTCACGGGCGATGCGCTCGGCGAGCACCTCGTGTCCGATCCCCGGTCCGGTGGGGACCGTGACGCGACCGGCGACGGCGGTCACCGGAGGCGCGATGATGTCCGACTCGTAGTACTTGTCCGATCCCGACACATCCGACGGCAGCAGGAAACCGGGGAGCGAGGACAGCGCGACGTTCGCAGCCCGCCCGACGCCGAACTCGTGCATCCCGCCGCACCACACGGGGATGCCCGCGTCCCGTGCCACGTCGTGCGCCGCGCGGGCGACGGTGAGCCCGCCCATCCGCGACACCTTGATGTTGAGGACCCGCCCCGCTCCCAGCCGGATCATGGTCCGCAGGTCGCCGAGGTCGACGACCGACTCGTCCAGGCACACGTCCGTGTCGAGCCGCGCCTGCAGATCGGCGTGGGCCACGAGATCCCGTGGCGCGAAGGGCTGCTCGATCATGGTCAGCGCCTCGCGATCCAGGCGCGCGAACACCGCGGCCGCCCGCTCGTCGTCGGCATAGGCGCCGTTCGCGTCCACGTGGAGGTCGAGGTCGGGGTAGGCGCCGCGCACCGCACGCACCGGCTCGACATCCCAGCCCGGAGCGATCTTGAGCTTGACGCGGGGGTAGCCGGCGGCGCGCTGCAGCTCCACCTGCGCGAGCAGCTCGTCGATCGACGGCTCGATGCCCAGCGACACCCCCGCGACGACCTCGTCGCGCGTCCCGCCGAGGGCCGCGGCGAGCGCGATCCCCCGCCTCCGGGAGACCAGGTCCCACACCGCGCCGGAGAACCCGGCCTTCGCGAACTCATGCCCGCGGACCCGCGCCCACGACGACTCCAGCTCCGCCGGCTCCTCCCCCTCGGCACGGAGCAGCGCGGGCACCAGGTAGCGGGTCGCGATCTCCCACGCGGTGACCGTGGTCTCCGCACCGTAGAACGGATCGGACGGCGACGCGATCTCCCCCCACCCTGTCTGGCCGTCGGCATCGGTGACCTCGGCGAGCACGTGCTCGATGCCGGACTTGCGGTGCGAGCTCGTCTCGAAGCTGTGACGCAGCGGCTGACGCAGGGCGAAGAGCCGGACGCGGACGACCCTCACGCGTCCTCCTCCGGGCGGGCCCGCGCGGTCTCGGGGCCGTAGAGACCCAGGCGCGCCACCAGCCGGTCGCGCTCGGCCAGCCGCCGACGCGCTCCCTTCGCGCTCGCCGTGGTGAGCGCGCTCAGCAGATGGCACACGGCCGCGACCGGAGTCGGCGAGTCGGCGTACGACGCCGATCCGGTGCGCACCCGGATGAGCGAGGTCGCGATGGATGCGAGCGGGGCGTCCTCGCTGTCGGTGATGACGACGAGCTGACCGCCCGCCTCATGGAAGAGCCGCCCGAGCCGGACGGTCTCCTCGCGGTAGCGCCGCAGCGAGAACGCGATGAGTACGTCGCTGGCCCGCACGTCCGTGAGCACGGTGAGCGGCTGCAGCGCGTGCCCGTCGACGAGGAACACGTTCGACAGCGTCGCCGAGAGATCCGCGTTGAGGAGCTGCGCGTACGCCGCCGCCTTGCCCTCGCCGGCGACGTACCGTCGCCGGGCGCCGAGCAGCAGCGCCGCGGCCTGCGGCACCTGGGCCGAGCGGCTGAGCTCCTCGAAGGTCTGGGCGAGCGTGCGCTGCTCCGTCTCGATGATCCGCGCCTGGATGCTCTCGGCGGAGAGGTTGGTGCGGATGCGCTCGCCGTAGCGGTCTCGCGGAGAGACGAGGTCGCGATCCTCCTGGTCGTGATCATGGTCGTTCATGCCGTGCCCTTCCGAGGTGTCGCGCGGTAGACCGCCGTGTCGTCGTCGAGGCGCGTGGCCTCGACGAGGACGTCTCCGCGGCGGAACACCGCGGTCATCGTCCGCTCCAGCTCCCGCCGGAGCACTGCGCGAGCCTCGACGTCGAGCTCGCCGGGACGGGTCGGGATCGCGATCCAGGTGCCGCCGTCCGCCGCCACGGCTCGCCCCCAGTCGTCCGACCCGAGCACGGGAGGGACCGGGAGGGACCGGTGGGAAGGCCGGTCGGCGGCGTCCAGGTCCCACGAGACCACCAGGCGGTCGGTGTCGGGGCGGGCGTAGTAGTCCCGCTCGTAGGCGATGCCGACGGCCCCGAGGGAGCTCAGGTTGAAATGGGCGTTGCGCGAGAGCAGCGGATCGAACGTCCACCGCATCGTCCGCTGCCCCCAGCGCACGGCCACGTCGCGCTGCGCCCGCTTGAGGGCCTGGCCGACGCCCCGCCCCTGATATGCGGCGTCCACGGCGGCCGCCTGCGAATAGTGGAAGGAGGCACCCGCGGTGTCGCAGCCGGCGAAGCCGTACGCGAACCCGATCAGTTCCCCATCGTCGGCGAAGGCACCGACCGCGGAACCGCCGTTGCGGGCGAGGGCGGTGAGCAGGTTGGCGTTGAGGGCGTACTCGTTCTCCGTGTACGCGAAGACGCGGGCGTACAGCGCGGCGGCCTCACGGAACTCGGTGTACCGGGTGAGTTCGCGGCAGCCGTGGGCGACACCGGCGGCCACCGAAGAATGAGGCACGATACGTTTCCTAAGATCGAGGAGTCCTGCTGCTGAGAGCGATGCTATCGGCGGGTTGCGGGGCGATCAAGGGGCAAGATACGGTTCGTAACCGTGACGACTCTCTCGGCAGTGCGCGACGGGGACCATCCTTCCGACGACATCATCGCACTCGTGCGCGAACTCGTGCTGATCGAGACGCCGAGCCGCGACACGGAGGCGAGCGCCCGCATCGCCGACCTGCTGTCCGCCTGGTTCGCCGGCGTCGGCGGCAGCGTCCAGCGGATCCCGCACGAGCTCGGGACGGATCTCGTCATCGACGTCCCCGGCACCGGAGACCCGGTCCTCCTCATCGGCCACACCGATACCGTGTGGCCGGTCGGCACCCTGGCGGACGACCTGCCGTGGGCCAAGGACGGCGATGTCGTACGCGGCCCCGGCGCGTACGACATGAAGGCCGGCATCGTCGTGATGCTGGAGACCCTGCGACGCCTGCAGCCCCTGCCGCTCGCGCAGCGGCGCGCCGTGCGGATCGTGCTCGTCGCGGACGAGGAGATCGGCTCCCCCGTCTCGGGCACCCTGATCGCGGAACGGGCCAGGGGCGCGGCCTGCGCCATCGGCTTCGAGTCCCCGCATCCCGACGGCGCCCTCAAGGTCGGCCGCCGCGGCAGCGCCCGGGTGCGCATCGCCGTCACCGGACGCGCAGCCCACGCCGCGCTCAACCCCGAGCACGGCGTCTCCGCGATCGACGAACTCGTGGACCAGCTCCTCCGGGTCCGCGCGATCGTGGCCGACCCCGCCCTGCCGAGCCCGGTGCTCTGCAACGTCGGCGTCATCGACGGCGGCGCGAGGACCAACGTGGTGCCGGCGCACGCGGCCGCCGAGATCGGCCTCCGCTTCCAAGACCCGGACAGCGAGCAGCGCGTCCTCAGCGCCCTCCAGGAGCTGGCACCGGTGCGCCCCGGCGCCCGCCTCGAGGTCGCCGTGCTGAGTGCCCGGCCCGCCTGGCAGGCCTCCGCGGCGGACACCGACCTCCTCGCCCGGATCGCCGTGGCCGGTGCCGCGCTCGGCCAGCAGGTCGACGGCCGCCCCGCGGCCGGAGCCGGTGACACGAACCTCCTCGGCGGACGCGGGGTGCCGACCGTCGACGGCTTCGGTCCCCGAGGCGGCGGCGCGCATGCGGTGGACGAGCATTTCCTGCGCTCCTCTCTGCACGAGCGCATCGCGCTCCTGCGTGCCGTGCTCACCGTCACGGCGGAGTGACGATACGATTCCGGTTCCCGTGCCCGACCTGAACGGCCCGAGATACGTTCCGGATGTCTGCGACGTGTGATCGACGCCTCCGCGATCGGTTTCGGCGTGCGCATCCTGGCATCCGCGTGTTTCCGCCGTGTTACACCACCTCGACAGCCGGCGATCTTTCCCGAGGGCGGCAGATTTCTTCCGCGATACGCATCGAATGTCTTGACCACGGGGCCGTCTTCCGCTTGCATGGTCAGCACCGACCCGGCTTCACTGTGGATCCGGGCGGCGCCCGAAGGGACCTTCCATGCGTCTTGCCCCCCGCTCCAGAACCGTGCGAAGTCTGACCGCCGCCGCGATCGCCTCCGCGCTCCTCCTCGCCGCTCCGGTCGGTGCCGCTCAGGCGCAGTCCGTCAGCGCCGCCACCGAATCCCCGGCATCCGACACGACGCTCCGGATCGCCACCTCCGGGTTCGTGGACACGTTCAACCCGTTCATCTCGATCTACCTGACGCCGACGAACATCATCCGGTACGTCTACGAGTCGCTCGTGCAGAACGACGCCGAGGACGGCTCCCCCACGAAGGGCCTCGCCGACAGCTGGGAGGCGACCGACGGCGGCCAGAGGTGGACCTTCACCCTCCAGGACGACCTCGTCTGGTCGGACGGCGAGCCCATCACCTCCGCCGATGTGAAGTACACGTACGACCAGATGATGACGGTGCCCGCGCTCGGCACCGCCAACGGCAACCTCGTCTCCAACTTCGACACCGTCGAGGCCCCGGACGACAAGACCGTCGTGATCACCCTGAAGACCCCGCAGGCCCCGAACCCCGGCTCGGAGATCCCGATCGTCCCGAAGCACATCTGGGAGGAGGTCGACGACCCGACGACCTTTACCAACGACGCCGACGTGGTCGGCTCCGGCCCGTTCGTCCTCGACAGCTACTCGGCCAACCAGTCCATCGTGCTGAAGGCGAACGAGAACTTCTGGCGGGGCGCCCCCAAGATCGACGCGATCCAGTACGTCTACTACACGAACTCGGACGCCCAGGTGCAGGCTCTCAAGGCGGGCGACGTCGACCTCGTCACCGGCCTCACCCCGACGCAGTTCTCGGCGCTCGAGGGCGTCGACGGCATCACCACGCACTCCGGTGAGGGCCGCCGCTACCACTCGATCAGCATCAACGTCGGCCAGCAGACGCGCGACAACGTGCCCTACGGCACCGGCAACGCCGCGCTGAAGGAGCTCGAGGTGCGCCAGGCCATCCGTCTCGGCACCGACACGGCGACCCTCCTCGACAAGGTCCTGGACGGCGAGGGCACGCTCGCGACGAGCTTCATCCCGGCGTCCTTCCCGAAGTGGCACCTGTCGGATGACGACGACGTGATCGTGGGCTTCGACCCCGAGGCCGCGCAGGCGAAGCTGGACGACGCGGGCTGGATCCCCGGTGCCGACGGCATCCGCGAGAAGGACGGCCAGCGCCTGAGCCTGCGCCTGCTGACGGACGCGGACGACGCGAACGAGCAGTCCATCTCCGACTTCTTCGTCCCCTGGATGAAGGAGATCGGCATCGAGATCACGGTCGAGTCCACCGACTCCGACACGATCAGTGCGAAGGCCACCTCCGGCGACTACGACCTGTACTTCAGCGGCTGGTCGGTCAACCCCGACCCCGACTACCAGCTGGGCATCAACACCTGCATGAACCTGCCGACCGCGACCGACGGCACCGGCGGCACCACGCAGGACGGGTACTGCAACCCGGAGTTCGACGAGATGTACGCCGCGCAGCGCTCCGAGATCGACGCCGACAAGCGCCAGGAGATCGTGCACGACATGCTCGCGCTGAACTACACCGACACCGCGCAGGTCGCCACCTGGTACGCCAACTCGCTGGAGGCCTACCGCTCCGACCGCTTCACGGGCTTCACGCTGCAGCCGAAGGACGGCGGCATCATCGCCAACCAGGCCGGCTACTGGGGCTACCTCACCGTCGAGCCCGTCGAGGGCGCGACCGCCGGCGGCACCGGCACGAACACCGGACTCCTCATCGGAGGCATCGTCGTGGGGGTGGTCATCATCGGAGGGCTCATCTTCTTCCTGATCCGTCGACGCAACATCGCCGACGTCGAATGAGTCCGGCGAGACGCCGCGGGTGGCGGGCCTCCGCCCCCGCGGCGTCTCCCGGTCCGCTGTAAGGAGACCCCCATGTCCAACGCGGTACCCCCGTCCACCTCCGCCATCGCGACGAGCGCCGCGGCCGAGGAGCAGCCGAAGGGCGTCGGCGCCCTCCGCTACTTCCTGGTCAAGCTCGGCGGCGCGGCCATCAGCCTGGCGATGGTGATCCTCCTCGGATTCTTCGCCTTCAAGATCCTGCCGGGCGATCCGGTCGCCTCGATCGCCCGCGAGCGCGGGATGAGCGCCGAGCAGGCCGACCAGCTGCGCGAGCAGCTCGGTCTGAACAAGCCCCTGTGGCAGCAGTTCATCGACTACCTCGGCAACGTCTTCACCCTGAACTTCGGCACGAGCTACGTCTACCGCACGTCGGTGTCCGACCTCATCGGCCAGTACTTCTGGAACACGATCCTCCTCACCGGCACGGCGGCGATCATCGCGATCGCCCTCGGGCTCTGGCTCGGACAGAAGGCGGCCTGGAAGCACGGCTCCACCTTCGACCGCATCGTCTCCGGCACGTCGCTCGTGTTCTGGTCGGTGCCGACCTTCTGGCTGGCCCTGCTGCTCCTGATGGTCTTCGGAGGCACGCTGCACTGGTTCCCGACCGGAGGCATGGTCTCCCCCAACCCGCCCACCGATCCGGTCGGCGCGGTCCTGGACGTGATCTCGCACATGGTGCTCCCGGTGATCACGATGGTCGCGGTCGTGTACGCGCAGTACCTCATGGTGATGCGCAGCTCGCTCCTCGAGGAGATGGGCGCCGACTACCTCACCACCGCGCGGGCCAAGGGCCTCCGGGAGGACCTCGTCCGGCGCCGACACGCCGTCCCCAACGCCCTGCTGCCGACCGTCACCCTCGTCTTAATGCACATCGGCGGTCTCATCGCCGGGGCCGTCACGGTGGAGACGGTGTTCTCCTGGCCCGGGCTCGGGAAGCTCACCTTCGAGGCCATCTCCGGCCCCGACCTCCCGCTCCTGCAGGGCACGTTCGTGGTGTTCTCCACGATCATCATCGCGATGAACCTCATCGCGGACCTCATCTACCGTCAGCTCGACCCGAGGGTGAGGCGCGCATGACCACGGCATCCCCGACCATCCGATCGCCCCGTGCCCTGGCGTGGCACCGCCGCGGCACCGCCTTCGT
Organism: Microbacterium sp. UBA7513; assembly: GCF_002478345.1. Classification (NCBI taxonomy): domain Bacteria; kingdom Bacillati; phylum Actinomycetota; class Actinomycetes; order Micrococcales; family Microbacteriaceae; genus Microbacterium; species Microbacterium sp. UBA7513. Next base: position 32,985 of record NZ_DLNJ01000033.1, read on the forward strand.
CGACTTCTGCCGGCAGTTCGCCCAGCGCCGGGCGGGCATGGTGGGGCTCATCTTCCTCGTGATCGTGGCCCTCATCGCGATCTTCGCCCCCGTGATCGCCCCCGCCAGCATGCTCGACGTCACGAAGCTCGTCGACGTGCAGCGCTTCGCCCCGCCGTCCTGGGAGCATCCCCTCGGCACCGACCATCAGGGCCGCGAGATCTGGGTCCGCATGGTGTGGGGCGCCCGGGTGTCCCTGCTCGTCGGCCTCGCCGCCACCGCGATGTCGATGATCATCGGCACCCTCGTCGGCCTCTCGGCGGGCCACTTCACCGGCTTCTTCGGCGGGCTGATGATGCGCATCATCGACTTCTTCCTCGTGCTGCCGTCGCTGATCCTCGCGATCGTGCTGTCGTCGGTGCTGAGCCGCGGCGTCTGGACGATCATCATCGCGATCGGCCTGACCTCGTGGGCCGGCACCGCCCGCGTCGTCCGCGCGCAGACCCTCTCGGTGGAGTCGCGCGACTACATCGAACGCTCGCGGGCCCTCGGCGCCGGGCACTGGCACATCATCATGAAGCACCTCCTCCCCGGGGTGCTGCCGCTCGTGCTCGCCAACACGACGCTCACGGTCGGCTCGGCGATCATCTCCGAATCCACCCTGGCGTTCCTCGGCCTCGGCGACACCACCCTGCAGTCCTGGGGCTCGATCCTGAAGAACGCGATGGACGTCTCCGCGGCGACCAGCGGCTACTGGTGGTACGTGCTCGTGCCCGGCATCGCCATCGTCCTCGTCGTGCTGTCGTTCACCCTGATGGGCCGCGCCGTCGAGAACATCACCAACCCGACGCTGAGGAGCCGTTGAGATGCCCGACCTGATCTTCGACGACGTCTCCATCACGTACCGCACCTCGGGGCGGTCGGGGCGGGACGAGGTGGCGGCCGTGCGCAACGTCTCGCTCACCCTCCCCGCCGGGCAGACCCTCGGCATCGCCGGCGAGTCCGGCTCCGGCAAGTCCACCCTCGCCATGAGCGTGCTCCGGCTCCTGCCGCGCAACGCCCGGCTCAGCGGCCGCGTGCTGCTGGGCGACCAGGACGTCGCCACGTTGTCCTTCGGGCAGCTCCGCGCCGTGCGCTGGGCGCAGACGTCCATCGTGTTCCAGGGCGCGATGCACTCGCTCAACCCGGTCCGCACGGTGGGCTGGCAGCTCCTGGAGGCGCTGGAGCTGCACGCCTCCGACCGGTGGAAGGGCGAGAAGGCGCGCAAGGAACGGGTGCGGGAGCTGCTCGACATCGTCGACCTGCCGCAGCAGAAGAGCGAGTCGTATCCCCACGAGCTCTCCGGCGGCCAGAAGCAGCGCGTCATGATCGCGATGGCCCTCGCGTGCGATCCCGAGGTCATCATCGCGGACGAGCCGACCACCGCGCTCGACGTGATCGTGCAGAAGCAGATCCTCGACATGATCTCCCGTCTCGTGGCGGAGCGCGGCATCTCGATGCTCATGATCAGCCACGACCTCTCGGTGCTCGCCACGGCGTGCGACCGGATCGCCATCATGCGCGACGGCGAGCTCGTCGAGGTCGGCGAGAGCTACGCGGTCTGCACGACCCCGCAGGAGGCGTACACGCGACAGCTCGCCGACGCCTTCCCCACGATCGGCGACCCCGCCTCGCGGATGGCCCCGGTGACGCGACATGGCCGCGATGCGGACGACGTGCCGGAGATCACGCACAGCGACGAGGTGCTGCTGGAGGCGCGCGGAGTCAACGTCACCTACCGCTCCGGCGGGCGCCCCGTGCATGCGGTCCGCGACGTCGACCTCTCGGTGCGCAAGGGCGAAATCGTCGCGCTCGTCGGCCAGTCCGGCTCCGGCAAGTCGACCCTCGCCCGCGCACTCATGGGACTCCAGCCCGCCGACCCCGGGTCGCAGATCCTCTTCGACGGCGCACCGATCCCGTCGAAAGGTCGCGACCTCGCGCGGTTCCGCTCGCAGGTGCAGCTCGTGCTCCAGGACCCGTGGGCCGCTTTGAACCCGAAGCACAGCGTGTACGAGTCCGTCGCCGAGGGGCTGCGTGTGCAGCGCTTCGCCGGTGATGAACGCGAACGCGTGGCGCAGAGCCTCGCCGACGCGGAGCTCACCCCGCCGGAGCGCTACTTCGGCGCCATCCCGCAGGAGCTCAGCGGCGGGCAGCGGCAGCGCGTCGTCATCGCAGGTGCGCTCGCCGTGCAGCCGCAGCTGCTCATCGCGGACGAACCCGTCGCCTCGCTCGACGCGTCCGTGCGCGGAGAGATCCTCGGACTCCTGCTGGAGCTGCGCCGCCGCCTCGGGCTCTCCGCCCTCGTCATCACGCACGACCTCGGTCTCGCCTGGAACATCGCCCACACGGTCGCGGTGATGTACCACGGACAGATCGTCGAGCACGGACCCACCGAAGAGGTGCTGCTGAACCCGCAGCACGAGTACACCCGGCACCTGCTGTCCGCGGCGCCGCGCATCGAGGAGAAGACGGCATGAGCACCCTGACGGAGGCGGCGGTGTCGCCGTATCTCGACACGGCTCCCCTGCAACCCGGTGACACGGTGGCGATCGTCTCGCCGTCCGGTCCCGGCAACGAGGAGAACACCCAGCGCGCCGTCGGCTACTACGAGTCCTGGGGTCTGAAGGTCCGCGTGGGCGCGCACGTCCTCACGCCGCACCCCCGCGCGTCGTACCTCGCGGGGCCGGACGACCTCCGCCGCGCCGACCTCGTCGACGCCTGGCTCGATCCGGAGGTGGACGCCGTCGTCACGGCACGCGGCGGCTACGGCGCGCTGCGCCTCCTCGACGGCATCGACTGGGCCGACATGCGCCGCGGGGCGCTGCGCCGGGACGGGCGGCCGAAGCTCCTCACGGGCTCGTCCGACGTGACCGCCCTGCACGAGACGTGGCGCGCGCACCTCGACGTCGCGACGCTCTTCTGCCCGATGGCGGGGAACAACGTCTTCCGCGATTCCGAGCAGGTGCGCGACGACGTGCAGCGCTGGCTCTTCGAACCCTGGCGCGGGCGGGAACTCATCGGCCCCAAGACCGAGATCATGACGCCGGGCCGCGCCGAGGGGCGCTTCACGGGCGGAAACCTCAGCCTGCTGGCGGCCGGACTCGGCGCCCCGGAGGCGCACGTCCCCTCCCCCGGCATCCTGTTCCTGGAGGACATCACCGAGGAGCCCTACCGCCTCGACAGCTTCGTCACGCAGCTCCGGCGCGCGGGCCGACTCGCCCAGGCGACGGGCATCGTGCTCGGCTCCTGGCACGAGTGCGGCGACCTCGACCTCGTCCACGCGCTCATGCGGGACGAGTTCCAGGACGCCGGGGTCCCCGTGCTGTGGGAGCAGGGCTTCGGCCACGACCCGCACGCCCTGACCATCCCGCTCGGTGTCGACGGAGTGCTGGACGCGACCGGCGACGAGCCCCGCCTCACGGTGGGACGGCCATGATCGCCCTTCCGCCCCTCGATCCCCGTGTCACCTGGTCGATCCGGCTCGTCGATGCCGACAGCGGCGAGACCCTGGCGGAGCACGAACCGCACACGCAGTGCGAGACCGCGAGCATCGGCAAGATCTTCCTGCTCCTCGAGGTCGCGCGCCGGCTGGAGGACGGCACGCTCGCCGAGGACGACCGGATCGAGATCCCGGATGAGCACCGCGTCGAGGACTCCGGGCTCCTGTACCGCATGCACGATCAGCGCATCACGGTCCACGATGCGGCGCTGCTCGTCGGGGCGGTGAGCGACAACCTCGCCACGAACGCCCTGATCCACCTCTGCGGTCTGGAGGAGGTGCGGGCTGTCGCCCCGGCACTCGGATACCGCGACACCGCGCTGCACGATTACATCCGCAACGAGCGCACCCCCAACCTGCCCTGGACCCCGTCGTTCGGCACGGCGGCCGAGCTGTCCGACGTGATGCGCCGGCTCGGTGCCGGCGAGGCGTTCTCCCCTGCGGTGAGCGCCCGGGTGCTGGACTGGCTGGCCGCCGACACCGACACGTCGATGACCGCCGACGCCTTCCTCCTCGACCCCCTCGCCCACGTCGAGGCCGAGTATCAGGGCATGGTGCTGCGCCACAAGACCGGCAGCGTCAGCTTCGCCCGCGTCGACGTCGGACTGCTGCGGGGCCCGAAGGCCGCCGTCGCGTATGCGGTGGCGGCGAACTGGAAGGACTCCGCGGCCGACCTCCGCGCGCCCGTGCTCGACGGCATGCGCGCGGTCGGTGAGCTCATCCGCGCGCACGTCACCGGACGCGCACGCGACGAGGAGGACGCATGAGCGCGATCGACGTGGAGCTCCCCGACGAGAACGGCACGGTGTGGTCGGTCCTCGTCCAGGACATCGACTCCGGCGAGGTGCTGCTGCGCCATGACCCGGAGACGGTGCAGGACACGGCGAGCGTCGGCAAGATCTTCCTCCTGCACCGCCTCCTCGCCGAGGTGGACGCCGGCACACGTACTCTCGAAGAGCGCGTGACCCGACGGCCGGTCGAGGCCATCGAGGACTCCGGGCTCTGGTACCTGCTGCAGGCGTCCGAACTGTCGCTGTACGACGTGGCCGCGCTCATCGGTGCGGTGAGCGACAACGCCGCGACCAACACGCTGGGCCGCGTCATCGGCATCCCGACCGTGCAGGAGCACACCCGCGCGCTCGGCTACACTGCCTCGGCCCTCGACGACATCGTGCGGTGGCCGATCCCGCCCGGGGCCCCGAAGACGCTGTCGCACGCGAACGCCGCGGAGCTCGTGCTCTTCATGTCGCGGCTGGCCGACGGCACCGATCTCTCCCCCGCCTCGGCCGACACGCTGCGCCGCTGGCTGGGCGCGGGCATGGACCTGTCGATGGTCGCGTCGGCGTTCGACCTCGACCCGCTCGCGCACTGGGGCTTCGATCGCGGCGTCTGGCTGCTGAACAAGACCGGCACGATCTCCCGCGTCCGCGCCGACACCGGGATCGTCATGTCCTCCACCCGCCGGATCGCCTACGCGGTGCTGGCGAACTGGGACTGGGGCGCCGACGGGCGCGGCCCGGTGCTGGCCGCCATGCGCCGCATCGGCGAGGGCATTCACGCCGCACTCGCCGACTGACCACCGTTCACAACTCAGGAGTTCCGGCCGATGGCGGCGCGGCGCGCCGCGCCTGCGGCGCCCACCGCCCACCTTCTCCTGAGTTGTGAACGCGAGTCAGACGACCCCGGCTCGCGTCAGGCGCTCCCGCACCTGGTCGATCGGCACCGCATGCGCGGACCGCCCGTCGGGGCCCACGGTCGTCTCCGCCGCGAGTACGGAGTTGATCAGCGCCTCCTCGACAGCGTCCATCGTCGCGGCGAAGAGCGGCGAGAGCTCTTCGTCCGCCGCCGGACCGCCGTCCGCCTGGTCGTGCACCGAGAACGCGATGGCGTAGTCGCCGCTGCCCTGCGCATAGTCGGCGCCGACACCGCGCATCGCGAACACGGCGCGGTTGGCCACACGGCCGAGCTGCCGTCCGTCGACGGGGGCGTCCGTCGCGACGACGATCATGCAGGAATTGCCCACGGGCTGTGCCGGAGCCTCGGCGAGCAGCTCCTCCGCGGGCAGCGGGACGCCGGCGATCCGCAGCGTGCCGCTGAAGTTCGTCTGCACGAGGACGCCGACCGTGGCCGGCTGCCCCGCGACCTCGACCAGGCGCGAGGCCGTTCCGATGCCGCCCTTGTACCCGAGGGCGACGGTCCCGGCACCGGCGCCCACGCCTCCCTCCGCGACCGCTCCCTGAGCCGCCGCAGCCAGGGCCGCCGTCACCTGCTCCTCCCCCACGGCGCGTCGACGGATGTCGGAGAGGAAGCCGTCGTTCGTCTCTCCCACCACCGGATTCAGCGTCGTCGTCCGCGCGTGCATCGGCGTCGCCAACAGATGCCCGAGGAGCGCGTCGGCGACGCGGAACACGGACAGCGTCGAGGTCAGCAGGATCGGCGTCTCAAGCGCCCCGAGCTCGCGGAGCTGCGTGGCGCCGACGAGCTTGCCGTAGCCGTTGCCCACGGAGAGGTTCGCGGGAAGGCTGCGGCGCTCGGCGGTGAGGGCGTCGGGGACGATCGCCGTCACGCCCGTGTGCAGACCGTCGCCGTGCAGCGTGGCGTGCCCCACCCGCACACCGGGGACGTCGGTGATCGCGTTCTCCGCGCCGCGCGGGAAGGCTCCGGGCGGCACGCCGAGGTCGGCGAGACGGGCACGGGAGGACGAGGACGACGGCGGTCTCATGCTCCGATCCTTCCAGCGTCGGAGGGGCCGGCCGCAGCGCCGCGCCGGGCGCTCCCCCGGGTCGAGCGCCCCGCCCGTGCGCTCGGTAGACTGGGCGGCACCACCCACACTCAGGCACGCTCACACAGTGCCGCATACATCGCTCGAGGAGACCTCCATGTCCGCCATTCCCGACAAGCCCGCCCTCGAAGGTCTCGAAGCGAAGTGGGACGCCGCCTGGGCGGAGCAGGGCACGTACCTGTTCGACCGTCTGCGCGCCGCCGAGCTCGGTCGTGAGGGCGTCTACTCGATCGACACCCCGCCGCCCACCGCCTCGGGCAGCCTCCACATCGGCCACGTGTTCTCCTACACGCACACCGACGTCAAGGCCCGATACGAGCGCATGCGCGGCAAGACCGTGTTCTACCCGATGGGCTGGGACGACAACGGCCTGCCCACCGAGCGCCGCGTGCAGAACTACTACGGCGTCCGCTGCGACCCGTCGCTCCCCTACGACGCCGACTTCACCCCGCCGTTCGAGGGCGGCGACAACAAGTCGAGCCGGGCTGCCGACCAGCAGCCGATCAGCCGCCGCAACTTCATCGAGCTGTGCGAGCGCCTCACGATCGAGGACGAGAAGCAGTTCGAGGCGCTGTTCCGTCAGCTCGGGCTGAGCGTGGATTGGACGCAGACCTACCGCACCATCTCCGACGACACGATCCGGCAGAGCCAGCTCGCCTTCCTCCGCAACATCGAGCGCGGCGAGGCGTACCAGGCCCTCGCGCCGACGCTGTGGGACATCGACTTCCGCTCCGCGATCGCACAGGCCGAGCTCGAGGACCGCGACCAGCAGGCCGCGTACCACACGATCGAGTTCCCCTTCGCGGACGGCTCCGGCTCCATCGCGATCGACACCACGCGCCCGGAGCTCCTCCCCGCGTGCATCGCGATCGTGACCCACCCCGAGGGGCCGCACAAGCACCTCATCGGCACCACGGTGCGCACGCCCTACTTCGGTGCGGAGATCGAGATCCACGGCCACCACCTCGCCCAGCCCGACAAGGGCACCGGCGCCGCGATGGTCTGCACCTTCGGCGACGTGACCGACATCATCTGGTGGCGCGAGCTGCGCACCAGCGCCGGCGAGTCCCTGCCGAACATGACGACGATCGGTCTCGACGGCCGCTTCCTCGCCGAGGCCCCGTCGATCGTGGCCGACGCCGACGCGCGCGCCTGGTACGCGGAGAACGTGGCAGGCAAGACCGTCTTCAGCGCCCGCAAGGCGATCGTGGAGAAGCTGCAGGAGACCGGCGACATGACCGCCGTCGGCAAGCCCTTCCAGCACGCCGTGAAGTTCTTCGAGAAGGGCGACCGCCCGCTCGAGATCGTCTCGACCCGGCAGTGGTACATCCGCAACGGCGCCCGCGACGGCGAGCTGCGCGATCAGCTCCTCGCGCACGGTACCGAGCTGGCGTGGCACCCCGACTTCATGCGGGTCCGCTATGAGAACTGGGTCGGCGGCCTCACCGGCGACTGGCTCGTGTCCCGGCAGCGATTCTTCGGCGTGCCTATCCCGCTCTGGTACGCGCTGGACGAGAACGGGGAGCGCGACTACGACCGGGTGCTCACCCCGGATGCGGCCGCGCTGCCCATCGACCCGACCACGGATGTCCCGGCCGGCTACACCGAGGACCAGCGCGGGGTGCCGGGCGGGTTCGACGCCGAGGCCGACATCCTCGACACATGGGCGACGTCGTCGCTGACCCCGCAGCTCGCGGGCGGCTGGCAGCGCGACGAGGAGCTGTGGCAGCTCACCGCTCCGTTCGACCTGCGCCCGCAGGGACAGGACATCATCCGCACCTGGCTCTTCTCGACCATGCTGCGTTCCACGCTCGAAGACGGCCGCGCCCCGTGGAAGAACGCCGCCATCTCCGGCTTCATCGTCGACCCCGACCGCAAGAAGATGTCGAAGTCGAAGGGCAACGTGGTCACCCCGGCCGACGTGCTCGACGCCCACGGCTCGGACGCGGTGCGGTACTGGGCGGCGTCGAGCCGCCTCGGCATGGACGCGGCCTTCGACCCGCAGAATCCGACGCAGGTGAAGATCGGCCGGCGTCTGGCGATCAAGGTGCTCAACGCCGCCAAGTTCGTGCTGTCGTTCCCGGTGCCCGCGGGCGCTCAGGTGACGCACGCGCTCGACGCGTCGATGCTCACGGCGCTCGACGGCGTGGTGGCCGAGGCCACCGCGGCCTTCGACCGGTATGACGCGGCCCGGGCGCTGGAGCTGACCGAGGCGTTCTTCTGGACGTTCTGCGATGACTACCTGGAGCTCGTGAAGGAGCGCGCCTACAACCAGAACGACGTGGGTCAGGCTTCGGCCGCCCTCGCGCTGCGTCTGGCCCTGTCCACGCTGCTCCGCCTGCTCGCACCGGTGCTCTCCTTCGCCACGGAGGAGGCCTGGTCGTGGTTCGAGGAGGGCTCCGTGCACACCGCTGCCTGGCCCGAGAAGCTCGGCATCGAGGGCGACCCGGCCGTGCTGGCCGCCGCGAGCGAGGCGCTCATCGGCATCCGGCGCGCGAAGACCGAGGCGAAGGCATCGCAGAAGACCCCGGTCTCCCGTGCCGCCATCGCCGCTCCCGCAGCGAAGGTCGAGGCCCTGCGCGCCGCCGCGGACGACCTCCGCGCGGTCGGCCGCATCGCCGAGCTCGAGATCACCGAGGCGGAGGAGTTCGCGGTCACCGCGATCGAGCTCGCCCCGGTCGAGGCCTCCTGATGCAGCTCGGCACGCGCTGGGCGACGGGTGCTCAGCCGCCCGCGTCGGTCCCCGAGGCGCTGCGTCCCGCGATCGCCGAGGTCGAGTCCCGGGGCCTTACCGGCCACTGGACCCTCACCTGGCTGGAGGGCCGCGCGATCGCCGAGCTCGATGCCGGCTGGGAGGTCCTCCAGACCCCCTCCGGCGAGGTCATCGCCCGCCCCTTCTGATCGCGAGACCCCGCTTCATCGTCGAGACCCCCTCCTTCCCGCGAAGAAAAGAGGGGGTCTCGATGCGTACCCGGGGTCTCGGGTCAGCGACGCGGGGCACCGAGCTGCGCGAGGAGATGATCTACGGCGTGCGGGTCGTGACGGCGGGCCTGCTGTTCGCGGAGGAGATCGAGGGCGAGGGTCCGCCGCTGTGCGCGACGCTCGATCCGGTGTTCGACCGCGGCGGTGACCCGGTCTGCGAGGCGCAGCAGTCCACGCTCCGTCCGTGTGGGACTGACAAGGTGCAGGGTCGCGGCGGTCATGATGCCTCCGTCGTCTCGCCCGCATCGGCGGTGCTCGCCCGCGGCGATGTCGGCAGATCGAACAGCTCGGCCCGCACGGAGACCCGCCGGACATCCGGCCCGGTCTGACCTCGATAGCGTTCGATGGCCTGTTCGATGAGGTCCTCCATCTCCTGCCGCAGCGCCATGGCCTGCGCCGGCGTGACGTCGAGGTGTGTCGTGACGGTGATGCCCACGTCCCGCCACCCCTCGGGGACCTCGGACTCCGGGCGGTTGAGGTACTGCATCAGCGTCTCGTGCCGGAGCCGGAAGAACTCCGACGTCACGATCTGCGCCGCGGCACGGTTGGCCGGCGACATCTGCTCGTCCGGGCCCGGCAGGTCGATGCGTCCCTTCGGACGCTCCCACCATCGCTCCCGTGCCGTGCCCCGGCCTTCCACCTCGCGGATGAGGTCGTGGGCCGCGAGAGCGCGGAGGTGATAGCTGGTGGATCCCGAGGTCTCCCCCACGAGGGCCGCGAGAGAGCTGGCCGTCTGAGGACCACGAGAGGCGAGCAGATCGAAGATCTTGACCCGCAGCGGATGCGCGAGCGCTTTGAGCGCCCTCGCATCCAGCGTCCGTACCTGCGTCTCGTTCGTCATGAATGCAAAGATACACTTGCAAACAACTCTTTGCAAGCATTTCTTTGCATCTGGTCAGCTCACCGTATCCCGCGCCGCGACAAAGGCCGCCACACAGCGCTCCACCTGGTCGGGGGTGTGCGCGGCGGAGAGCTGCACCCGGATACGCGCCTTGCCCCGCGGCACGACCGGGAAGCTGAACGCCGTCACGTAGACACCCTGATCCTGCATCGCCGCGGCGATCCGGGCGGTGAGGGCGGCATCGCCGAACATGACCGGCACGATCGGGTGCTCGCCCGGAAGCAGGTCGAACCCTTCCTCCGCCATCCGGGCACGGAACAGGGCCGCGTTGTCCCGCAGCCGCGCCCGGAGGTCGGCCGATCCCTCGACCAGGTCGAGCGCGGTCAGCGTTCCGGCCACGATGGCCGGAGCGAGGGTGTTCGAGAACAGGTACGGACGGGAGCGCTGACGCAGCAGCGCGACGATCTCGGCGTGCGAGGCGACGTACCCGCCGGAGGCGCCGCCCAGCGCCTTGCCGAACGTGCCGGTGTAGATGTCCACGCGATCCGCGACGCCGCACAGCTCCGGCGTTCCGCGTCCGTTGTCGCCGACGAAGCCGACCGCGTGTGAGTCGTCCACGAAGACGAGCGCGTCGTAGCGCTCCGCGAGGTCGCAGATCTCGGCCAACGGGGCGATGTAGCCGTCCATCGAGAAGACGCCGTCTGTCACGATCACGCGGAACCGGGCATCGGCAGCCGCCCGCAGCTGCTCCTCCAGATCCGCCATGTCGCGATTGCGGTACCGGAGCCGGCGCGCCTTCGACAGCCGGATCCCGTCGATGATGGACGCGTGGTTCAACTCGTCCGAGATGATCGCGTCCTCGGCGGAGAACAGCGTCTCGAAGACACCGCCGTTCGCGTCGAAGCAGGAGGAGTAGAGGATCGCGTCATCGGTGCCGAGGAAGTCCGCGAGCCGACGCTCGAGTTCGAGGTGCTGCTCCTGCGTACCGCAGATGAAGCGGACGCTCGCGAGCCCGTACCCCCACTCGTCGAGCGCCGTGCGCGCCGCAGCGAGGATCCGGGGGTCGTCGGCCAGCCCCAGGTAGTTGTTGGCGCAGAAGTTGAGCACCTCGACGCCATCGGCCGTGATCTCCGCCCGCTGCGGGCCGCGGATGCCGCGCTCGTGCTTGGTGAGCCCCGCCTCCTCGATCCCCGCCAGCTCCTGCGCCACATGGTCTTTGAAGGTCGCGTACATCACAGCTCCGTCCAGTCGAGGATGATCTTGCCCGTGCCGGCGGACTCCGCCGCCGCGAATCCGCGCTCCCAGTCGCGCGCCGGTACGACCTCGGCGATCACCCGGGCGATCGCTTCGCGCAACGTCGCACTCGTCTGCAGCATCGCCCCCATGGCGTTCCAGGTCTCGAACATCTCCCGGCCGTAGATCCCGGTGATCGTGAGCATGTGCGTGACGAGCTTGCCCCAGTCGATGTCGAACCCGGTCGACGGCAGCCCGAGCATGGCGATGCGTCCGCCGTGGTTCATGTTGTCGATCATCGCCGGGAGCGCCGACGCCGCGCCGCTCATCTCGAAGCCGATGTCGAACCCTTCACGCATGCCGAGCGCCCGCTGCGCGTCGCGGATCTCCTGGCGGGAGACGTCGACGACCTCGTCGGCTCCCATCCCGCGCGCCATCTCCAGGCGCGGCGCGCTCACGTCGGTCCCGACGATGAAGCGGGCGCCCGCATGCCGGGCGACGGCGATCGCCATCAGGCCGATCGGCCCGCACCCGGTGACGAGCACGTCCTCGCCGACGAGGGGGAAGCGGAGGGCGGTGTGCACGGCGTTGCCGAGCGGGTCGAAGATCGCGCCGAGCTCCGGGGCGACCTCGGAATGGTGGACCCACACGTTCGTCGCCGGAAGCGAGAGGTACTCGGCGAAGGCGCCGTCGCGCTGCAGCCCGAGTCCGATCGTGCGGATGCACATCTGCCGGCGTCCGGCACGGCAGTTCCGGCATGTGCCGCAGACGATGTGCCCCTCGCCGGACACCCGGTCGCCGACGGCGATGTCGTGGACGAGCGGCCCGACCTCGACGACTTCCCCGTAGAACTCGTGTCCCGGGATGAGGGGCGCGGCGATCGCGGAGGCCGCCCAGTCGTCCCAGCGACGGATGTGCAGATCGGTACCGCAGATGCCGGTGCGGAGGACACGGATGACGACCTCTCCGGGACCCGCGACGGGGTCGGGACGCTCCACGAGCGCGAGGCCCGCGCCGGGTTCCTCCTTGAACAGAGCTCTCATACTCTGATCTCATCGCATCCGTTGCTGTAGAACAATCGTCATCTTCTGCATTGTCTCTATAGCGCCGTCTAAACTATAGGAGTGGAACTCCATCAGCTCCAGATCCTCCGCGAGCTTGGAGCCTTGGGCAGCGCGACCGCCGTCGCCGAAGCGCTCCGGGTCACCCCCTCCGCGGTCTCGCAGCAGCTCGCCGCGCTGCAGCGCTCCTTCCCGGCCCCGCTCACCCGTCGCCAGGGGTGCACCCTCGTGCTGACCGCCGCCGGCGAGGTACTGGCAGCAGCCGGAGCCGAGGCCATCGATGCGATGGCGGCGGCGCGCCACGCCCTGGACGACTTCGAGGGCGCGGCGACGGGAGAGGTCAGCGTCAGCGGCTTCCACAGCGTCGGTCAAGCGCTCTTCGGCCCGCTCGTCCGCGAGCTGTCCGGGAAGGAGCACGCGCCGACCGTCCGCCTCACGGACGAGGACGTCGCGCAGAGCGAGTTCCCCGGCCTCACCGCGCGGTACGACCTCGTCCTCGCTCACCGGATGGAGCACTCCGCCCCGTGGCCGAAAGACGGCATCCGCACCGTCGGTCTCATCCGGGAACCCCTGGACGTCGCCGTCGCCACCGACCACCCTCTCGCCGATCGCCGCACTCTCTCACCGGACGATATCGCCGACGAGCAGTGGGTGACGAGCCGCGTCGGCTACTCCCCGGACGACGTGCTCCGCGCGGTCGCCGCCGTCGCCCGCCGCCCGGTGGAGGTCCGGCACCGCATCAACGACTACGGTGCGGTGTCGGCGGTGGTCGCCGCCGGGGGCGTCGTGGGGATGCTCCCCCGGTTCACCTCGCGCAGCGTCGACGATCGCGACATCGTACGCATCCCGCTCCGAGGCGTGAGCACGCACCGCATGATCGACGTCCTCGCGCGCCCGGAGAACCTGCGCCGCCGCTCCGTTCGGGTCGTCGTGGACGCCCTGCGAGAGGTGATGACCCGTCTGAGCGCGGAGCGTTCCGGGGACGGCGATGGCTAGGCTCGGAGGATGAGCGACGCCACGAACCCGCTGCTGCAGCCGTCGACCCTCCCCTTCGGGCTCCCGGACTATCGGGCCATCCGCCCGGAGCACTACCTCCCCGCCTTCCGCGCCGGGTTCGCGGAGCAGCTCGCCGAGGTCGCGAACATCACCCGCGTACGGTCGATGCCGACGTTCGAGAACACCCTCGAGGCACTGGAGAGGTCCGGCGAGCTCCTCGACCGGGTGGCGCACACGTTCTACACGGTGAGCTCCGCCGATGCCACACCGGAGATCCAGGCGATCGACGAGGAGCTCGCGCCGCTCATGGCTGCCCATCAGGATGCGATCACACTCGATGCGGCGCTCTACGCGCGCGTGGCCTCTGTGTACGAGCAACGCGACACCCTCGACCTCGATCCTGAGCAGCGCTATCTCGTGGAGCGCTACCACCGCGAGATGACGCATGCCGGCGCCGCGCTCGGCGACGAGGCGAAGGCGCAGCTCACGGTTCTGAACCAGAAGCTGTCGGTGCTCACGAATACGTTCGAGCGGAACCTGCTGAGCGATACGAACGACCTCGCCGTGGTCTTCGACTCCGCCGCCGAGCTGGAGGGCCTGAGCCCGGGTGAGCTGTCCGCCGCCGCGCGCGCCGCGGCCGACCGCGGGCTCGACGGCCGTTACCTCCTCACCCTGCCGCTGTTCACCGGCCATCCGGCGCTCGCCCGGCTCGCGGTGCGGGAATCCCGCCACCGGATCATGGCGGCGTCCCGCGCGCGCGGATCGCGGGACAACGGCAACGACAACCGCCCGGTGCTGCGCGAGATCGTGCGCCTCCGCGCCGAGCGCGCGCGCCTCCTCGGGTACCCGTCGCATGCCGCGTACATCACCGCCGACGAGACGGCGGGTTCCCCGGAGGCCGTGGAGCAGATGCTGCGCCGGCTGGCCACGCCGTCCGCGCGGAACGCCCGCGCCGAACGTGCCGCCCTCCAGGCGATCGTCGACGAGACCGAACCGGAGCCCTTCCCCGTGGCGGCCCACGACTGGGCGTTCTACACGGAGCGCGTGCGCACTGCGCGCTACGACATCGACACCGCCGCCCTGCGCCCCTGGTTCGAGGCGGAGCGCGTGCTGCAGGACGGCGTGTTCTTCGCGGCGACCCGCCTGTACGGGGTGACCTTCCACGAACGGCACGACCTCGCGGCCTACCACCCGCAGGCCCGCGTCTTCGAGGTGCGCAACGCCGACGATTCGCCGCTCGGACTCTACGTGCTCGACCTCTACACCCGCGACTCCAAGCGCGGCGGCGCCTGGATGAACGCGATCGTCAGCCAGTCCCGCCTGCGCGGCAGCGCCCCGGTCGTGGTCAACAACCTCAACGTCCCGCAGCCCGGGGACGGCGAGCCCACGCTGCTGACGCTCGACGAGGTGACGACGCTCTTCCATGAGTTCGGGCACGCGCTGCACGGCCTGTTCGCCACGGTGACCTACCCGCACTTCGCCGGGACCAACGTGTTCCGCGACTTCGTCGAGTTCCCCAGCCAGGTGAACGAGATGTGGATCCTCTGGCCCGAGGTCCTCGACCACTACGCCCGGCACCACGAGACCGGGGAACCGCTGGATCCCGCCATCGTGGAGCGGCTGCGGGAGACCGCGACCTTCGACCAGGGTCATGCGACCAGCGAGTACCTCGCCGCGGCGTGGCTGGATCAGGCGTGGCACCGGCTCTCCGCCGAGGACACGGTGGACGATGTCGCAGGCTTCGAGGCGGCCGCGCTGGCGGACATCGGGCTCGACGACCCCGCCGTTCCGACCCGGTACTCCTCCACCTACTTCGCCCACGTCTTCTCCGGGGGGTACAGCGCCGGGTACTACTCGTACATCTGGAGCGAGGTGCTCGACGCCGACGCCGTGGAGTGGTTCCGGGAGAACGGCGGCCTCACCCGCGCCACTGGGGACCGCTTCCGCGACCGGCTGCTCGGGGTCGGAGGCTCGAAGGACCCGCTGGCCGCGTACCGCGACTTCCGCGGGCGGGACGCCGAGATCGAGCCGCTCCTGAAACGCCGTGGACTGGATTCCTGAGTCGTGAGACCCTGAGCGCATGGACGCATTCCCTGACGCTCCCTTCGGCCCGACGGACAGTCTGGAGCTGGAGCCCGTTCCGCTGGCCGTCATCCGTCATGGGGGCATCCGGATCTCCGACCTCCGCGATGCCTTCGACTCCGGATACGCGGCGATCGGTGCTGCCTTCGCTGCGGGCACCCTGATTCCCGCCGGCCCGGCAGTCGCGATCTACCACGGCGATCCGATGGGCGTGTTCGATCTGGAGCTCGGCTTCCCCGTGCAGGCTCCACCCTCCGACCCGATCGCCACGGGCGACGGAACTGCCATCGTGGCGTCGGCCCTGCCGACCGGGCAGGCCGTCGCGACCACCGTCTTCGGTTCCTACGACGGCCTCGGCGCCGGCTGGGCTGGGCTGGTCGCGCGCGCCGCAGAGGCGGGGCTGCACCCGCGCGGCGTCTGGATCGAGGTCTACGTCTCGGACCCGGGTGTCGCTCCCGACGAACTCCGCACCGACCTGCTCATGCCCGTGGCCTGAGCAGGCGTTCAGCTCCTATCGCCGGAGTCGGTCCATCGCCTTGTACCAGGTGAGCTGGTGGTAGCTCTGGGTGAGGTGCTCCCCCACCCGGTCGAGAGGCAGGGACCGCACGACGATCGCCTCGTGCTCGTCCAGGGCCTGCTCAGTGACGCGCGTGCAGCCGAGAGCGAGGAAGTGATGCACTTTGTTCGTGTGCGTTCCGAAGTTCGCCCACGTCGCGCCGAGAGCCACCAGCTCATCCGCGACGCATCCGGTCTCCTCCCGGAGTTCGCGCGTCGCCGCGTCTTCCGGACTCTCCTCCGGCTCCGCTCCCCCTCCGACGGTGCCCAACGCGAGGACTCCCGCTCCGTGGCGGTACTCTTCGACCACGATCGCGTCGCCGTCGCGATCGACGGCGAGGACGGAGACCCACTCGCCGTACTCGAGGACGTAGTACGGCGCGATCCGCCGGGCCTTCTCGTCCAGGCACTCATCCGCATGCACCGTGATCCACCGATCGGCGACGAGCGTCGTCCGCGCGACGGTCGTCCATGGAACGGGGTCGGCACCCATGGATCAGGCGCTCTTGCGCTTGCGCTCCATCACGATGGTGGGCGGGGCGCCCTCGTTGACGGCCGCGCGGGTGATGATCACCTTCGCGACGTCTTCGGCAGAGGGGATCTCGAACATCACCGGACCGAGCACGTCCTCCAGGATGGCGCGGAGTCCGCGGGCCCCGGTCTTGCGCTCGACGGCGAGGTCGGCGATCGACCGCAGCGCGTCCTCCTCGAACTCCAGCTGGACGCCGTCGAGCTCGAACATGCGCTGGTACTGCTTCACGAGGGCGTTGCGCGGACCGGTGAGGATGTCGATGAGGGCGGCCTGGTCGAGCGGTGACACGTTCGTCACGACGGGCAGACGACCGATGAACTCCGGGATGAGACCGAACTTGTGGAGGTCTTCCGGGAGCACCTCGCTGAACAGGTCGAGGTCTTTGCCCTTGTCGTGCAGCGGAGCGCCGAAGCCGACACCGTGCTTGCCGACGCGCGCCGAGACGATGTCCTCCAGCCCGGCGAAGGCCCCGGCCACGATGAAGAGCACGTTCGAGGTGTCGATCTGCAGGAACTCCTGGTGCGGGTGCTTGCGGCCCCCCTGCGGCGGCACCGAGGCGACCGTGCCCTCGATGATCTTCAGCAGCGCCTGCTGCACGCCCTCACCCGACACATCGCGGGTGATCGACGGGTTCTCGGCCTTGCGGGCGATCTTGTCGACCTCGTCGATGTAGATGATGCCCTGCTCGGCGCGCTTCACGTCGTAGTCGGCGGCCTGGATGAGCTTGAGCAGGATGTTCTCGACGTCTTCGCCGACGTAGCCCGCCTCGGTCAGTGCCGTCGCGTCGGCGACGGCGAACGGCACGTTGAGGCGCTTGGCGAGCGTCTGCGCCAGGTAGGTCTTGCCGCAGCCTGTCGGGCCGATGAGCAGGATGTTGCTCTTGGCGATCTCGACCTCTTCGGCCTTCTGCTCGGCCGGCTGCAGGGTGCCGTGCGCGCGCACGCGCTTGTAGTGGTTGTAGACGGCGACGGACAGCGCGCGCTTCGCGGGTTCCTGTCCGACGACGTACTCCTCGAGGAACGTGAAGATCTCGCGGGGCTTCGGCAGCTCGAACTCGGCGACACCCTCGGCGGACGACTCCGCCATGCGCTCTTCGATGATCTCATTGCAGAGCTCGACGCACTCGTCGCAGATGTACACGCCGGGTCCGGCGATGAGCTGCTGCACCTGCTTCTGGCTCTTTCCGCAGAAAGAGCACTTGAACAGGTCAGCGCTTTCACCGATGCGGGCCATGCGCGTCCTCCTCGGGGGGATCAGGATCGTTCTTCGAGCCTAACCGCTGCATACGACACCGGGCCGCATTGGCGACGGGTCGCTCGGCGGTTCCTGCGCGAAGAGCCCCGACGCGGGCATCGCGACGGGGCTCCCCGGTGGCGGTCGTCAGACCATGCTCTTCGTGTGCCAGACCGTCTTGACCTCGGTGAAGGCGGCGATCCGCTCCGGCGAGGCGACCACGTCGCCGGGGGCGAGCACGCGCTTCAGCGTCTCCGCGGCGGCGATCTGCATGTCGACCCACTCCAGTGCGCCCGCGCCGGCGAGGTCGAGGGCGTTCACGTCCTGGTGCGAGGCGAGCCACGGCGCGATCTCCGCCGGCGAGCCGGTGAGCACGTTCACCACGCCCCCTGGCACGTCGCTGGTCGCGAGCACCTCCGCGAGACTGATCGCGGACAGCGGGTACTGCTCGCTCGCGACCACGACGACGGTGTTCCCGGCGACGAGGGCGGGGGCGACCACCGAGACCAAGCCGAGCAGCGCCGAGTCTTGCGGGGCCACGATGGCGACCACACCGGTGGGCTCTGGCACCGAGATGTTGAAGTACGGACCGGAGACGGGGTTGGCGTTGCCCGCCACCTGGGCGTACTTGTCGCACCAGCCGGCGTACCAGACCCAGAGGTCGATCGCCTCGTCGACCTGCGTCGTGGCCGCCGAGGTCGAGATGCCCTCCTGCGCCACGATCTCGTCGATGAACTGCGCGCGACGCCCTTCGAGCACCTCGGCGACCCGGTAGAGCACCTGGCCGCGGTTGTAGGCCGTCGCCCCCGACCAGCCCTTGACGGCGGCGCGCGCGGCGACGACGGCGTCGCGGGCATCCTTGCGAGAAGCCTGGGCGGCGTTGGCGAGGAAGGCACCCTTGCGGGAGACGACCTCGTAGGTGCGTCCGGACTCGCTGCGCGGGAAGGCCCCGCCGATGGCGAGCTTGTAGGTCTTCGGAACGGTCAGTCGCTTGCTCATGCTGCGGCTCCCTTGAGGTAGGCGGTGAGTCCCTGGCGACCGCCCTCGCGGCCGAACCCGGACTCCTTGTAGCCGCCGAACGGGCTCGACGGGTCGAAACGGTTGAACGTGTTCGCCCATACGACGCCCGCACGCAGCCGATCAGCGACCGCGAGGATGCGCGAGCCCTTGTCGGACCAGATGCCGGCGGAGAGACCGTACGGAGTGTTGTTGGCCTTCGCGATCGCCTCGGCGGGCGTCCGGAAGGTGAGGACCGACAGCACCGGGCCGAAGACCTCGTCACGGGCGATGCGGTGCGAAGCCTCGACGCCGGTGAAGATCGTCGGGGCGAACCAGAAGCCCTGCTCCGGGATCGCGCAGTCGGCGGTCCAGCGCTCCGCGCCCTCGGCCTCACCGATGTCGCTCAGCTCGCGGATGCGGGCGAGTTGCGCCGCAGAGTTGATCGCGCCGATGTCCGTGTTCTTGTCGAGCGGGTCACCGAGACGCAGCGTCGACAGCCGGTTCTTCAGTCGGTCGACGACCTCGTCGTGGATCGACTCCTGCACGAGCAGACGACTCCCGGCGCAGCACACGTGACCCTGGTTGAAGAAGATGCCGTTGACGATGCCCTCGACCGCCTGATCGATCGGCGCGTCGTCGAACACGATGTTCGCAGCCTTGCCGCCCAGCTCCAGCGTCAGCTTCTTGTTCGTCCCCGCCACGGCACGGGCGATGTCGCGACCGACACCCGTCGAGCCGGTGAAGGCGACCTTGTCGACGTCCGGGTGACGCACCAGGGCGGCACCGGTCGCCCCGGCTCCGGTGACGATGTTCACCACACCGGCGGGAAGATCGGCCTGCTGCAGGATCTCGGCGAAGATCAGCGCCGTCAGCGGCGTGGTCTCGGCCGGCTTGAGCACGACCGTGTTCCCGGCCGCCAGCGCGGGCGCCAGCTTCCACGCGAGCATCAGCAGCGGGAAGTTCCACGGGATGACCTGCCCGGCAACGCCCAGGGCGCGAGGGTTCGCGCCCAGACCGGCGTAGTCGAGCTTGTCGGCCCAGCCCGCGTAGTAGAAGAACCAGGACGCGACGAGCGGCACGTCCACATCACGGCTCTCCTTGATCGGCTTGCCGTTGTCGAGGCTCTCCGCGACGGCCAGCTCGCGGGCGCGCTCCTGCACGAGCCGGGCGATGCGGAACAGGTACTTGCCCCGATCGCGGCCGCTCATCCGCGACCAGACCTTGTCGTAGGCGCGACGGGCCGCGGCGACGGCGCGGTCGATGTCCGCGTCGTCGGCGGAGGCGATCTCGGCGATGTCCTTCTCCGTCGCCGGGGAGATGGTGCGGAAGGGGGCGCCGGAGCCGTCGACGAACTCGCCGTCGATGAACAGCCCGTAGCTGTCCTTGAGGTTCAGCACCGCCGTGGACTCCGGAGCCGGAGCGTATTCCAGGAATGACATGTCGGGTTTCCTAGTCGATCGTGACGTAGTCGGGGCCGGAGTAGTGGCCGGTGGTGAGCTTCTGGCGCTGCAGGAGCACGTCGTTGAGCAGGCTTGAGGCGCCGAAGCGGAACAGGTGCGGTTGGAGCCACTCCTCCCCCACGGTCTCGGCGACGGTCACCAGGTACTTGACCGCGTCCTTGGACGAGCGGATGCCGCCGGCGGGCTTCACGCCGATGCGCTCGCCCGTCCCGCGATACCAGTCGCGCACCGTCTCCAGCATGAGCAGCGTGGTCGGCAGCGTCGCCGCCGGCTGCACCTTGCCCGTCGAGGTCTTGATGAAGTCGCCGCCAGCGAGGATGCCGAGCCAGGAGGCGCGCTTGATGTTGTCGTACGTGTTCAGCTCGCCGGTCTCGAGGATCACCTTGAGCGAGGCGTACGAGCCGTCCTCACGACGGCAGGCTTCCTTGACCTGGGCGATCTGGTCGAACACCAGTCCGTAGCGCCCGGACAGGAACGCGCCGCGGTCGATGACCATGTCGATCTCGTCCGCACCGGCCGCGACCGCCTCCGCGGTGTCGGCGAGCTTGATCGCGAGGGAGGACCGGCCGCTCGGGAAGGCGGTCGCCACCGCGGCGACCGAGATGAGGCCGTCATCGGGGTCGCCGTGCAGGCTGCCGAGGGCCTCGACCGCGCCGGCGACCATGTCGCCGTAGACGCAAACCGCAGCGACGCGGGGCGTCGAGGGGTCGGCGGCGTCGGGGTTCTTCGCCTTGGCGACGAGGGAGCGCACCTTGCCGGGGGTGTCCGCGCCCTCCAGGGTGGTCAGGTCGATCAGCGTGATGATCGTGTCGAGCGCCCACGCCTTCGACGTCGTCTTGATGGAGCGGGTGCCGAGGCCGGCAGCGCGCTGCTCCAGCCCGACGGCGTCCACGCCGGGGAGGCCGTGCAGGAAGCGACGGAGGGTCGCGTCGTCCGGCTCACCGCCGAGGACGTCCACCGCCGTCCTGCGGCTGAGTTCTGTCGTCGTCACTGTTCCTCCAACAATGCTCGTGCTGTGGTCTCATCGGTCACCAGGACCCCGCACAGGCCGCTGGTCACGACCGTGCGCGCGATGTCGTGCTTGGCGGGGCCCGCCGTCACGAAGATGGCCCGCGCGGCGCCGCGCAGGCGGTCGAGCGAGACGCCGACCGTGCGGGCATCCAGCTGCGGGTCGACGATGTTGCCCTCGGCGTCGACGTAGCGCCCGAGGACGTCACCGACGGCACCGCGGCGCGCCAGCTCCTCCACATCGGCGGCGGTGAGATAGCCGTTCTCGACGTGGGCGGAGGTCGCATCGCACGGTCCGGCGGTGAACAGGAACGCCTGGGCGTCCGCGGCCTCCTCCAGCACCGCCGCGACGGTGCGGTCGCCTTCGATGGCCTGCTTCGTCTCGACGTGCTCCAGGATCGCGGGGCTCGGCAGCAGCGAGACCTGGCCGGAGGCGCGCTGGGCGATGGTCACCGCGAGTCCCGCCGCCCCGCCCGAGCGCCGGTTGAGGCTGACGCCGCCGTTGAGCTGCACGACGGTGACGCCGTTCGCCCAGCCGTCGGGCAGGGCCTCGGCCACGGCGCGGAGCGTCTTGCCCCAGCTCACGCCGAGCGTGCGCGGAACAGGGCGGAGGGCGGTCAGGAAGTCGGCCGCCGCCTGAGCGACGCGCTCCAGGGTGCCCTCGTCGCCCTCCGGCGAGGGGACGACCACGGCGTCGGTGAGCCCGAAGCGCTCCACGAGTTCGCGCTCGAGGCCGAGCCGACGGGCGCGCGGGTGGACGATCTCGATGCGGACGATGCCGCGCTGCCGCGCCTGCGTGAGGAGGCGCCCGACCTTCCAGCGGGAGATCTTCAGGAGACCACCGATCTCGTCCTGCGTCTTGTCCTCGTCGTAGTACAGCTCGGCGACCCGGACCATGAGCAGATCTTCTTCCACGATGCCCTCCTTCCTCCTCCAGGGTAAGCCGGATTCAGCGTTCGCGCACCCACCTGCTCATATGCGCACTCGCGCTATCCTCCCGCGCGCATCCGCCGGAGACGCGAAGAGGACGCCCGTCGACCGACGGGCGTCCTCTTCTGCGGATGCGGACTACGCGCGCTTGCGCGAGGTGAGCACCTGGTCGACGATGCCGTACTCCAGCGCCTCGTTGGCCGAGAGGATCTTGTCGCGATCGATGTCGCGATTGACCTGCTCGACCGGCTTGCCGGTGTGACGGGCCATGGTCTCCTCCAGCCAGGTGCGCATGCGGAGGATCTCCGCCGCCTGGATCTCGATGTCGGAGGCCTGACCGTGTCCGGCCTCCCCCATCGCCGGCTGGTGCATCAGCACGCGGGCGTTCGGCAGCGCGAGACGCTTGCCGGGGGCACCCGCCGCGAGCAGCACGGAGGCGGCCGAGGCCGCCTGGCCGAGCACGACGGTCTGGATCTGCGGCGCGACGTACTGCATCGTGTCGTAGATCGCCGTCATCGCGGTGAAGGAGCCACCGGGCGAGTTGATGTACATGGTGATGTCGCGCTCGGAGTCCTGGCTCTCCAGGACGAGGAGCTGCGCCATGACGTCGTCCGCCGACGCGTCGTCGACCTGCACGCCGAGGAAGATCACGCGGTCTTCGAACAACTTGTTGTACGGGTCCTGGCGCTTGAAGCCGTAGGCGGTTCGCTCCTCGAACTGCGGCAGCACATAACGGCTGGAAGGCAGGTTTCCGGCGGACTGGAACGTGGGTGTGTACATGGTGTCCTCTCGAATCCTTACTCGACGCCCGTGCCGCCGCCGCCGGTGACGTCGCTGGCGTGCTCGCGGATGTGGTCGACGAAGCCGTACTCGAGGGCCTCCTCCGCCGTGAACCAGCGGTCGCGGTCGCCGTCGGCGTTGATCTGCTCGACGGGCTTGCCGGTCTGCGAGGCGGTGATCTCGGCGAGGCGCTTCTTCATCGACAGGATGAGCTGCGCCTGGGTCTGGATGTCGCTCGCGGTGCCGCCGAAGCCGCCGTGCGGCTGGTGCAGCAGCACGCGGGCGTTCGGCGTGATGTAGCGCTTGCCCTTGGTGCCGCTGGTCAGCAGCAGCTGTCCCATGGACGCGGCCATGCCGATGCCGACGGTGACGATGTCGTTCGGCACGAACTGCATCGTGTCGTAGATCGCCATGCCCGCGGTGATCGACCCGCCGGGCGAGTTGATGTAGAGGTAGATGTCCTTCTCGGAGTCTTCGGCGGCGAGAAGGAGGATCTTCGCGCAGATCTCGTTGGCGTTGTCGTCTCGCACCTCCGAGCCGAGCCAGATGATGCGGTCCTTCAGCAACCTGTCGAAGACGCTTGTCGCGACGAGGGGTTCAGCCATGTCAGCTCCTGCTTCCGTGTTTCAGTGATTCGAATCTACCGGCGCGCGCACAGCCCCTAGGTCGTGTTCGCCGTCGGCATATCAGGTGTCGCTGGCGGCGATCTCGTGCGCGTACGCCGTCATCGACCGGTGATAGCGCGGCAGGTGCGGGACGAGCGCGAGGATGGCCACCGACAGGCCCTGAGCGGGCCGGCCGGCGCTCGCGAGGATGAGGGCGTGCACCACCGCGACCGCGTCGCGATACGGCCCGTCCGCCGCCAGTTCCTCCTCGGCGCGGATCACCCGTAGCGCCTCGTCGTAGTCTCCGAGGTTGCGCAGCGAGCTCGCGAGCTGGATCACACACTGGGGGCGATGCTCCTCGTCGAGGCCAAGGGCCAGAGCGCGGCGGTACAGCTCTACGGCCTCCGCCGGGCGTCCCGCGGAATCGCGAGCACCGGCGCGCTCGAACTCGGCCCGGGCGTCGTCTGCACCCCGTTCGGCGGCGAGAGCGTCGATGCGGGCGATCGTCTCGTCGCCGACCTCCTCTCCGGAGACCTCCGCCCACACCTGCTCGATGCGATCGTCCCAGCTCGTCATCCCGTGATCCTTCCCTCGATGAGAAAGAGGGCGGATGCCGCAGCACCCGCCCTCTTCACTCGACTATGCCGATCACTCGGCGCCGTCGGCGTCCTTCTTGGCCGGAGCCTTCTTCGCCGCCGGCTTCTTGGCGGCGGGCTTCTTCTCCGCGGCGGGCTTCTCGTCCGCGTCGGCGTCCTTCTTGGCGGCCGGCTTCTTGGCGGGGGCCTTCTTCTTCGCGGCCGGCTTCTCCTCGGCCTCGGAGGCCTTCTCGCCCTCGGCCTCGGCCTCGTCGTCGGTCACGACGAAGTCGGAGAGGTCGACGGCCTTGCCGTTGGTGTCCACGACCTTGACCTTGCCCAGGGCGATCGCGAGCGCCTTGTTCCGGGCGACCTCGCCGACCAGCGCGGGGAGCTGGTTCGAGGACTGCAGCGCCTCGACGAACTCCTGCGGCGCCATGCCGTACTGCGCGGCGGACTGGATGAGGTACTGCGAGAGCTCCTCCTGCGAGACCTGCACGTCGGCCTGCTCGGCGATCGTGTCGAGCAGCACCTGCGTGCGGAACTGCTTCTCGCTGGCCTCGGTCACCTCGGCGCGGTGCACGTCGTCCTCGAGACGACCCTCGCCCTCGAGGTGGTTGTGCACCTCGTCCTCGATGAGCTGCGGCGGGACGGGGATCTCGATCTGCGCAAGCAGCGTCTCGACGAGCTTGTCGCGGGCGGCGGAGCCCTGCGTGAAGACGCCCTGCTGCTCCACGCGCTCGCGCAGGCTGTCGCGCAGCTCGGCGATCGTGTCGAACTCGCTCGCGATCTGCGCGAACTCGTCGTCGGCCTCGGGGAGCTCGCGCTCCTTGACCGCCTTGACGGTGACGGAGACCTCCGCCTCCTTGCCGGCGTGGTCGCCGCCGACGAGGGCGGAGCGGAAGGTGGTGTCCTCACCGGCGGTGAGCGACTCGATCGCGTCGTCGATGCCCTCGAGGAGCTCGCCGGAGCCGATCTCGTACGAGACGCCCTCAGCGCGGTCGATCTCGGCGCCGTCGATGGTGGCGACGAGGTCCAGCTCGACGAAGTCGCCCGTGGCCGCGGGGCGGTCGACGGGGATGAGCGTGCCGAAGCGGGCGCGCATGTTCTCCAGCTCCGCGTCGAGGGCGGCCTCGTCGGCCTCCACGGCGTCGACCTCGAGGGTGATGCCCGCGTAGTCGGGCAGTTCGATCTCCGGGCGGACGTCGACCTCGACGTCGACGAGGAGGTCGCCCGAGAAGTCCTTCTCGTTCGGCCACTGCGTGATCTCGGCCGACGGGCGGCCGACGATGCGGAGCTTGTGCTCGGCGGTCGCCTCACGGAAGAACTTGTCCAGGCCCTCGTTCACGGCGTGTTCGATGACGGCGCCGCGGCCGATGCGCTGGTCGATGATCGGAGCGGGCACCTTGCCCTTGCGGAAGCCGGGGATCTGGACGTCCTGCGCGATGTGCTCGTAGGCGTGCGCGATGCTGGGCTTGAGGTCGTCCGGGGTGACCGTGATGGTGAGCTTGACCCGGGTCGGGGTCAGCTTCTCGACGGTGCTGTTCGCCATGCTGGTGTGTTCTCCTTGTGGTTTCCGCGCGGAACGCGGCTGGAAGGTCGTGGGGTCGAGTCGGGGCGACAGGAGTTGAACCTGCGACCTCCCGCTCCCAAAGCGGGCGCTCTACCAAGCTGAGCTACGCCCCGGGGAATCCGCACGCAGATTCAGCCCCATCGAGTCTAACGGACAGGAGCACGCCCGACCGTCCGCTATGATCGATGGAGTCCGGACTCCGGTTCCGGGGGTGTAGCTCAATGGTAGAGTCTCAGTCTTCCAAACTGATTGCGCGGGTTCGATTCCCGTCACCCCCTCCACGTCGTCACCTCGGTCGAATACGCTGACAGGATCAGCTCCCGACCGGAAGGCCTGCCGAGATGAGCGCCTCGTGACCGTCCCTCCCCCGTCGGTGGCCGCGACCGCCTCGGGGCCGGCTCCGGGCGGGCACCGTCTCCCTCCCGTCGTCTCCTCCGCTCCCGTCCCGCCACGATCGCCGCGTGACCGGCGACGGCTCAGGGGCGTCCTCGCCGGCACCGTCGGCACGGTCGCGGTGTTGACGGGTCTCGGCATCACGCAGCTCGTCGCGAACCAGGGATACGACGAGGCCGCCAGCGGGGTCGAGGACGCCACTCGATCGGTGACCGCCCAGCAGACGGAACTCCGGCAGCGGACCGCCGATCTGATCGCGGCGACGGATGCCGGCCACGTCATCATCGACACCGGCGCGCCCGCCCTCGCCGTTCCCGAGGACCTCTGGGCGGCCCTGGACTCCGCCGTGGCGGAGGGCGAGGCCACCGGCGCCGAGGCCGAGGACGTCCTCGCGACGCGGCTCCCGGCGGACGAGACGAAACCCGGCTGGTTCTGGGACCTCTTCGCCGCGACGAGCCGTCTCGCCGAGGACCAGAGCATCCTGCGCGACGTCGCCGAGTCGATGGACAGTGCCTCCACGTCCGCCGCCGCGAGCGTGGACGCGGTCCGGACGAACGGCGTGGCCTTGCTCACCGCCGCAGCCGAGGCCGCCGGTGCCTTCGAGAGCGCGCATCCGTCGACCCGCAACGCCGCCGTGATCGCTCTGCGCGGAGCCGCCGCGGATGCTCTCGCCGTCACCGAGGTCGACGACGCGGCCGCGGCGGCCTACGTCGCCCTGCAGAAGGCGGCGACCGAGGTCGTCTCGGCGGAGAATGCGGAACTGGCGGAGAAGGCGGGACCGCTCCGCGCCGCCCGACTGGCGATCGAGGCCTTCGCCCGGTCCCTCGCCCCCGGGGTCCTGCTGGAGTTCGACTGGGCCCCCGTCGTCAACGGCGCCGGGTACAACGGCAGCATGGGCGGATACACGACCTGGTGGTGGGACACGCCGGGACGCGCAGTCATCGAGCTGTCGGACTCGGTCGCGGAGCAGTGGCCAGCGGAACGCAGCAAGGCGCTCGTCGCCCACGAGGTGGGCCACGCCATCAGCGTCAAATGTCAGGACCTGTACGACTCATCCACCCAGGACAGCATCGAGAAGTGGGCGACGGCCTGGGCGATCAGCATGGGCTTCACGGACGATGCGAACGGAGTCTGGGCCTACGGGTATCCCCCGCAGAACTACATCGACGCGGCGGCCGGCTGCCGCTGAGACGGAAGAAGCCGCCGTGGTCGCCACGGCGGCTTCTCCTCTCGCTCAGTCGGCGGTCACTGACCCCGACGCTCGCGGAGCTGGGTGAGGGCGTCCTCCAGGAGCTGGACGGCCTCCTCGTCCGTGCGACGCTCCTTCACGTAGGCCAGGTGCGTCTTGTACGGCTCGGCCTTGGCGACCGCGGGAGGGTTCTCCTTATCCCGCCCGGCCGGAAGACCCGACTGCGGGTGATCGATGATCTCCGGGATCTCCTCCTCGGGGAGACCGGCGGCGAAGTAGCGGACCGTCTCGTTGCCGAGACCGTCCCAGTACGACACCGCGATGCGGTCGGCGTGGTAGCCGTGGTCCTGCTCCCCCATGGGACCGGAACCGACACGGGTACCGCGGATCGCGTTTCCACCGGTAGCCATCAGATCACCTCGAACTTCGTGATGAGGCCGAGCGCCACGATGGCGATGAACCACGTGAGCGCCAGGACGACGGTGAAGCGGTTCAGGTTCCGCTCCGCGAGACCGGAGGAGCCGACCGCAGTGGTCATGCCGCCACCGAACATGTCGGACAGGCCGCCGCCGCGACCCTTGTGCAAGAGGATGAGGAGAGTCAGCAGGACGCTGGTGATGCCCAGCACGACCTGCAGGACGAACTCGAGAATTGCCACGGAAAGAGCCTTTCGCTGGGGCCGGAGCGCCCCCGTAACGGTCAAGTATACGGTGCAGCGGGGCCGAAGCCCCGCCGCACTCACACGCCGACGTGCTTCTCGAAGCGGATGATCGCCGCGAACTCGTCGACGACGAGGCTCGCGCCGCCGACCAGAGCGCCGTCCACGTCGGGCTCGCGCATGAAGCTGGCGATGTTCGCCGCCTTGACCGATCCGCCGTAGAGGATGCGGGTGCGGGCCGCCGCCTCGTCGCCGAGGACCTTCGCGATCACACCGCGGAGCGCCGCGCAGACGTCCTGCGCCTGCTGCGGGGTGGCCGCCTGGCCCGATCCGATGGCCCAGACGGGCTCATACGCCACGACGATGTCAGCGGACGGGGAGACGCCCTGAAGGGCGACCTCGAGCTGTCCGGCCGGAACCGCGCTGGCGCCGAACTTCTCCAGGTCCTCCGCCGTCTCGCCGACGCAGATCACCGGGGAGAGGCCGTGCTTGAGCGCAGCCTTCACCTTGCCGGCCACGATCTCGTCGGACTCGGCGTGATACTCGCGACGCTCGGAGTGTCCGATGATGACGTACTTCGCGTCGAGCTTCGCCAGGAACGCCCCGGAGATCTCGCCGGTGTACGCACCGGAGTCGTGCGCCGAGACGTCCTGCGCACCGAACGCGAACGGGATCTTGTCCGCGTCGATCAGCGTCTGCACGCTGCGGATATCGGTGAAGGGCGGGAAGACCGCCACCTCCACGGAGCCGTCCTCGTGCTTGGCGTCCTTCAGCGTCCAGTGCAGCTTCTGCACGAACGCCACCGCCTGCAGGTGATCCAGGTTCATCTTCCAGTTGCCCGCGATCAGCGGGGTACGGGAGCTCACGCCCATCCGAGGACCTCCAGCCCAGGTAGTTTCTTGCCCTCGAGGAATTCGAGGCTCGCACCGCCGCCGGTCGAGATGTGCCCGAACTGGTCGTCGGTGAATCCGAGCTGGCGGACGGCTGCGGCGGAGTCGCCGCCACCGACCACACTGAGGCCGTCGACCTCGGTCAGCGCCTGCGCGACCGCCTTGGTGCCCGCGGCGAAGGCCGGGAACTCGAACACGCCCATCGGGCCGTTCCAGAACACCGTCTTCGATCCGCGGATGACCTCGGCGAAGCGCGCCGCGGTCTCCGGTCCGATGTCGAGGCCGATGCCCGACGAGCCGAACGCCGTCTCCTCGATCGCGTCCGCGGCAGCCACCTCGTGGTCCGCGTCGGCGCCGAAGGATGCGGCGACCACCACATCGGTGGGGAGCACGAGCTCCACGCCGCGCTCCGCCGCTTCGGCGATGTACCCGCGGACGGTGTCGAGCTGGTCCTCCTCAAGGAGGCTCGACGCGACGGCATGGCCCTGCGCCTTCAGGAAGGTGAAGAGCATGCCGCCGCCGACGAGGATGCGGTCCACCCGCGGCAGCAGGTGGGAAATGACTCCGAGCTTGTCGCTCACCTTGGACCCGCCGAGCACGACCGCGTACGGCCGCTCCGGGTTCTCCGTCAAGCGGTCGAGCACGTCGAGCTCGGTCGCGATCAGGAGGCCGGCCGCCGAGGGCAGCAGCTTCGCGAGGTCGTAGACGCTCGCCTGCTTGCGGTGCACGACGCCGAAGCCGTCGGAGACGAGCACGTCGCCCAGCTCCGCGAGCTGTGCCGCGAAGGCACCGCGCTCGGCGTCGTCCTTCGAGGTCTCCCCCGGGTTGAATCGGAGGTTCTCGATCACGACGACCCGACCGTTCTCGAGGGACGCCACGGCATCCCTCGCGGCCTCACCGACCGTGTCGCCGGCGAAGGCGACCGGCGCGCCGAGCAGCTCGGACAGCCGCTGGGCGACCGGCTCGAGGCTGTACTGCGGGTCGGGGTCGCCGTCGGGACGGCCGAGGTGCGAGCAGACGACGACGCGGGCGCCCGCGTCGATGAGGGTCTTCAGGGTCGGCAGCGAGGCGCGGACACGGCCATCGTCCGTGATGACCCCGTCCCGCAGGGGGACGTTCAGATCACAACGAACGATGACGCGCTTGCCCTCGAGCGAACCCAGTGAGTCCAGGGTGCGCAGAGTCATGTGGCGGAGCTCAGATGCGCTCGGCGACGTACTCGGTCAGGTCGACGAGACGGTTGGAGTAGCCCCACTCGTTGTCGTACCAGCTCGAGACCTTGATCAGGTTGCCGCTGACGTTGGTGAGCGTGGAGTCGAAGATCGACGAGTGCGGGTTGTGCACGATGTCGCTCGACACGATCGGGTCCTCGTTGTACTGCAGGTACCCGGCCAGACGGCCGTCGGCCGCAGCCTTCTTGTAGGCCTCGTTGACCTCGTCCACCGTGAGGTTCTCGCGGTCCGTGATGAGGGTGAGGTCGACGATCGAACCCGTGGGAACCGGCACGCGGTACGACGAGCCGCTGAGCTTGCCGTTCAGCTCCGGGAGGACGAGGCCGATGGCCTTCGCGGCACCCGTCGAGGCCGGCGTGATGTTGATCGCGGCGGCGCGGGCGCGGCGGAGGTCCTTGTGGGGGCCGTCCTGCAGGTTCTGGTCGGCGGTGTACGCGTGGGCCGTCATCATGAAGCCGCGGTCGATGCCGAAGGCGTCGTTGAACACCTTGGCCAGCGGCGCGAGGCAGTTCGTGGTGCAGGAGGCGTTGGAGATGATGTGGTCCGTCTCCGGGTTGTACGTCTCCTCGTTCACGCCCATGACGATGGTGCGGTCGTCACCCGTGGCCGGAGCCGAGATGACGACCTTCTTCGCACCCGCGTCGATGTGCTTGCGCGCGGCGTCGGCGTTGGTGAAGAAGCCGGTGGACTCGATGACGATGTCCACGCCCAGCTCGCCCCACGGGAGGTTGGCGGGGTCACGCTCTGCGAAGGCCTTGATCTCCTTGCCGTCGACGCTGATGCTGTCGTCGTCGTACGTGATCTCGGCGTCGAGGACACCGCTGACCGAGTCGTACTTCAGCAGGTGTGCCAGGGTCTTGTTGTCGGTGAGGTCGTTGACCGCGACGATCTCAAGGTCTGCTCCCTGCGCGAGAACTGCGCGGAAGTAGTTGCGTCCGATGCGGCCGAAGCCGTTGATACCGATCTTGACAGACACTCAGGTCTCCCTGTTTCTCATGCGCCGAGCGCCGCCGTCGAGCGTGCGCCATGCGCGGGTTTTTTGGCTGAGATGGCGCCCCGACGAGCCGTGGGCCCGCCGGGACGCGACCCGATTACGACAGTACCAGCAGGCCGTTCGTCTGCTGACGGGCGACCTCGAGGCGCTGGGCGACGTTCTCCCAGTTGGCGATGTTCCACGCGGCCTTGACGTAGTCGGCCTTCACGTTGAGGTAGTCGAGGTAGAAGGCGTGCTCCCACATGTCCAGCTGGAACAGCGGGATGGTGCCCTGCGCGGTGTTCGACTGCTGGTCGAAGAGCTGCTGGATGATGAGGCGCGAGCCGATCGAGTCCCAGCTCAGGACGGCCCAGCCGGAACCCTGGATCCCGGTGGCGGCGGCGGTGAAGTGCGCCTGGAACTTCTCGAAGGAGCCGAAGTACTCGTCGATGGCCGCCTTGAGCTCGCCCTCGGGCTGACCGCCGCCGTTCGGCGAGAGGTTCGTCCAGAAGATCGAGTGGTTGACGTGGCCGCCGAGGTTGAACGCGAGGTCCTTCTCGAGCTTGTTCACGTTCGCGAGGTTGCCGCTCTCGCGGGCCTCGGCCAGCTGCTCCAGGGCGGTGTTGGCGCCTGCGACATACGTCGCGTGGTGCTTGTCGTGGTGCAGCTCCATGATCTTGCCGCTGATGTGCGGCTCGAGAGCGGCGAAGTCGTAGGGAAGGTCGGGGAGCGTGTAGGTTGCCATATCGCATTCATCCAATCCGCGCCGCGCCGCGGCGCTTGCCGATGCTCCGCGTCGCCGATGTGCGACGGAGAGCGGACGACTTTCATCCTACTGACGACAACGCCTCGGGTGTCCGGATCCTTCCAGGGGTTGACACGCCGTCCAGGGCGGCGTCACCGGGTCAGACGTCGAGCCCTGCGGGGACGGCGGCCTCGGTCCCCGGGATGCCCTCCTGCTGCGCACGCTTGTCCGCCATCGCCAGCAGCCGGCGGATGCGGCCGGCCACGGCGTCCTTGGTGAGCGGAGGGTCGGCGTGGTGCCCCAGCTCGTCGAGGCTGGCGTCGCGGTGCGCGAGGCGGAGCTCGCCGGCGACACGGAGGTGGTCGGGCACCTCGTCGGCCAGGATCTCGAGAGCACGCTCGACGCGGGCGCATGCCGCCACGGCCGCCTGCGCGGAACGGCGGAGGTTCGCGTCGTCGAAGTTGACGAGCCTGTTCACGCCGGCGCGCACCTCGCGGCGCTGTCGCAGCTCCTCCCAGGCGAGGGCGGTGCGCTGGGCGCCCATCTCGCTGAGAATGGTGCGGATGGCCTCGCCCTCGCGGACGACTACGCGGGGAAGCCCACGGACCTCGCGGGCCTTCGCGGCGACGCCGAGACGGTGAGCGGCACCCACGAGCGCCATGGCCGCCTCGGACGACGGGCAGGCGACCTCGAGCATGGCGGAGCGGCCCGGCTCGCTGAGCGTCCCCGCGGCGAGGAACGCCCCGCGCCAGAGGCCGGCGACCTCCGCACGGGAACCCGTGGTGAGGCGGTTCGGGAGTCCGCGGACCGGGCGGCGACGCTGGTCGAGAAGCCCGGTCTGGCGGGCCAGGGTCTCCCCCTGCGCGATGACGCGCACCGCCCAGCGGGCGCCGTCGTTGGCGGTGCTCGACTGCACCTGGGCGATCTCCGGACGGACGCCGTAGATCTCGGCGAGGTCACGAGCCACGCGGCGGGCGAGGGTCTCGGCATCGACCTCCGCTTCCACCGCCACCCGGCCGGCGATGGAGTGCAGACCACCGGCGAACCGGAGGATGGCCGTCACCTCAGCGACGCGCACCGTCGGGGGTGCATTGCGGATGCTGACGAGCTCAGCCTTGACGTCGGTGGTTAGTGCCACGAGACTCCTTCACGTTCACGCGCCGGGTCGCGACGCAAACCTCCAGCTTACTCGCTCGGGGGCCTATTCCCTGCCGAGGTCACGGTGGCGGACGTTGACCGCGACGCCCGGGATTCCCGCCAGTCGACGGGCGAGCTCCTCGGACATCGCGACCGAACGGTGCTTGCCTCCCGTGCACCCGATGGCGATCGTGGAGTGGCTCTTGTTCTCGCGCTGGTACCCCTCGAGGACGGGCACGAGAGCCTTCGCGTAGGCGTCGAGGAACTCCTCCGCGCCGTCGCGAGAGAGCACGTATTCGCGTACCGTCTCATCCTGCCCCGTGAGTCCGCGCAGGTCTTCGTTCCAGTACGGGTTCGGCAGGAAGCGCATGTCGGCGACGACGTCGACATCGGTGGGGAGCCCGTACTTGAATCCGAAGCTGAGCAGCGTGACCCGGTGCCGGGCCTCCCCCTCCTCGGAGAAGATGTCGGACACCTTCGTCGCCAGCTGGTGGATGTTCAACGCCGTGGTGTCGATCACGAGGTCTGCGGCCTCGCGGATCGGCGCCAGCCGGGTGCGCTCGGTGCGGATGCCGTCGAGGAGCGTCCCATCGCCCTGGAGCGGGTGGGGGCGACGCACCGCCTCGAACCGACGGACGAGGACGTCGTCGGACGCATCGAGGAACAGCACGCGGATCGATCCCCGGGTGCGCAGCACACGCGCCACCTCGGGGAAGTCGTCGAAGAGGTTGCGACCGCGGACGTCGACCACCGCGGCGACCTTCGGGAGCGAATCCCCGCCCATGCCGGTGAGGTCGAGCAGCGGACGAAGAATCTGCGGCGGCAGGTTGTCCACGACGTACCAGCCGAGATCCTCGAGCGCATTGGCCACCGTGGTGCGCCCCGCGCCGGACATCCCGGTGACGATGAGGAACTCGCCCTTCTCCCCGTCAGACATCGCTACTCACTGCTCCTTCTCCCCCTCGGCCTCCCAGCCTAGCGAGTGGACAGGTGCGTATGGATGTTCTGGGCCAGCACCGGTCCGATCCCCTGGACCTCCTGGATCTGGTGGGGTTCGGCGGCGCGCAGCGCCGTGACCGAGCCGAAGTGCTTCAGCAGGACCTTGATCCGCGACGCCCCCAGACCGGGCACCTCGGCGAGCACCGTCGTGATGTCCTTCTTGCGCTTCTTCCGCTGGTGCGTGATGGCGAATCGATGCGCCTCATCGCGAAGCCGCTGGAGCAGGTAGAGAGATTCGCTGGTCCGCGGGAGGATGACCGGGAAGTCGTCTCCCGGAAGCCAGATCTCCTCCAGGCGCTTGGCGATGCCGCAGACGGCGATCTCGGTGTGTCCCGCGTCGCGGAGGGCTCGAGCTGCGGCCTCGACCTGGGGCTGCCCGCCGTCCACGAGCAGCAGCTGCGGCGGGTAGGCGAACCGGGGCTTCCGGCGCACACCCGCCTCGCCGACGTCTTCCGCGACCACGTCGTCGGTGGTGGGGTCGACGGTCTCCTGCTCCTCCGGGCGGTCGAGGTAGGCGAGCCGACGCCGCAGCACCTGGTACATGGAGTCGGTGTCGTCGGTGGTCTCCGCGATGTTGAAGGTGCGGTACTGGTCCTTCCGCGGCAGCCCATCCTCGAACACGACCATGGAAGCGACCACGTTCGTGCCCCCGAGGTGCGAGATGTCGAAGCACTCGATCCGGAGGGGCGCCTCCTCCATGCCCAGCGCTTCCTGCAGATCGGTCAGCGCCTGCGTGCGCGCGACGTAGTCGCTCGTCCGACGCGTCTTGTGCCTGATCAGCGCCTGCTGGGCGTTCAGGGTGGCCGTGCGCATGAGGTCGGCCCGCTGGCCGCGGTGCGCCACCGCGATCTCGACCTTCCGGCCTCGACGTTCACGCAGCCACGCCTCCAGCTCGGAGGCGTCGTCGGGAAGCACAGGGACGAGGATGCGACGTGGCACGTCCTGCGCCTCCCCGTACGCCTGCTGGAGGACCTGCTCCACGAGCTCCCCGCCGGAGATGTCGATCTCCTTCTCGATCGTCAGGGCCCGGACCCCTCGGACACGACCGCCGCGGATGACGAAGTGCTGCACCGCGGCCGCGAGCTCGTCCTCGGCGATGCCGAACAGGTCGGCGTCCTCGTCCGCCGGCAGCACGAGGGCGCTCTTGCCGAGCACGGCCTCGATCGCCGAGAGCTTGTCCCGGTACTTCGCGGCCGCCTCGTAGTCCATGGCCGCCGACGCGGCGAGCATGCGCTGCGTGAGCTCGCGGGTGAAGCGTTCGTCACCGCCCGCCATGAAAGCGACGAAATCGTCGACCATGGCGCGGTGCTCCTCGATCGACACCGTCATCGAGCACGGCCCGCCGCACTTGCCGATCTGCCCCGGGAAGCACGGGCGGCCCGTCTGCATCGCCCGCTTGTAGCTCGCGTCGCTGCAGGTGCGGATGGGGAAGGCTTTGATCATCAGGTCGATGGTCTCGTGCACCGCCCACACCTTCGGATAAGGACCGAAGTAGCGGGCTCCGGGGATCTTCCGGTTCCGGGTCACGAGCACCCGCGGCGCCTCGTCCCCCAGCGTGACCGCCATGAACGGGTAGGACTTGTCGTCCCGGTACTTGACGTTGAACGGCGGATCGAACTCCTTGATCCACATGTACTCGAGCTGAAGGGAGTCGACGTCGGTGGGCACGACCGTCCACTCCACCGACGCCGCCGTCGTCACCATCCGACGCGTGCGCTCATGCAGCGTCCGCAGCGGAGCGAAGTAGTTCGACAGCCGCTGACGGAGGTTCTTCGCCTTCCCGACGTACAGCACCCGGCCGTTGGCATCGCGGAACCGGTACACCCCCGGGTCGGTCGGGATCTCGCCCGCCCGGGGCTTGTACGGCAGCACGTCGGCCATCAGCTGGCCTTCCGCGCAGAGCGCCCCTCACCCAGGATCTCGGCGAGGAACTGGCCGGTGTGGCTCTCCTCGACCCGCGCGATCTGCTCCGGCGTGCCGGTGGCGAGGATCGTGCCGCCGCCGGAACCGCCCTCCGGACCCAGGTCGATCACCCAGTCGGCCGACTTGATCACGTCGAGGTTGTGCTCGATCACGATCACCGTGTTGCCCTTGTCGACCAGACCGTTCAGCACCTCGAGGAGCTTGCGCACGTCCTCGAAGTGCAGACCCGTCGTCGGCTCGTCGAGCACGTAGATGCTCCGCCCGTTGCTGCGGCGCTGGAGCTCGGTCGCGAGCTTCACGCGCTGCGCCTCACCGCCGGACAGCGTGGTCGCCGACTGGCCGAGGCGCACGTACCCCAGCCCCACGTCGACGAGGGTCTTCATGTAGCGGTGGATGGCCTGGATCGGCTCGAAGAACTCGGCCGCCTCCTCGATGGGCATCTCCAGCACCTCGGCGATGTTCTTGCCCTTGTAGTGCACGGCGAGGGTGTCGCGGTTGTACCGCTTGCCGTGGCACACCTCGCAGTCCACGTACACGTCCGGGAGGAAGTTCATCTCGATCTTGATCGTGCCGTCACCCGAGCAGGCCTCGCAGCGTCCGCCCTTGACGTTGAAGCTGAACCGGCCCGGCTGGTAGCCGCGGACCTTCGCCTCGGGCGTCTCGCTGAAGAGCGTGCGGATGCGGTCGAAGACGCCCGTGTAGGTCGCCGGGTTCGATCGCGGGGTGCGGCCGATCGGTGCCTGGTCGACGTGCACGACCTTGTCGAGGTTGTCGAGGCCGGTCACGCGGGTGTGCTTGCCCGGCACCGTTCGCGCGCCGTTGAGCCGCGACGCGAGCACCTGGTACAGGATGTCATTCACCAGGGACGACTTCCCGGATCCGCTGACGCCGGTGACCGCGGTGAGGACGCCGAGCGGGAAGTCCGCCGTGACGTTGCGGAGGTTGTTGGCGCGCGCGCCCACCACGCTCAGCATGCGCTTCTTGTCGATCTTCCGGCGCTTCGCCGGCATCGGGATCTCTCGACGGCCCGAGAGATAGTCGCCGGTCATGGAGTCGGTGTCGGCGAGCAGCGCCGAGTACGGCCCGGAGTGGACCACCGCTCCGCCGTTCACACCCGCGCCGGGACCGATATCGACCACCCAGTCCGCGGCCTCGATCGTCTCTTCGTCGTGCTCGACGACGATCAGGGTGTTCCCGAGGTCGCGCAGCGTGAGCAGCGTCTCGATGAGTCGGCGGTTGTCGCGCTGGTGCAGTCCGATCGACGGTTCATCGAGGACGTAGAGCACGCCGGTCAGGCCGGAGCCGATCTGCGTGGCGAGGCGGATGCGCTGGGCCTCGCCACCCGACAGCGAGCCCGCCGAGCGGCTGAGGTTCAGGTAGGACAGACCGACCTGGAGGAGGAAGTCGAGGCGCAGGCGGATCTCACGGAGCACCTGGGCGGCGATCTTGGCCTCGCGGTCGGTGAGGTGCAGCTTCTCCATGAAGGCCCGGGCATCGGCCAGGCTCAGGTGCGAGACCTCGGCGATGGAGTGACCGTGTACCTGCACGGCCAGCACCTCGGGCTTGAGACGGTCGCCATTGCAGACCGGGCACGGGACCTCGCGGAGGTACTCGCCCCACCGGCTGCGCTGCGTGTCGGACTCGGCCTGCAGGTACTGCCGCTCGATGTACGGCACCACGCCCTCGAAGCCGGAGGCATAGCGCATCTCACGGCCGTAGCGGTTCTTCCACTTGACCGTGACCTTGTAGTTCTCTCCGCGCAGCACCGCTTCCTTGACGTCGGAGTGCAGTTCGCGCCACGGGGTGTCGAGGGAGAAGTCGAGGTCGCGGGAGAGTCCTTCGAGCAGGCGCTCGTAGTACTGGAAGAGGCCCTTGCCCTGGGTGGTCCACGGGATGATGACGCCCTCGCGGATCGAGAGGTCTTCGTCGCCGAGCATCAGGTCCACGTCCACCGACATACGGGTGCCGAGGCCCGAGCAGGCGGGGCAGGCGCCGAACGGCGCGTTGAAGGAGAACGTGCGCGGCTCGATCTCGGTGAGGGTGAGCGCGTGGCCGTTGGGGCACGCGAGCTTCTCCGAGAAGGTCTGCCAGGCGTCGTCGCCCTCGCCGTCGACGTAGTTGATCTGCACCACACCGCCGGCGAGTCCGAGAGCGGTCTCCACCGAGTCGGTCACGCGTCCGAGGATGTCCGGCGAGGCGACGAGGCGGTCGACGACCACGGCGATGTCGTGCTTGTAGCTCTTCTTGAGCGTCGGAGGCTCGGCCAGCTGGATGAGCTCGCCATCGACGATCGCCCGCGAGTACCCCTTCGCCCCGAGCTCCCGGAACAGGTCGACGAACTCGCCCTTCTTCTGCGAGACGATCGGCGCGACGACCTGGTAGCGGGTGCGCTCCGGCAGCTCCATGAGCTGGTCGGCGATCTGCTGGACAGTCTGACGCTGGATCTTCTCTCCGCACACCGGACAGTGCGGAACGCCGATGCGCGCCCAGAGCAGACGCATGTAGTCGTAGATCTCGGTGATCGTGCCGACCGTCGACCGAGGATTGCGGTTCGTCGACTTCTGATCGATCGACACCGCCGGGCTCAGCCCCTCGATGAAATCGACGTCCGGCCGGTCGACCTGGCCGAGGAACTGCCGCGCGTAGGCGCTCAGCGACTCGACGTACCGACGCTGCCCCTCGGCGAAGATCGTGTCGAAGGCGAGGCTCGACTTCCCCGATCCGGAGAGGCCGGTGAAGACCACCAGCGAGTCGCGAGGGATGTCGATGTCGACGTTCTTGAGATTGTGCACGCGGGCGCCGCGGACACTGAGTTTTCCTGGGGAAGCAACGGGGACGATGGGCACCGAACAAGTCTACGAGGGGCCACGGACATCGGCTCCGAGAACGCCCAACGCCTGGTCCCGGCGAGGGGGCTTCCCGGAGTCGTCACGGCGAGCGAGCCGCTCCCCCGGGCCCCCGGACGGCTCAGCTCTGCTCGGAGCGCCGCCCCGCGAAGGCCCCGAGCCCGTCCCGGAGAGCGGCGATCTCGCCGATGCCCATCCCGACGGCGGCCATCACCCGATGCGGCACGTCCACGGCCCTCGCACGCAGCGCCGCACCGGCGTCGGTGAGCGTGATCTCCAGCCGGCGTTCGTCCTCATTGCTTCGCTGGCGGGTCACCAGCCCGTCGGCCTCGAGCCTCTTGACGAGGGGCGACGCGGTCGCGGGCTCCAACGCGAGGTCGGCGGCGAGGTCGTTCAGGGTCCGCGGCGACCGCTCCCACAGGGCGAGCATCACCAGGTACTGCGGGTGCGTCAACCCGAGCGGCTCGAGGATCGGCCGGTAGATCGCCACGACGTTCCGCGCCGCCGTGACCACGGCGAAGCAGAGCTGGTTCTCGAGCCGGAGCAGATCATCGGTGTCAGTCACGATTTTGACTATACATCTGCACGAATCATTAGTACACTAATGAACATGTCACGCGACTCCAGCCGCCCCCCTCTTCGCACCCGAATCCGCGAAGCGGGGGGCCTTTACACCTGGGTGAACACCAACCTCGTGCGTCTCGCCGGTCCGGCCTCGGTCGGGCCCTACGAGAAGACGCCCCCGCCGAGCGCCGCGGAGCGCGCGGAACGAGCCTGTCCGCTCTGCGGTGCGCCGATGACCGAGCACGAGATCGACCGCTCCGGCGCGAAGACGCTGGTGCACTGCCCGTAGGCCTCTCGGCGTCAGTCGTCGTCGGCTGCGAGGGCGGCGCCGACCGACTCCCGGGCCATGTCGATCCAGGTCATGAGCGCGGCATCGTTGGCGATCGCCGACGCGGAGACATCGATCCACCCGGACCCCATGGTGCGGGACCCCATCACGGCGCGCGAAGCTCCGGGCAGGGTCACCGCGACGGCGCCGTTCTCCTCATCCACACGAACGAGAAGTGTCCCGTCCTTCCGGGCGCCCACCAGGATGCGCCCCTCGTCGAGGAACGCCCTGGTCCCGAACATCCGGCGCTCCTCGACGGAAGGGTCGGCCCCGAGCAGTGCGCGGACGCGGTCCGCGAGTTCCTCTCCTGCCGCATCCATCTCCACTCCGTCTACGCGTGCCCGGCCCGCTCCATCGACCGGAGCTCCTTCTTCAGATCCTGCACTTCGTCACGCAGGCGTCCGGCCAGCTCGAACTTCAGCTCGGCGGCCGCCGCGAGCATCTGATCGGTGAGGTCCTGGATCGTGGCCTCCAGCTGCTGGGCGCCCTCGGCCGCGATCCCGGTGCGCCGCAGGTTCGGTGTCGGCGACTTCCCCTTGCCCGACGCGCGGCCTCGGCCGGACATCAGCTCCGCGGTGTCCTGACCCTCGCGCGCCAGCACCTCCGTGATGTCGGCGATGCGCTTGCGCAGCGGCTGCGGATCGATGCCGTGCTCCTTGTTGTACGCGATCTGCTTCTCACGTCGGCGGTCGGTCTCCTCGATGGCCTTGGCCATGGAGTCCGTCATGTTGTCCGCGTACATGTGCACTTCACCGGACACGTTTCGCGCGGCGCGGCCGATGGTCTGGATGAGCGAGGTCCCGGAGCGGAGGAAGCCCTCCTTGTCTGCGTCGAGGATCGCGACGAGCGACACCTCCGGGAGGTCGAGTCCCTCGCGCAGCAGGTTGATACCCACCAGGACGTCGTACACGCCGGCGCGCAGTTCGCTGAGGAGCTCGACGCGACGCAGGGTGTCGACGTCGGAGTGCAGGTAGCGCACCCGGACGCCATGCTCGCCGAGGAAGTCCGTCAGCTCCTCCGCCATCTTCTTCGTGAGCGTCGTGACGAGCACGCGCTCGTCACGCTCCACGCGAAGCCTGATCTCTTCGAGGAGATCATCGATCTGCCCCTTCGACGGCTTGACGATGATCTCCGGATCGACGAGGCCGGTCGGGCGGATGATCTGCTCCACCACTCCGTCGGCGATGCCCATCTCGTACTTGCCCGGGGTGGCGGACAGGTAGACGGTCTGCCCCACGCGGTTCTTGAACTCGTCCCAGCGCAGTGGGCGGTTGTCCATCGCGCTCGGCAGCCGGAATCCATGGTCGACGAGGGTGCGCTTGCGGGACGCGTCGCCTTCGTACATCGCGCCGATCTGCGGCACCGTGACGTGAGACTCGTCGATGACGAGCAGGAAGTCGTCCGGGAAGAAGTCGAGGAGCGTGTGCGGAGGCTCGCCCGGCATGCGTCCGTCCATGTGACGCGAGTAGTTCTCGATGCCGGAGCAGAATCCGAGCTGCTGCAGCATCTCCAGGTCGAACGTGGTCCGCATCCGGAGTCGCTGCGCCTCGAGGAGCTTGCCCTGGCGCTCGAACTCCTTCAGCCGCTCCTCCAGCTCGTGCTCGATGGTGCCGATGGAGCGCTGGATGACGTCGGTGCCCGCGACGTAGTGCGAGGCCGGGAAGATCGGCACGGCGTCCAGCTTCTCGATGACCTCGCCCGTGAGCGGGTGCAGCGAGTAGAGAGCCTCGATCTCGTCGCCGAACAGCTCGATGCGGATCGCGTGCTCCTCGTACACCGGGATGATCTCGATCGTGTCGCCGCGGACACGGAAGTTGCCGCGCGAGAAGTCGACGTCGTTGCGGTTGTACTGCATCGCGATGAACTGACGGATCAAGGCGTCGCGGTCGTACCGCTCCCCCACCTGGAGCGCGACCATGGCGCGCAGGTACTCCTCCGGGGCGCCCAGGCCGTAGATGCAGGAGACGGTCGACACCACGACCACATCCCGACGGCTCAGCAGGGAGTTGGTCGTCGAGTGGCGGAGGCGCTCGACCTCCGCGTTGATCGAGGAGTCCTTCTCGATGAAGGTGTCCGTCTGCGGGACGTAGGCCTCGGGCTGGTAGTAGTCGTAGTACGAGACGAAGTACTCGACGGCGTTGTTCGGCATGAGCTCGCGGAACTCGTTGGCGAGCTGCGCCGCGAGGGTCTTGTTATGCGCGAGCACGAGCGTGGGGCGCTGCACCTGTTCGACGAGCCAGGCCGTGGTCGCCGATTTGCCTGTTCCGGTCGCCCCGAGCAGCACGATGTCGGTCTCGCCCGCGTTGATGCGGGACGCCAGCTCGGCGATGGCCTGCGGCTGGTCACCGGCGGGGGCGTACTCGCTGATGACCTCGAAGGGGCGGACACTGCGGGTGGGCTGCATACATCAAGCGTATGCCGCCCCTCCGACATCGGGGCCGCGTCCGGTGGCGGCAGCGCTTCAGCTCGCGCGGAGCCGGTCCCAGAGCGCGTCCGTCTGGGCCAGCGTGTCCGCGATCGATCCGGCGGTGTCGATGACGATGTCGGCGATCGCGAGCCGCCTGTCGTCGGGAACCTGCGCGGCGATCCGCCCGCGGGCCTCGTCAGGCGTCATCCCGCGCAGGTGCTCGAGCCTCTCGAGACGGACCTCCTCGGGAGCGTGCGCGACGACGATCGCATCCCACGGGTCGTCGACACGCGCCTCCACGAGAAGCGGCACGTCGTAGACGACGACAGCATCCGGATCGGCACGGAACGCGGCGTCGAAACGGCGCTGGGACTCGGCCCGCACGGCAGGGTGCACGATGGCGTTCAGCTGCGCGAGACGGTCCGGATCGGCGAACACGGTCGCCCCGAGGGCCGCCCGGTCGAGCGATCCGTCGTCGGCGATGACCTCGTCGCCGAACGCCCGAGCGATCGCATCGAGCACTTCGGATCCCGGCGCCTGGACCTCGCGAACGATCCGATCCGCGTCGACGATCACCGCGCCGAGCTCGGCGAGCCGGTTCGCGATGGTGGACTTCCCCGACGCGATGCCTCCGGTGAGAGCGATGAGCGGCATCCGACCATCCTGCCACGCCTGACCGAGGGCGTCGCACGACGCTGCCGAGGAACAATCGGGAAAGCTTCGGTCCCTCTTGAGGAAGACTTGACGGTCCCCTGAGGTGTGCTGCGTAACGTCGAAGCCATGACGAACACGGAAGCCACCGCACGCCCTGACCGCACCGAGCGACCCTCCAGGCGGCGCCCCATCATGGCGTTCGCGCTGGCCGTGCTCGCGACGGGCGGCATCGGCGCCGCCCTCACCAGCGCCGCGTGGACCGACAACACGTTCTTCAGCGCCCCCGCCGCGGCGGCCACCTTCAACCTCCAGGGTTCGACCGATGGAACCACCTGGAAGGAGTCGGCCACCAAGAACAGCGTCGAGCTCGTCGTCCCGGCGGAGAAGCTGGCGAATCTGCTCCCGGGCGAGACCCGCACCATCAAGCTCTGGGTCAAGAACTCCAGCTCCGTCAACGCCGCCCTCACCTCGACCGTCGAGTACGCACCCGGCAACGCGGCGACCGACTTCACGGTGAAGCCGACGGCGACGATCACCGGGCTCGCGGCGTCGCTGACCTCCTCCGGCTCCACGGCGAGCGACGAGTTCGAGCTCGTCGTCACCACGCCGGCCGACTGGGCGACGAGCAACCAGGGCAAGAGCGGCACCATCGTCGTCACGGTCTCCGCCACCGCGACCAACTGACACTCACCGAGACAGCAGAGACGAGGGACGAACCGTGGTGCAGCTCCTCCGCCGGCTCGCCCTGCTCGTGCTCTGGGCGCTGGCCGCCGCGGGCGTGGGCTGCGGCGTCGTCTGGGGCGCCACGGCGATCGGGCTCATCCAGCCGCTCGTCGTGATCTCGGGCTCCATGGAACCCGAGATCATGACGGGCGACCTCCTCGTCGCGACCAAGGTCCCCGCCGACTCCCTCGAGGTCGGGGACGTCGTCAGCCTCCCGAGCGCGCTGACCGACACCCTGGTGACCCACCGCATCACCGCCATCGAGGCCGCCGATGGCGCGCACACGATCACTATGAAGGGCGACAATAACGACTTCTCCGACGCCTTGGACTATGCCGTGACCGGCGAGGTGTGGAAGCCGGCAGTACAGCTCCCCGGGTGGGGAACCGCCATCATGAGGATGACGTCGCCTCCCGTCGCCGTCCCGCTGCTGCTTGGGCTCCTGGGCCTGCTCGGCCTCAGCATGATGAGTCCCGTCGAGCGACCGTCGCGTAAGCCGCTGACCACGTGACACCCGTACGACGATTCTCCCCGGTGGCCGGCGTCGCGGTCGCGATGGCGCTCGTCTTCCTGTCCGTCACCCAGGGAAGCGTTTCCACCACCAGCGCGGCGTGGACGGATCGGACCGTGGTCACGGCGACGGTGACGTCCGCCTCAACATGGTTGTCCCCGTTCACCGGGAACTCGTGCAAGGCGTACAGCAGCCCGTCGGCCGCCCCCACGACCTGCGCGATCACGGCCGTCCGCTATGAGGAGATC
The DNA here is from genome assembly GCF_002478345.1 of Microbacterium sp. UBA7513. NCBI lineage: Bacteria > Bacillati > Actinomycetota > Actinomycetes > Micrococcales > Microbacteriaceae > Microbacterium > Microbacterium sp. UBA7513. The sequence continues at coordinate 77,149 of NZ_DLNJ01000033.1, forward strand.
AGCGACACCTCCGGCCACTTCTACATCAGCACCAACGCACCGGGCGGGTCGCACCACGTCGACGTCGACGTCGATCTGAAGAGGGCGACGGGCCTTCCCCGCACGTGGACTTCCTGGGCCGAAGCGGGGGTGCTCCCTGGCAGCCATGTCACGCCCGACCGCGCATGGACGTGCTCGACTCTGCCGCGGCTCACCGGCCGCAGTCTCGACTGGCACCTCACCGACCTGCAGGTTCCCGTGACGCTGCAACGCAGCACGGCGAACACGATCTGCGCGTGAGCGCCCCGGGGACGCAGCGAGCGCCCCTCAGCGCGCGAGCAGCTGCCGTCGGGAGCTGATCACGCCGGTGTCGAAGCCGGCGAGATGCAGGCCGCCGTGGAAGCGGGCGTGCTCGATCTTGATGCAGCGATCCATGACGGCCGAGAGACCGGCCTCCTCCGCGAGCGCGGCCGCCTCCTCGTTCCAGGAGCCGAGCTGGAGCCACAGCGTCTTGGCACCGCTGTCGATCGCCTCCTGCGCGACCCCCGGAAGGTCGTCGTGACGACGGAAGACGTCGACGATGTCGGGCTGCACGGGCAGGGCGCTCAACGCCGGATACACCGGCTGCCCGAGGATCTCGGTCTCCCTCGGGTTCACGAGATAGACGTCGTAGGCCGTGCTGGACAGCAGGTAGGTCGCGACGAAGTACGAGGCCCGTGACGGATTCCCCGAGGCACCGACGATGGCGATCGATCGGGCCCGCCGCAGCAGTCCGAACCGCTGCGGCTGCGAGGGCCCGGTCCACGTGCGGCCCGGCTCGACGGCAGCGGGGAGCGCGCAGCTGGCGGCATCCGTGGTCTGAGGGACGGCGCAGGCGTCCCCGGCGGAGGTCGTGCTCATCAGTGGGCTCCCGTCGCGAGGGTGAGGGCCTGATCGAGGTCCCAGATGATGTCTTCCGCGTCCTCCAGGCCGACGGAGATGCGGATCAGGTCGGGCCGCACGCCGGCGGCGACGAGCTGCTCCGCGGTGAGCTGGCGGTGCGTGGTGGAGGCCGGGTGGATCACCAGGGTTCGGGCGTCGCCGATGTTGGCGAGGTGGGACGCGAGCTGCAGGTTCTCGATGAACGTCTCCCCCGCGGCGCGGCCGTCCTCGGCGGCGACTCCGAACGCGAACACAGATCCCGGCCCCAGCGGCAGGTACCGGGCGGCACGCTCATGATGCGGATGACCTTCCAGTCCTGCCCAGGTGACGTAGGAGACGCGGGGGTCTGCCGCCAGCCACTCGGCGACGACCCGGGCGTTGGCGATGTGAGCGTCGATACGCTGAGGCAGCGTCTCCACGCCCTGCAGGAGCGTGAAGGCCGACTGCGGGCTCAGGGCGGGTCCGATGTCGCGCAGCTGTTCGGAGCGCAGCTTGGTGAGGAATCCGTACTCGCCGAAGTTGCCCCACCAGGAGATGCCGCCGTAGGAGGCCACCGGTTCGGTCATCTGCGGGAACTTGCCGTTGCCCCAGTCGAACGTGCCCTTCTCGATGACCACACCGCCGAGGGTCGTGCCGTGGCCGCCGAGGAACTTCGTCACCGAGTGGATGACGATGTCCGCCCCGTGCTCCAGCGGGCGCGCGAGGTAGGGCGTGGCGAGCGTCGCATCGACGACGAGTGGCACCCCGGCGTCGTGGGCGATGGCGGCGAGACCCGCGATGTCGGCGATCTCGCCCGACGGGTTCCCGATCATCTCGACGTAGACGACCTTGGTCTCCGGACGGATGGCCGCGGCGAAGTCGGCAGGGTCGGAGGAGCTGACGAACGTCGTCTCCACGCCGAAGCGTCGAAGCGTCACATCGAGCTGTGTGACCGTGCCGCCGTAGAGCTGCGCGGCGGCGACGACGTGATCGCCCGCGCCCACGAGCGCGGCGAACGTGATGAACTCCGCGCTCATCCCCGAGGCGGTCGCCACGGCCCCGATGCCGCCCTCCAGCGAGGCCAGCCGTTCCTCCAGGGCGGCGACGGTGGGGTTGCCGATGCGCGAGTAGATGTTGCCGTACTTCTGCAGCGCGAAGAGGTTTCCGGCGTCGGCCGCATCGTCGAAGACGAAGGACGTCGTCTGGTAGATCGGGACCGCCCGCGCTCCGGTGGCGGCGTCCGGTGTACCCCCGGCATGCAGGGCGCGCGTGCGGAACCCGAAGCGGTGGTCGTCGGTCATGATGTCCTCGATTCTGCGGCGAGAGCGCCGGCGATGTCGTCGACGGCCCAGGGGTTCTGCAATGACGTCGTGTCGCCGAGGGCCTGCGGAGCGCGTCCCGCGCGCCGATCCTGTTCGGCATCCCAGAGCTGCGCGAGCAGGCGGCGCATGATCTTCCCCGAGCGCGTCTTGGGCAGGTCCGGCACGACGACGACGTGCTTCGGCTTCGCGACGGGACCGATCGCGCGGGCGACCTGAGCGCGCAGCGCCTGCGCGTCGATCGCCGCCCGGCCGGACGGGGTGACGAACGCCACGACCGCCTGCCCGGTGACCGGATCAGCCACGCCTGCGGACCCGGCTTCGCCGACCGTCTCGTGCGCCACGAGCGCCGACTCGATCTCGATCGTCGAGAGGCGATGACCGGAGACGTTCACGACGTCGTCGAGTCGTCCCAGGATCCAGATGAAGCCGTCGGCGTCCTGTGTCGCCCCGTCTCCGGCGACGTAGTAGCCGCCGTGCGCGCCCACACCGGCGTACGCAGACCAGTACGCGTCGCGGTAGCGCTCCGGGTTCCCCCAGACGGTCCGCGCCATCCCCGGCCACGGACGCCGGACGACCAGCGTCCCGGATCGTCCAGGCGCCACCTCGTCACCGTTCTCGTCGACCACCGCGACGTCGATGCCCGGAAGCGGGACCGACGCGGAGCCGGGCTTCAGCGGCGTGATGCCGGGCAGGGGGGCGATCATCGCGGCGCCGGTCTCCGACTGCCACCACGTGTCGATGACGGGGAGCTCATCCCGCCCGAAGTTCCGGCGGAACCACACCCAGGCCTCCGGATTGATCGCCTCGCCCACCGTGCCGAGCAGTCGCAGAGTCGACAGATCGTGGCCGCTCGGCAGCTCGTCGCCGAACCAGGTCATGAAGGTCCGGATCAGCGTCGGAGCCGTGTAGTAGATCGTGACGCCGTAGCGCTCGATGATCTCCAAGTGCCGCTCGCGGCGCGGTGTGTCCGGCGTGCCCTCGTAGATGACCTGGGTGAGCCCGTTCGACAGCGGCCCGTAGATCTCGTAGGTGTGCGCCGTCACCCAGGCGAGGTCGGCCGTGCACCAATGGACGTCGTCCGGTTTGGCGTCGAAATGCGCCCAGTGCGCCCAGCTTGCGTGCGTCAGGTAGCCGCCGGAGGTGTGCACGAGGCCCTTGGGCTTCCCCGTCGTGCCGGAGGTGTAGATGATGAAGAGCGGGTGCTCGGCGTCGAAGGCCTCCGCCCGATGCGCGGTGGGAGCCGTGTCGACGACGTCGTGCCACCACACGTCCCGGCCTTCGGTCCACGGGACGCCCTGTCCGGTGCGCCGGAGCACGAGGACGTGTTCGAGGTCCGGCAGTCCCGCGGCGGCGGCGTCGGCGGCAGACTTGACCTCGGTCGCCGTCCCCCGCCGGAACTGGCCGTCGCTGGTGACGAGCAGCTTCGCCCCGGTGTCCTCGAGCCGGAACCGCACGGCCTCCGCGGAGAACCCTCCGAAGACGAGCGAGTGGACGGCTCCTATCCGCGCGCAGGCGAGCGTGATGACCACCGTCTCCACGAGCACGGGGAGGTAGATCACCACGCGGTCCCCCGGTCGGATCCCGAGGTCTTCGAGCGCGTGCGCGGCCTGGGCCACGCGGCGCTGGAGGTCGGCGTAGGTCACCGAGACCCGGTCACCGGGCTCTCCTTCGAAGTGCAGCGCCACCTTGTCTCCGCGCCCGGCGTCGACATGACGGTCCACGCAGTTCACCGCGACGTTCAGCCGGCCGCCGAGGAACCATCGCGCCGCCGGGACCGCACCATCGACGGGCGGCTCCCACTCGTGCACGGCCGTCCACGGCTCGGCCCAGTCCAGTCGGCGGGCCGCGTCCTCCCAGAAGGCCAGAGGATCAGCGGCCGCCCGGGCATAGGCCTCCGCGGTCACGTTGGCGTCGAGGAACGCGGGCGACGGAGGATAGACCCGTTCCTCCTGCAGCCGAGCCTCGGTCGTCGTCACGTCCATCGCCGCAGCAGGTACTTCTCCAGCAGCGCGAGCACGCCGTTGGTGATCGTGCCGAGCAACGCGAGCAGCACGATGGAGAGCAGGATGCGGTCGACGCGCCCCGTGCTCTGGGAGTCGGTCAAGAGGAAACCGAGCCCCATGGACGAGGCGATCAGCTCGGCGGCGACCAGGAACAGCCACGCCTGGGCGAGCGCGAGGCGGAGGCCCGCGACGACGGACGGCACGACGGCCGGGAGCTGGACCGTGCGGAACAGCGACCATCCGTGCAGGCTGAAGGAGCGTCCCGCCTCGACGAGCTGCGGGTCCACGTGCCGGAGCGCGGAGGCGACGGTCGTGTAGACCGGGAAGAATGCACCGATCGCGATGAGGGTCACCTTGGACTCCTCGCCGATCTGCATCCACAGGATCAGCAGCGGCACCCAGGCGAGCGACGGCACCGCGCGAACCGCCGCGAGGGTCGGGCTGAGCAGCACGTCACCCCAGCGCGAGAGCCCGACGATGCCGGCTGCGGCGAGGCCGACGACCGAGCCGATCGCGAACCCGAGCAGCACCCGCTGGACGGAGATGGCGATGTGGGTCCAGAGCTGTCCGGACTCGGCGAGTTCCACCCCGGCCTGGAAGACCGACGCCGGCGCCGGGAGTCGGTACGGCTCGATGAGACCGGCCGTCGTGACCACCTGCCAGGCGATGAGGATCGCAGCCGGGAGCAGGAGACCCCCGACGATCCGTACGACGGGCGGCAGACCACGCCGTGCTCCTCCCGTCCCCCGCCGGGGAGCGCCCTTCGCGAACTCGAGCGCGTCCCGCGATTCCGCCGGGACGACCACCCGATCCTCGAAACCGGTCACTCGCCTGCGCCCGCCTTCGTCGCGAAGGTGTCGTTGATGATGCTGGACAGCGCCTTGTCGACGGATTCCTGCCCACCCTGGACGTCGCCGGACTCGACGAGCACGGGAGCGATCTTCTCGAGCACCTTCAGCTGGTCGTCACCGGGGATGCCGTTCACGTCGAGGTTCGACCGCTCCCGGATGACCGTGGTCGCGACCTCGAGGTCGATACCGGCGACCTCTGCCAGCAGGGCGGCAGTCTCCTCCGGGTTCTCGAGCGCCCACGCACGGGCCTCCTCGTAGGCGTCGACGACGGCCTGAGCGAGGTCGGGGTGGTTGTCGATGAAGTCCTCGGTCGCGTTGAGGAAGCCGTACGTGTTGAAGTCGACGTTGCGGTAGATGAGCTTGTCGCCCGACTCCTGCTCCGCGGCGGCCATGATGGGGTCGAGACCCGCCCATGCGTCGACCGAACCGCCGTCGAGCGCCGCGCGCCCGTCGGCGTGCTGGAGGTTCTGCACCTCGACGTCAGCCAGCGACAGCCCGCCCTCCTCCAGAGCCTGGAGGAGGAAGAAGTAGGGGTCCGTGCCCTTGGTGGCCGCGACAGAGGCGCCCTTGAGATCCTCCACCGAGGTGATGTCGCTGTCGGGCCCGACGACGATGGCTGACCACTCGGGCTGGGAGAAGATGTCGATCACCTGGATGGGCGAACCGTTCGCGCGGGCGAGCAGCGCGGCCGAGCCCGCCGTCGATCCCACGTCGACCGAACCCGAGCGGAGGAGCTCGTTGGCCTTGTTCGAGCCGGCGGACTGCACCCATTCGACGGTGACGTCGTCGCCGAGGATGTCCTCCAGGATGGCCTGGTCGCGGATCACGAGGCTGAGCGGATTGTAGGTCGCGAAGTCGATGGAGAGCGTGTCCGCCGACCACTCGCCGTTCCCGGCGGGGGTGGACTCGGCCTCGGCGGACGCGTTCTCCCCGGCGACGCAGCCGGTGGCGACGAGCATCATCGTCCCGGCGACGGCGATCGCAGGGATGATGCGGCGGGTGATGGTGCTCATCGGGTCTCCTCGGGGGTGTGGTGGTGCGTGTCGACGCCGAGCCCTTCGAGGAGCTCGGCGCGCAGGTCGGCGAGGCCGCGGTCGGCGCGGTCTCGGGGGCGGATGCCGGGGACGCGGATCGTCCGCGCGACGGACGACGCCGTGTCGTCCGCGTCGCCGACGGTGCGCAGCAGCAGCACGCGGTCGGCGAGATAGAGGGCCTCCTCCACGTCGTGGGTCACGAGCAGCACCGTGGTGGGCTCGGCCGCGTGGATCTTCAAGAGCAGGTCGTGCATGCGGAGGCGGGTGAGGGCGTCGAGGGCGCCGAACGGCTCGTCGAGCAGCAGCACCCCGGGGTTCCTGGCGAGAGCGCGGGCGAGGGACGCCCGCTGCGCCATGCCTCCGGACACCTCGCGCGGACGCTGATCCGCGGCGTGCTCGAGACCGACGAGCTGCAGCAGTTCGCGGACGCGAGTGCGTCCGACGGTGCGGGAGACGCTGCGGGGAAGACCGAGCTCGACGTTCTGCGCAAGGGTGCGCCACGGAAGCAGCCGCGGCTCCTGGAACGCGATCGCTGTGCGCTCGTCGACATCGGCGACACCGGAGCCGTCCAGGCGGATCGTCCCCCGCGTGGGGGTGTCCAGTCCGCCGATGAGGCGCAGCAGGGTCGACTTCCCGCACCCGGACGGGCCGACGACGGCGACGATCTCCCCGGCGGCGATATCCAGGTCGAGACCGCGGAGCACCTCGCGTCGCCCCTGTGCGAGCGGGAACGACCGTGCGATGCCGTCGAGGCGCACGGGCTGTGCGGAGCCCGCGGTCTTCGGGGCCTCAGCGGTGTGCGACGCAGCGGGCAGGAGGGCGGTCATGTCCCCATGCTGTCGGAGGCTCCGGAATGTTACGAATGCGGCCGTAATGTTGCGTCACGCAGGTGTTCCGCGGGATTCCGGGCATGCGAAAAGGGCCGCCACACCCGCCGTGAAGCGGGGTGACGACCCTTTTCGGAGTGTTGCTTAGGAGTTGCCGCCCGAGAGCTTCTCGCGCAGAGCCGCGAGAGCCTCGTCATCGGCGAGCGTGCCGGCACCGGCCGACTCGCTCGAGAAGGACTGGCCGCCGAAGTCGTCGCCGGCCGCAGCCTCGGCCTCGGCCGCCTTCGCGACCTGAGCCTTGTGCGCCTCCCAGCGAGCCTGGGCCGCAGCGTACTCCTGCTCCCATGCCTCGCGCTGGGCGTCGAAGCCTTCCTTCCACGCACCGGTCTCGGCGTCGAAGCCCTCCGGGTACTTGTACTCGCCGTTCTCGTCGTACTCGGCGAGCATGCCGTACAGAGCCGGGTCGAACTCGGTTCCGTTGGGGTCGACCGACTCGTTGGCCTGCTTCAGCGACAGCGAGATGCGACGACGCTCGAGGTCGATGTCGATGACCTTGACGAAGACCTCTTCGCCGACCGACACGACCTGCTCGGCCAGCTCGACGTGCTTGCTGGAGAGCTCGGAGATGTGGACGAGGCCCTCGATGCCGTCTGCGACGCGGACGAACGCACCGAACGGAACGAGCTTGGTGACCTTACCCGGCGTGACCTGACCGATCGCGTGGGTGCGGGCGAAGACCTGCCACGGGTCCTCCTGCGTCGCCTTCAGCGACAGGGAGACGCGCTCGCGGTCGAGGTCGACCTCGAGGATCTCGACGGTGACCTCCTGGCCCACCTCGACGACCTCGGAGGCGTGCTCGATGTGCTTCCAGGACAGCTCGGAGACGTGCACGAGGCCGTCCACGCCACCCAGGTCCACGAACGCACCGAAGTTGACGATCGAGGAGACGACACCCTTGCGGACCTGACCCTTGTGCAGGTTGTTCAGGAACGTGGTGCGCGACTCCGACTGGGTCTGCTCCAGCAGCGCACGGCGGCTGAGAACGACGTTGTTGCGGTTCTTGTCGAGCTCGAGGATCTTCGCCTCGATCTCCTGGCCGAGGTACGGCGTGAGATCGCGGACGCGGCGGAGCTCGATGAGCGAGGCCGGGAGGAAGCCACGGAGGCCGATGTCGACGATGAGTCCACCCTTGACGACCTCGATGACCGTACCGGTGACGACGCCGTCGTTCTCCTTGATCTTCTCGACGTCTCCCCAGGCGCGCTCGTACTGCGCACGCTTCTTGGAGAGGATCAGGCGGCCTTCCTTGTCCTCCTTCTGGAGAACCAGGGCCTCGACCTCGTCGCCGACCTTGACGACCTCGTTGGGGTCGACGTCGTGCTTGATCGAGAGCTCGCGCGAGGGGATGACACCCTCGGTCTTGTAGCCGACATCGAGCAGGACCTCATCGCGGTCGATCTTGACGATCGTGCCTTCGATGATGTCGCCGTCGTTGAAGAACTTCAGGGTCTTCTCGACCGCGGCCAGGAAGTCCTCAGCAGATCCGATGTCGTTGATGGCGACCTGCTTGGTGGCCGGGGCGGTCGTTGCGGTAGTCATGTAGTGGGTTGTCCTTGTGAATGGATACTCGGGCTGCGGAGCATGGCCGCGCACGGCCGGGATGTGCTTCGCAGCAGGTGGATTGTGGTGTGTTCGTCACCTGGGCATGCGTGTACACGCCACGAGTGACAGTTCAGGCTACCAGAAGTTGTCGCCCCATGAAGGAGCGGATCTCCCGCAGCCACTCTGTGGATAACGCCCGCCGCGACCAGCGCATTCCGCATACGGTGGCTCGGTGATGTCGCCCACTCCTCTCCGTCTCCTGGCCGTGCTGGCACTCGGCGTCTCGCTGCTCTCCGGATGCACCCCCGCTCCGGAGTCCACGCCGACCCCCTCCCCCGCGTTCACCTCCGAAGAAGAAGCCTTCGCCGCAGCCGAGGCCACCTATCGTGCCTACGTCGACGCGTCGAACAACACCGACCTCAGCGATCCCGCCTCTTTCGAGGAATTGTTTGCATGGCTACGTGATGACGCCCTGACTTCTGCGCAGGAGAATTTCTCCCGCTTTCACGCTGAGGGTTGGAAACGCGCGGGGGACACATCGTTCGATCGATTCACGCCCGTGTCCTTCGATGGCGAGTCAGTCACGGCGCTCCTCTGCATCGACGCGTCGGCGGTGACGCTTTGGGACGGTGAGGGAAACGTGGTGAGTTCGGATCGACCCGACCGGCAGCCCGTCGAAGTTCAACTGGTCGCAGCGCCCACCACAGCCACAAGACTCGCGATTTCGTCTGCCGCCGCAACCAGGGATCTCGCTTGCTAAGCGTCCGCTTCCTCTCGCTAGCCGTCTTGGCACTTGTCGCTCTGACCACCGACAGCGACCCAGGCGGATCCCAAGCAGGACTGGAGGATGTTTGGGCCACTAACACCGCAGCTTCGCTAGTGATTGGCGTCACTGACTCCAAACGCCAGCATGTTGATGAAAGCAATCCGTATGGGCCCATTCCGTCCGCACCGGAACAGAAACACGAGCCGTGCCGGACAGACGACACGCCACTGAGCCGCTCGTGCGGCATGTACGCGGTGCGGGTGACGAAGGAGTCGGGGCGACCGCTCACCATCGAGGATCTCGCACAGTTCGCTCCCCCACCGGTGACGACCACCGCCGAACCGGGGAACGCGGGCATCGCAGGCATGCCGACGAACTTCGTGGCCACGGTCGCCGCGCACACGGCGACTGGCACCCTGCTCGATCGGCCGGTGACGGCGCGCTTCACGCCTGTTCGCGTCGTCTTCGACCACGGCGACGGCACGACGGCGACGAAGCCAGACGGCGGCAGCACCTGGTCGACGCTCGGGCAGGCGCCATTCACGCCGACCGAGACGAGCCATACCTATGCGCGGCGGGGCACCTATTCGACGAGGACCACGGTCGCGTACACCGCGGAAGTCGATATCGGCGGGGGCTGGTTCCCCGTGTCCGGTGAGCTGTCGGTCGACGGACCGTCCCGCAGCGTCCGCATCTACGAGGCCACCACCGCGCTCGTGGCGCGGACGTGCGAAGAACGACCCGCGGCGCCGGGCTGCTGAGCACCTGATCTGGCACGCTCTACCCTGAACCCATGACCCACGCCGAACGCCTCATGCTGCTCGACACCGCCAGCCTTTACTTCCGTGCGTTCTATGGCGTGCCCGACAAGGTGACCGCCCCCGACGGCTCCCCCATCAACGCCGCACGCGGATTGCTGGACATGATCGCCAAGCTGGTCACCACGTATCAGCCGACCCACGTCGTAGCCTGCTGGGATGACGATTGGCGTCCGCAATGGCGCGTGGACCTCATCCCGAGCTACAAGACCCACCGGGTGGTGGAGGTCGTGGCGGGCGCCCCGGACGTCGAAGAGGTCCCCGACCCGCTGGAGGCACAGATCCCCCTGATCAGGGAGACGCTCGGGACCATCGGCATCCCGATCGTCGGCGTCGCCGAGCACGAGGCGGACGACGTGATCGGCACGCTCGCGACGAACGCGACGATGCCCGTAGACATCGTCACCGGCGACCGCGACCTGTTCCAGCTCGTCGACGACGAGCGCGACGTGCGCGTGATCTACACGGCCCGCGGCATGAGCAACCTCGAAGTCGTCACGGACGCGACGGTCGTCGCGAAGTACGGTGTCCTGCCGACGCAGTACGCAGACTTCGCGACGATGCGCGGGGACGCGTCGGACGGGCTTCCCGGCGTCGCCGGCATCGGCGAGAAGACGGCGGCCACTCTGCTGCAGAAGCACGGCGACCTGCTCGGCATCCGGGAGGCCGCGGAAGCCGGCGAGGGCATGAGCGCCGGCATCCGCGCGAAGATCCTCGACGCGCAGGCCTACCTCGACGTCGCTCCGACCGTCGTCGCCGTCGCCACGAGGCTGCCGATCGCTGCCCCGGGAGTCGCCCTGCATGCCCTCTCGTCGGAGGAAGCCGAAGAAGCAACGGCCCTGGCCGAGCGCTGGAATCTCGGCAGCTCGATGACGCGAGCCGTCGCCGCGGTCACCGCGGCCGCGAACGAGGTCAGGGATGCCTGACCAGCGCTGACGTCACTCCGCCCAGGCGAGGAGGCGCGATAGCCCCCACGTAGTGACGATGCGTGACGCCGGAATGCCGGTGCGCTCCGCCCGTTCGGCACCGTGGTCCAGCAGGGAGAGCTGGCCGGGGGCGTGCGCGTCGGAGTCGATGGAGAAGAGGCATCCGGCCTCCAGCGCGATCGCGATGAGCTCGTCCGGCGGGTCCTGACGCTCGGGGCGGGAGTTGATCTCCACGGCGACCCCGTTCTCCGCGCAGGCCGCGAACACCGCGGCGGCGTCGAACGCCGAGGGCGGTCGCGTGCCCCGGTCGCCCTGGACGAGACGGCCGGTGCAGTGCCCGAGGACGTTCACCCGAGGATGCGAGACAGCCGCGATCATCCGCGCGGTCATCGCCCGTCCATCCATCCGGAGCTTGGAGTGCACCGAGGCGACGACGATGTCCAGGTCCGCGAGGAGCGCATCGTCCTGATCGAGCGCGCCGTCTTCCAGGATGTCCACTTCGATACCGGCGAGGAGCGTGAACCCGTCCCCCGACTGCGCCCGCACCTGCGGGATCTGCTCTCGGAGTCGCTCAGCCGACAGGCCTCGCGCCACGCGGAGGCGCGGTGAGTGATCCGTGATGGCCTGGTACTCGTGGCCCTGCGCGCGGGCGGCAGCAGCCATCACCTCGATGGAGGTCGTCCCATCCGACCACTCGGTGTGGGCGTGCAGGTCACCGCGGAGCTTCCCCCGGAGCACCGACACCTTCTCGGGTTCCACGTCGCCACGGAGCTCGATCAGATACTCCGGCACCTCTCCGGCCTGAGCCTGCCGGATGACGGCGAACGTCGACTCGCCGATGCCCTTGGCAGCCCGAAGGCGCGTCGGATCGTCCTGCACGTCAGGCGGAAGCTCCTGGAAGGTGGCCGCCGCCTGACGGAACGCCTTGGCCCGGTATCGCGACGCCCGCTCGCGCTCCAGCAGCGAAGCGATCTCGAGCAGCGCGTCGACCGGGTCCATGGTCACTCCTTCGGGGAAGCCAGCTCGCGACTGACGCCGATCCACTGGTCGAGCTTCGCCAGTGCACTCCCGTCATCCACCGCAGCGGACGCCCGGGCGAGGCCGTCGCGGAGGCGCTCGAGGATCGGCCGCTGCACCTGGGTCGCGTCCTGGGACAGCTCGAAGGCGACGATCCCGGCGGCGGCGTTGAGGAGCACGATGTCCCGCACCGGTCCCTGCTCCCCCGCAAGGGTCCGGCGGAGGATCTCGGCGTTGTGGGCGGGAGAGCCGCCGATCAGATGGGACAGGTCAGCGAGAGGGATCCCCAGGTCGCGCGGGTCGAGGTCGTGCTCGTGGATGTCCCCGCGGGTGACCTCCCAGATGCGGCTGTGGCCGGTGGTCGTGAGCTCGTCCAGTCCGTCATCGCCACGGAACACCAACGCAGTGGCACCCCGTGTGCGGAAGACGCCGGTGATGAGCGGCACCCGCTCCATCTGCGCCACGCCGACCGCGTTCGCCTCGGCGCGCGCGGGGTTGCAGAGCGGTCCGAGCATGTTGAACACCGTGGGCACGCCGAGCTGCGAACGGACCGCGCCGGCGTGCTTGAAACCGGGGTGGAAGGCCCCCGCCCAGGCGAAGGTGATACCCGTCCGGTCGAGGATCGAGGCGACGGCCGCAGGATCGAGCGAGAGTTCCAGGCCAAGAGCGCCGAGAACATCGGAGGAGCCGGACGCGGAGCTCGCGGCCCGATTCCCGTGCTTGACGACCGGGATCCCGGTGGCACCGATGATGACGGCAGCCGTCGTCGAGACGTTCACCGTCCCCACCCGGTCCCCGCCCGTACCGACGATGTCCAGCACGTCGGGAGAGACCGGAAGCGGCACGGCGGCTTCGAGGATGGCGTCCCGGAAACCGACGATCTCGTCGATCGTCTCGCCTTTCGCGCGCAGAGCGACGAGGAACCCGGCGAGCTGCGCTTCGGAGACCTCGCCCTGCATGATCCGCCGCATGGCCCAGGTGGACTCCCAGACGCTGAGGTCGCGACGCTCCAGGAGAGAGGTGAGCACGTCGGACCAGGTCAGGGAATCAGCCATGTGTGCGATCCTATCGGCGCAGAGAAAACGTGCAGTGCGATCCGGGCGGGCGCCCAGCCGACGAAGGGACGGCGTTTCCCGCGTATTCACCGGGTATTCGCAGTGTTTTCTTAGGGTCCCCTAAGTCCCCGAACGGCGAATCGAGGGTCTGGGGTGCAAGAATCACGCTCGCGGATCGGCCATAATGGAGGGGTGACGACCTCAGCGACGTATGCCCCGGCGGCGAGAACCATCAAGCGGCCCAACCCGGTAGCTGTCGGCACCATTGTGTGGCTCGGCAGCGAGGTGATGTTCTTCGCGGGACTCTTCGCGATCTACTTCACCCTCCGCAGCACCTCACCCGAGCTGTGGGCCGACCGTACCGAGCTCCTGAACGTTCCGTTCGCGGCAGTGAACACGGCGATCCTCGTGCTCTCCTCGTTCACGTGCCAGATGGGCGTGTTCGCGGCGGAGGACCTGCAGCCGTACAAGATCGGCAAGGGACAGAAGAACGGTGCCGGCCGCCGTCGTCTGTTCGGCTGGGGCATGGTCGAGTGGTTCTTCCTCACCTTCGCCCTCGGCGCGATCTTCGTCTCGGGTCAGGTCTGGGAGTACGCCCAGCTGGTCGCCGAGGGAATGCCGATCCAGGCTGATGCCTACGCCTCGGCCTTCTACATCACCACCGGCTTCCACGCCCTCCACGTCACCGGCGGACTCGTTGCGTTCCTCCTGGTGATCGGCCGCGCGTACGCCGTCAAGAACTTCCGGCACAAGGAGGCGACCTCCTCGATCGTGGTGTCCTACTACTGGCACTTCGTCGACGTCGTCTGGATCGTGCTGTTCTTCGTTATCTACTTCCTGAAATAAGAGCGGAGCTGATCCCCGAGATGGCACGAGAGAAGAAGCGCCGTTCGAGCGGTCGTCGCAGCCCACTGGCGGCGGCCGCACTCATCGGAGCAGGCCTCATGATCACCGGTGCGGTGTACGCGGGCGCGACGGCGGCCTTCGCCGCCAACGACGCCCCCACGGCATCGACGCAGCTGACGGTCGAAGACGGCGAGAAGCTGTTCACGGCCAACTGCGCCACCTGCCACGGCCTCGACCTGGAGGGCACCCCCAACGGCCCGAGCCTCTACGGCGTCGGCGAGCTGGCGGTGGAGTTCCAGGTGTCGACCGGCCGTATGCCGCTGCAGATGCAGGGACCGCAGGCTCCGCAGAAGGAGCCGCAGTTCACCGAGGAGCAGATCCTCGCGATGGCGGCCTACGTGCAGTCCGAAGCCCCCGGCCCGACGTACCCCGCTGACGAGATCCTCGACGGCGAAGGCGACGTGGCGCACGGCGCCGAGCTCTTCCGCGTCAACTGCGCGATGTGCCACAACGTGGCCGCTGCCGGTGGCGCACTGACCGAGGGCAAGTACGCTCCGGCCATCACCGAGACCAGCGCGCTGCACATCTACGCGGCCATGGTCACCGGCCCGCAGAACATGCCGGTCTTCGGCGACATGAACCTGTCCGACGAGGACAAGCGCGACATCATCTCGGCTCTGCTCTTCCAGCAGCAGTCCGTCCAGATCGGCGGCTTCTCCCTCGGCTCGCTCGGACCGGTCTCCGAGGGCCTGTTCGTGTGGATCTTCGGTATCGGCGCTCTGGTCGCCATCACCGTGTGGATCACGGCGAAGTCCAACTGACGCTTATTCATCGAAGAGGAACGTACGAGGAGCACCATGGCACACGACGACGACTCGCAGGCTCTTGACAGGGCCTACCAGCCCTCTCCGGGGCTGGGTGTCGCAGTCAGCGATCCCGTGCAGAACCCCGGTCTTCCGCCGCACCGCGAGCGGATGACCGACAAGGACCCGCGGGCTGAGAAGGCCGCCGTCCGCACCGTCTACACGCTGTTCTACCTGTCGCTCGCCGGCAGCATCTGGGCGGTCGCCGCCTACATGCTGTTCCCGATCGAGAGCGGCGCTCTCATCGACATCCGTCAGAACAACCTCTTCATCGGTCTCGGCATCGCGCTCGCGCTGCTGGCCCTGGGCATCGGCGCCATCCACTGGTCGAAGGCCCTCATGTCCGACAAGGAGCACGTCGAGCACCGCCACCCCACCCGGGGCAAGGACTCGACGCGTGAGGCAGCCATCAAGGCCTTCGCCGACGCGAACGAGGAGTCGGGCTTCGGCCGTCGCACGATGATCCGCAACTCGCTGTTCGCAGCGATCGTCGCGTCGATCATCCCCGGGGTGACGTTGTTCCGCGGCCTTGCTCCGCACTCCACGCCGGACGACCCCACCGCGGGCGACCCGGTCGCGCTGCTGAAGCACACCATGTGGGACGAGGGCATGCGCCTGGTGCGCGACCCCGACGGCACCCCCATCCGTGCCGCCGACGTCACGCTCGGCTCCGCGTTCCACGTGATCCCGGAGGACCTCGCGGAGCTCGGTCACGATGAGGGCTACCTCGAGGAGAAGGCCAAGGCCATCGTGCTGATGATGCGCCTCCGCCCGGAGCAGCTCATCGAAGCCGAGGACCGCAAGGACTGGTCCTACGACGGCATCGTCGCGTACTCCAAGGTCTGCACGCACGTCGGCTGCCCCGTCGCGCTGTACGAGCAGCAGACCCACCACCTGCTGTGCCCGTGCCACCAGTCGCAGTTCGACGTCACGGACCACGCGAAGGTCATCTTCGGCCCGGCCGCTCGGCCGCTGCCTCAGCTGCCCATCACCGTGGACGACGAGGGCTACCTCATCGCACGCAGCGACTTCACCGAACCCGTCGGCCCGAGCTTCTGGGAGCGCCATTGAGCACCGCAACGCTGTCCAAGGACGAGAAGGACACCAAGGCGCCTCTCGGCGGCCGCTTCGTCGGCGCCGCGTCGAACTACATCGATGAGCGCACGAGCCTCTCGGGCTTCGTCAAGGAGCTCGGTCGCAAGATCTTCCCCGACCACTGGTCGTTCATGCTGGGAGAGATCGCCCTGTGGAGCTTCGTCGTCGTGTTCCTCTCCGGAACCTTCCTGACGTTCTTCTTCCAGGCATCCATGGTGGAGACGCACTACACCGGCGCCTACGCCCCCATGCGCGGTATCGCGATGTCGTCGGCTCTCGAGTCGACGCTGCACATCTCGTTCGACCTCCGCGGTGGCCTGCTGGTCCGCCAGATCCACCACTGGGCCGCGCTCGTCTTCATCGCCGGTATCGGCGTGCACATGCTGCGCGTGTTCTT